>JBHHYN010000028.1:0-25629 GCA_046757565.1 Gammaproteobacteria bacterium | reverse complement strand
TGACGGGCTACTGTTTATATATCAACCCACAGATTCTGCTGAAGACCCAAAAAATCCATCATAAATTCGGAGGATTACAACCACTATGAATTCGTTTGACCGCGTATACAACGCCTTGAAGGGAGAAGCCGTGGACCGTCCACCCGTGTTCCCCCAGATCGGGGACCATGCCGGTATTCTTGCCGGGTTCACCTACGACATCATGTACAAGGATGCCGAAGCGGCAGCCCAGTCCCATCTGGATGCCCAGGCCCGGTATGGCTATGACGTGATCACTATCCAGGTGGAGCCCAGCTGGCCCGTGGCCGAGGCCTGTGGATCAGGGGTAACCTATCCACCCAAAAAGGCGCCCTGGATCACGGATTATCTGGTCAAGAGCAAGGATGAGATCGGTAAACTCGACGACATACCTGATTTTATGGCGACCTTGAGTACGCGCACACTCATCGAAGGCACACGGCTCCTTGCCGGGAAGGCAGAGGTCCCCGTGGTGGCCTTCATTACCGGGCCCTTGACCATGTCATTGCAGTTGATGCCCTATGAGACCTTCATTCGGGAGATGGTCAAAGACCATGAGTTTTCACATCGTCTGGTACAGAGGGCAACGGCGGTATCACGGGCCTATGCACGGAAGCTGAAAGAGGCCGGGGCGACTATCCTCATGATCTGTGAACACGATACCCAGATGATGAGTCCCAGACATACGCGCGAATATTCCATCGAGTACTATCCTGAACTGCTACAGGACTATGACTATAATATGGTCCACATGTGTGGTGCGGTTACGCCCCACATGGAACGCAACGTAGACGCATTCAAGACACTGGATCGGCTGAATATGATCAATATCGGTGATACGGTGGATCTAAACCGTATGCGCGAGTTGTTCGAGCCCGAGATTGGCGTTGCCGGCAATATCGACCATATTCAACTGCTACCGCTGAAGACACCTGAAGAGGTGACCGCTGCCTGCCAGAAAGCCATCGCTGCAGCGGGTGGGTATGAGGCGCGCCACTTCATGCTGGCGCCAGGTTGCGAGATAACAGCAGACACACCACCGGAAAACATCGAGGCCTTTGTCAAGGCTGCAACGATGGCTTCTTAATTATCAAACGTCGTTTGTTAATAAATAACCACAGAGGCACAGATATTACACATGGATGTGTTTATGTAGTTATGGACCAGTACACAGAGATAATAAAAGTTAAAAATAACAAGCGAAAATCTTTGGGGTTTGCCCCGAGTTGTATAGCGATAACAGATATAATATAAACCGAAACTCGGTCGCTTGCGGCCGGGTTGTTCATCCGGGTGGTTACACAGGCTTTTGAACAGATAATTATAACTCTGTGATCACCGTGCCTCTGTGGTGCATTTTTTTTGCGGATCAGGCGCCGATAAACCGCGCAAGGGGATATTGGAAGGTGTCCTCGTGGCTTTTCAGGGCATTTACAATGGAGGTGCCGGAGAACTTGCGGGCATCGTATTGACACAGGCTGATCACCGGGTAGCGGCGGGCCAGGGTGTGATTGTAACGGTTCTCAAAATCAAACAGGTCATCGATATCGAGGCCTTTATGCATAAACCAGGACATATCCCCCAGCACGCGCAGGCACTGGCTGCCTGCGCGGGTTGCCAGAATGAAATTCTGCTCCAGATAGGTCAACATCTCCGCGCTGCTCTCCATGCCTTCGGAGAGGATCAATTTTCCGGTGTTGATGGCCTTTTTATAGCCCCTGTAGGCGTTTTCAAGATGTTTGACGATATCGTCCTTCTCCTCCGCGGCCGCTATCAGGAAACATACATCGCCGCTGCGCAGGCCTTCCGCCAGAAACGGGACCGCCATTTTGACCCGGCCGATATCCGTCTCATACAGGGAACAGAGGTGATTCCCGTAATCGATGGACAGGCCCTCCAGCAGGATATGTGCCCTGTGGTTGTCCCCTGGCCTGTTTGGCGGCGCCGGGGCAATGTTCTTCTGGCGTTCCAGAAAGGTCAGCAGATCGCCCCGCCTGAAGCGCCGCTCACGCCGGCCGCCAACGCGGGAGCAGGGGAGTTTGCCGGAGTTGGTCCAGCGCCTGAGCGATATTTCGCTGACATTCAATAACGAGGCGGCCTCTTTGATATTCAGCAATTCTGATTCGGTGTCGATTACAGCTTCGTTCATCCTGGTATTCGCCTTGCGGGTGTCATGGTGTTGACGTGGGTAAATTCAGGTGCCTATTCATATAATAACTAAGTAAATTTATCAAGTATTAATTGAATTACATGCGCATCCCGTCATGATTTTGCAATAAAAAAATGAGTTCATCGTCATATTAATTTCTTTCGTCGATATGGCCTTGACAACAAGAAAAATGTGGAATATACAGTTAATGTTACCTTTTACTACTCATAATAGATTATTAAAGACTATATTTGAGCATTTCTCAACATATAATAATATATAAAGCTTCCTGTGGGGGAGCGTTCCTTATAATCGACTCATTAGTCCTTGGAGTTCTCAACATCGCTGAATAATCAGCCAAGCTATGGGAGGAAGCAACGATGAAAAAGATACGTCTTGTCTCTACCGCAGTCTCTGCCATCTCTCTGTTTATGCTCAGTTTATGCTGGGGGGTGGCGCAGGCGGGACCGCATGGTTCTGAATTTGATTTAACCCTGACACCGGCTGCAGGCGGCATGGAGGGCGTCGGTATCGCCCGGCCGCAGGACCCAATCGCCATGCTGTTTGCCAACCCTTCGTCCCTGACCCAGTTAAAAGGCTCGAATGCCTTTATTATCGGTGGCACCTTCGCTGATCCGGGGTTACAGGCCTCCGCAGCCGGGCCTACAAGCCTGATTGAAGGGGTACCAGCCAGTATGGCCCCACTCACCGGTCCCTTCAACGGTTCCTCCAGAGAGACTGAACTGGTGGCGCCCCATGCAGCGGCGATTCACCGGATTACGCCGAGACTGGTAGCGGGTATCGGCCTGACCGGGGTGTCGGGACTGGGATCGGATTTTCGTGATGTCACCAACGCGCCCAATCTCGTGGCCGATCTGGCCCTGTTCGGCGGCAACATGGTGGCCGCCTACCAGGTGACGGACTGGCTCAGCGTTGGCGGCGCGATCACTGTCGGCATCGCCTCGCTCAATGCCGGCCTCACTGAGACGACCGCCAATGTGCATGAACTTGGCTTGGGCGGCAGTGTCGGCGCCACGGTTGAGTATGGGCCGGTTGTCGTCGGCCTTGCCTACAAGGAGGAACTCAGTATCAACTATCAGAATGTGATTGAAACCGCGCCCGATGTCTTTAGCGCCATTGAACTGGAGCAACCGCGTGAGGTGCAGTTCGGTATCGCCACCAGCGAAGGCCTGTTGAAAAACACCGTAATCGAACTGGATTTCCGTTATAAGAACTGGGACGACGCCAACGGTTACAATTCGTTCTGGAAGGACCAGTATATCCTCTCTAGCGGGATTCAACACAAACTGGCGACGCCCATCGGTAATGTCTACCTGCGCACCGGCTATACCTTTAACACCAAGATCGGCAAGAACTCATCGGACATCAAGCCCTTTGATTCCTTTGGAAAAGTCACGCTTGTAAAAAATCCCATGTTTTCCCCAGCGCTCCCGCCCGGCCCTACCAACCCGCCATCTATACCGGTAACGAGGCCTTTTCTGCAACTGGCGCAGGCAACGATTGCCGATGGCCATTGGCAGCAGAGCGTCTCCATCGGCCTGGGTTATGACATCCCCACTACAAACATCCGCCTCGATGTCAATACCTCCTATGCCTTCGACGGTGAAGCGAATTTTGGCCCTTTTCATAACGATGGCACGCTTTTTACCGCGGGTATGGGCCTGACCTGGCAATTTTAGGGGGTCTGAATGGATCTTCTGAATGGAGAGGAGAGTGCATGTTTTCCCGGCTGTCTCGTCGGCAAAGCACACGTTAATCCGTTATCGTCTTTGTCTTTTTAGAGGAGTTAAAGCAGTATGTCTGATGCAGTACCGAGTATGTATGCCGCCCTGAGTCACCCCCCTGTGCGCGCTGCCGGCAATGATGTGGATCTGTCCATCTACCGGGACGGCGGTGCAGTAACCTATGGCAAATTCAAATACAAGGCGCCAACGGAAGGTTTGCTACAGGTGGGAGGGGCACAGAGCACCGAAACCGAGTGGAGCGACGAGTTTGAGATCGCCTATACCAAACAGGGAGATAAAGGGCCTCTGGTTCTGCTCATCCATGGCGTTCCCTGTAACCGTGCCCAGTGGGAAGAGGTACAGCGGTTGCTTTCGCCGTTTTGTGAAACCATTGCCATCGACATGCTCGGCATGGGCGAGAGCAGCCAGCCACGCAGGTATGGCGAGAAGATCGGCGCCAGCGTCGATGTGGCTATTCCCCAGGGCAGGCCGACCCAGTGGGACTGGGTCAACGATGTCGATTATGTGGAGAAGCTCATGCAACACGAATATCCAGGCAGGAAATTCGTATTGATAGCCGATGACTGGGGCTGTGGCATTACTTCGCATTATGCGGCCAGGCATAATGATCGCCTGCTGGCCTTCATACAATCCGACGCCATTGCGTTTGACGGCTATCCAGTCAACGAGATCCAGGCGATAGGCCGGGCAGCAATGGTGCCGAACACACCTGAGGGTGATGCCCAGTTCGCCATGTTGTTTGCCGCTTTCGATCAGACCCTCGTGCAGATCCTGAAAACCATGGTATGGAATCCGGCCGTTTATAATCAATATAAAATCCGCCTGTTGACCTTTCCCTACGTGGATCAGGATTACGAGCGAAACCGTAACGGTGACGGTGTTAGCGATATCTTTCGTTCAACCACAGCACTGTTGAATCTGCATAATCTGCGGGTGCTTGCCGATCGTTCTGCGGCACTCAGTCCGGCCCTGTTACTGCCCTATCATCCGGACAAACAGCCCATGGGCGTCCAATACGACAGGATCACGGTGCCGACCCTGATCATGTGGGGTGAGTACGACACCATGATGCCGGCGGCCCAGACACAACGGTTTGCCCATGTGCTGGGGACGGACGACGTTACCATTAACTATGTCCCGCGTGCAGGACACTTTGCACATACGGATAATCCGCTCTATGTCGCGGACACCATCGTTAATTTTATACGGCGTGTGGTGGGGCGCGAGCAGATGGCGGATATAAATCTTGGCCATCAAGGCATCTGGAAGGGTGACGAAAAACAGATGATCGATGACCTGCGTACTATCTACAACATAAGCTAAGGGGGTAAGAGATATGGTTACTCAATACCTGGATCTCATTTTATATGCAGTGGCGATGGTATCAATTCTTGTTATCTTTTTACCATTTTCGCCCATGACCATTGATATCGTAAATTTTTCACGTGACACACAGCTGAAGATCTTTCTGAATCGTCACATCCTCTGGACAATCGGCATCATCTGTTTCGCTGTCCTGTTGGGAAGGGGAGTGATGGACTATGCCGATAAGGCCTGGCTGTGGACGGCGCTGATCAGCATCGGCGTGCTGGCGTTTATGTTCTGGAGCGGCTATGTTCCTTATGTGATGACACCACCTCAGGATCCGAAAATCATGACGCCTGAGGAGGGTGACAAGGTCATTAAACAGGATGAGGTGGTCATCGGTCTTGTCCATGGTGGTGAGGTGCGGGCCTACTCCCGCGACGCTATCTCAAGACCGCATTTCTATACGGATACGGTTGGCGGCACGCCTGTGACGATCTCCTACTGTATCCTGTGTAATAGCGGCATGGCCTTTAAAAATGAAATCAAGAATAAACCGATGAATCTGGGATGCGTCACCGCTTATAACAATAATATCATTTACCGTGATCTGAAAACGGGGAACTTCATCCAGCAGTTGGACGGCAAGGTCATTCATGGCCCGGATAAGGGCGAGCAGCTTGATTTTCTGCCTACCGTGATGACGACCTGGAAAGAGTGGAAGGAACTGCATCCGGATACCAAACTCTATTATGCGCCTGCCAAGAGCCTGCGTGACAAGATGGTGGGGTTAATGTTGAGCATGATGATCCCGATCCATAAACTGGCGCGCCGTAGTAAACCCTGGCATCGCATACAAGGCAAACTGGACACCCGTTTACCGGCCATGTCATTTGTGTACGGGGTGGAGTTAAATGGGGATACCTGTGCCTATCCGACCTCTTTCCTGCGTGATCACCCGGTGCATAATGACACGGTCGGCGGTGAGCCCATCGTCGTTTTGTATGATACAAAGCGTGATATTGGCGCCATCTATTCCAGGAATATTGAAGGTTCGGTGCTGGAATTTGAAGCGGTCTCTGCTGATGCCTCCTCCCCTGGGGCGATAGCTGTGGACAAGCAATCCGGCAGTCACTGGGATATCACCGGCACGGCAAAAGATGGCAGTTATTCCGGGCAGACCCTCCAGGGAATTCCGCATTACAACAAGATTTTCTGGTTCAGCTGGGCGCTGTTCAAAAATAATACCAAGGTGAGTATGGCTACATAAATATACTACCTGGTATGTGTGTGGCGCATAACGGCGCCTCGGCGGGCGTTAAATCCTGTCCCGGAATTATCACGTTAATAGTATATTACTGGCATTGTCCCCGAACGGCCAGGTTTGATTGATGGCATATAATCCTGGCCGTGTCATTTCATCTCTCCGCCTGGCCGAGAGGCCAGGCTGGCCTGGCTTGTGAGAGTAATACCGGATATTTTCATTTTTTGGTGTAGATTAGGCGCAGTTCAAGTAATATTACCCGGACAGGCCGGACTCCGATAGTCGAATAAAATCAAGTTTTTTTATGCTTAATTGAGAAGGGCCGGTTTTACTGTTAAACAGCAAGCCCCTTTTTGCACCCATACCAGGTACCGAATTTAACCTGTCGTTTGCACAAATTGCGACCTGTATGAATATTCCTGTGTCGATTAAATAGAGGATAATTGATGATATTTGGATTTGAATTTTTTGATTTAGCGATTTTTATCGCTATTTCCCTGACTATCTGTATTTTTGTCTGTACCCTGGCAATGGAGGCAGCCGTGTTGTTTGTTCCGGCATTTGTCTTTATGTTTCCGCGCATTGTTGGAAATTTTCCAGATATGACTCCCAATGAGGCAATCGGATTGGCGATTACCGTCGAATTCTTCGGTTATACCAGCAGCGTACTGGGCTATTGGTTTCGGAAACAGGTTGACCTGAAACTCGGGTTACGTATTTTAATGATTACAGTACCGCTCGCAGTAGTCGCACGCATTGTTGCATTTTTCATACCGGGGTCGGGGCTACTCATTATTTTTGGCATAGTACTCCTGATACTCGCCGCAATTATCTTCCGGGCTTACAGGCACGACGTACGCCACACCTGTCTGCTATGTGGTGACTCCATCGCCGCCATGCGGATGGGTGATCTGGAGGATGATGAAGATGAGGTGTTACAGGAGATAGCTGCGCTCACTACGCCACCTGAAGCAGTCGACCTGCTATCTAAAGGAGACGCAGCAGGTGCCGGCCGGCCGGATCTCAGCCATACTATCACGTTCTCGTGGATGGATCGTTTAATTGTCTCCAACGCCGGCATACTTGGTGGATTTATCGGTGTAGCCATCGGGGAGATATCGAACACTTTCCTCACAATCCGGAAAAGAGTCCCGGTCAAGATCGCGACGGGCACCAGTGCGCTGGTTCTACACCTCACAATTCTGTCGGCACTATGCACCAATCTAATAGTGCTTTTTGGCGATCTTTCGTTTATCCACGCTGAAAAGATTGTGATTCCATGGAAAATTGCGTTTATCCTGGCTCCCGTAGTAATTATAGGAGGCCAGATCGGGTCGATCATCAATAGCCGGCTTAGCGATCACATACTTTTGAAACTCATGATGACCGCCTATACGATGGTTGCTGCCTTTGTCCTGTATAATGTATATAGTAGCTAATAATAGTGTCAGGTTCGTTGTACCAAATTCAAATAATTCATGAACTCAATATCGCTTGGCTGGAGACGGCTGATGGGTGTCCATTTTTTTAAACTTTAATTCATTAGTATGCAGCGCTGTAAATGGGCAGGCGTCAACCCGGTTTATATCCGTTATCATGACAGGGAATGGGGAGTGCCGGTTCATCGAGATCGTAAACTGTTTGAGTTTCTGGTCCTCGAAGGTGCTCAGGCAGGATTAAGCTGGATTACAGTATTAAGGAAACGGTCGGCCTACCGCGATGCCTTCGATAAATTCGACTTCAATAAAATCGCCCTCTATGACGAAAGCAGGGTAAAATGGCTACTCAAACATCCTGGTATTATCCGTAACAACCTTAAGATTCGTTCTGTTGTTCGAAATGCCAGGGCATTTATCAAAATAAGGGAAGAATTCGGGACCTTCAATAAATATATCTGGCAGTTTGTTGATAATCGCCCTGTCCAGAATTGCTTCAAAAGCATGAAAGAGCTGCCGGCAAATACGGACCTGTCTGACCAAATATCAAAAGATATGAAAAAACGTGGTTTCAACTTTGTTGGATCCACCATAGTTTATGCCCACATGCAGGCTACCGGGATGGTGAATGATCATATGGTGGATTGTTTTCGCTATAATGAAATAGGTAATCTTGGCAAAAAGTGATTAACACAGAGTGTCACAGGAGGGGTAACGATGAAATATGGTGCAAGAAATCAGTTAGCGGGAACTGTCAGGGAAATCAAACGTGGGACCGTAATGAGCCAGGTCGACCTTGAAATTCCAGCAAATTCCTCGATGAGTTCCGTGATGACACTGGATACGCTGGACGATCTGAATATCAAAGTGGGAGATCAGGTCAAGGTGGTTGTCAAAGCAGTCAGCGTGATGCTGGTAAAGGAATAATCGAGAAAGGTAAATAAGGGGTCTGTAAAGTAACGCCATAAGGGATCATTTTGAATATTATACAACGAACCTGACCCCTCTCTTTTTCTGTCTATGTCAGAGAATAATGAGTTATCCTCTAAATTATTATTAGACCCAATTCATTTTCTTTCTCTTGGATTTGGCGCGGGGTTTACTCCGAAATTACCCGGCACCGCCGGGACCCTGGTGGGAGTGCTCATTTATCTACCGGTGCAGTCACTGCAGTGGCCCTATTATCTGGGTCTGGTCGCGGTTCTGTTTTTGTCGGGTATCTGGCTTTGCGGCCGGACCGCAGACGCCCTGGGACTGCCTGATCACCCTGCCATTGTCTGGGATGAGATTATCGGATATCTGTTGAGCATGACACTGGCGCCCCGGGGTTGGGGTTGGATAGTGCTTGGTTTTTGTCTGTTCCGGCTGTTCGATATATGGAAACCGTGGCCGATTCAATGGCTTGACAGGGAGGTAAAGGGGGGCGCCGGTATTATGCTGGATGATGCCCTGGCGGGCCTATTCAGCGCGATGTTGATACAAATAATTGCGTATTTATTAAAAAGTTAGGTAGAATTCAAAGAATCTATCTTAATCATCGATCAAAATGGTATGCGTTCAGGATATTTTTTAATGGGGCTTTTACTCATGGCCAGTCTTGATATGGCAGCGTCATTGCCTGCCCATGCCGACATCTTCAAGTATATCGACAAGCATGGCCGGATCATCCTTACCGACAAGCCCAAAAATTCCCGTTACAAACGCCTGATCAGGACATGGAAGGGCTGGGAGGAGCAGAAGAGCAGAATTGCGACCGAAGATTTCTATAAGAACAAGAAGAAATTTACAGCAACCATTAATTATTATGCACAACGCTACCGGCTTCCACGCTCACTCCTGCATGCTGTTGTGACTGCGGAATCCGCCTACGATCCCAATGCTATTTCCCGCGCCGGCGCAGTGGGGCTGATGCAGTTGATGCCGGATACGGCCAGGCGATATGGCGTCAGGAATCGCCGCAATCCCGCCGCTAATATCAGCGGCGGCAGCCGTTATCTGAGGGATTTACTGAAGATGTTCAATTATAATCTGGCACTGGCGCTGGCGGCGTATAATTCCGGAGAGAACACGGTCAAGCAATTCGGTTACAAGATCCCCCCCTACCGGGAAACCCGCAACTATGTGAGAAAGGTCATCGCCTACTATAAGCAGTACCGTAAGAAGATGGCTTCTTAAAAATAGTCACAAGCCCCGGGTGACCGGCCCTGCTATCGTGCAAAGTGCAAAGAGTCAGACCGTAAATAGCTAAAGTTCCCTGTCTGCGATACCGATATCAGGTATGCCGGGGCCACGTTATGTGTTCCCGTTTGCCTGAAATATCCAGAGTGCATAATGCTATGGAATCGATAAACCAGAGTTTCATCATGAGTTCCAGACAGGTCCTTTGAGTCAATGAATTATACGAGAGCACACAGGGACAAAGCAGATAAGCGCATTGCCGATCCTGAACATGCCGGGCCTCCTGTGGAGGAGCCGGAGGAGATCAATACCAAAGTCGGCACGGGGCAACATGATCCGGATGCCGTTGGCTGTCCGGGCCGGCTGCCTGATACTCCCTGTGACTCGGAAGATATCACCATTCCGCGTGAAGCCGTCATGAAGAATACAGCGTGACACAGCTTGTTGAAGGGAAAACAGGGTCACTACCAGAAATGGAAGCACTTACTCGTCGGTAACGCATCCCTGCGAAGCCGGTTTCACACTCTTGATATATTTGTAGAGCGTACCACTCATTGCCTTGTAGGGAGGCATTGTCCATGCGGCGCGGCGTTGATCCAGTTCTTCGGCGGATACGTCGATGTTTATGACATTTTGTCCGGCGTCGATGGTGATGATATCCCCCGTCTTTACCAGGGCAATCGGACCGCCTTCCTGCGCTTCCGGCACCACGTGGCCAATGATGAATCCGTGCGAACCGCCGGAGAAACGGCCATCGGTAATCATGGCAACATCGGCGCCAAGTCCGGCGCCCACAATCGCGGAAGTAGGCATCAGCATCTCCGGCATACCCGGTCCGCCCTTGGGCCCTTCGTAGCGGATGATGACCACATCACCCTTGTTAATCCGGCCCTGTTCCAGCGCCTGTAACATCTGCTCCTCCGAGTCATAAACCCGGGCGGGTCCACTGAAGGTCAGGCCCTCCTTCCCGGTGATCTTGGCAACCGCACCGCCCGGCGCCAGGTTGCCTTTCAGAATGCAGATGTGTCCGGTTTCCTTTATAGGATTATCCAGCGAGTGGATGATGTCCTGTTGTTTTTGCATGTCCGGCACATCAGCCAGGTTCTCTGCAACCGTCCTGCCGGTCGCCGTGATGCAGTCACCATTGAGCAAGCCGTTTTCCAGAAGAAATTTCATAATGGCCGGCAGTCCCCCGATATTATGCAGGTCTTCCATCACATACTGACCGCTCGGTTTCAGATCGGCCAGAAAAGGGGTGCGGTCGCTGACGCTCTGGAAATCGTCAATGGTTAATGCCACATTCACCGATCTGGCCATGGCGATCAGGTGCAGGACGGCATTGGTGGAACCGCCCAGGACGGTCACAACGACCATGGCATTCTCGAAGGCCTCCCGGGTCATGATATCGCGAGGTTTCAAATCCAGTTCCAGCAGATTATTGATTGCGGCGCCTGCATGAAAGCATTCCTCCAGTTTTTTCGGGTCGACGGCAGGAGTTGACGCACTATATGGTAAAGTCATGCCAAGCGCCTCGATTGCCGAGGCCATGGTGTTCGCTGTGTACATGCCGCCGCAGGCGCCGGCCCCCGGACAGGAGCGTTTGACAATATCCAATCGTTCATTATCGTCGATACTCCCCGCCAGAAATTCGCCATAACTTTGGAAGGCGGAGATGATATCGACTTTCTGTCCGTTTCTCAGGCCGGGTTTGATCGTGCCACCATAGATCATCAGTGATGGGCGGTTGAGACGGCCCATGGCCATGATGCAGCCGGGCATGTTTTTATCGCAACCGGGGATGGAGATATTTGCGTCATACCATTGCGCCCCCATAAGTGTTTCAATGGAATCGGCGATCAGATCGCGCGATTGCAGGGAATAGCTCATCCCCTCAGTGCCCATGGAGATGCCATCGCTGACGCCGATGGTATTGAATCGCATGCCGACCAGTCCGGCGGCTTCCACCCCCTGTTTGACTTTTTCAGCCAGTTGCAACAGATGCATATTGCAGGTATTGCCTTCATACCAGACACTGGCGATGCCGACCTGGGGTTTGTCCATGTCCGCCTCGGTCATACCCGTGCCGTAGAGCATAGCCTGGGATGCCCCCTGTGATTTTGGCTGGGTAATGCGGGCACTGTATCGATTCAGTTTTTTAGTCATGAGTTATTCCAACAGCTTCTGTTCCATGTATACCGGTGCGATAGGATACATTAGTGTCCGGCTTTTGCACAGTTCGGGCATGGTCGCAGCGGCATGTACGGACTTTTATTCTGTATCCTGCCTGCTCTCTACTGTATCCTTTCCGGTCGAAACCAATCCCGGTAGTGCTTTGGATTAGATGAATGGCCGACAAGTTACCCAAATTGATTGATAGTTTTTCCGGCTTGATCGCATTGCCTTCGGTCAGCAGTATCGATCCCCGTTTCGATATGAGTAACCGGGCCGTCGTTGAGTTGCTGGCCGATTGGCTGGAGAACCTTGGTTTTGAAATTGAACTGATACCGGTCAATGGCAACCCGGAGAAACTGAATCTGATAGCCTGTGCCGGCGTGGGAGACGGGGGCCTGGTGCTGTCAGGTCATACCGATACCGTACCCTATGATGAATTGGCCTGGCAGCAGGACCCTTTCAGGTTAACGGAAAAGAACAACAGACTTTATGGACTGGGCAGCTCGGATATGAAATGTTTTTTCCCGATCGTTATCGAGGCATTGAAAAAGACAGATTTGGCGAAACTGAAATACCCACTGTATGTCCTGGCTACCTGCGATGAAGAGAGCACCATGTCTGGAGCCAGGGCGTTGCGGGATGCAAACCATCACCTGGGCCGCCATGCGCTGATAGGTGAACCGACGGGCCTGAGACCAGTAATTATGCATAAGGGCATCGTTATGGAATCCATCAAGCTCATCGGCAGGGCCGGGCATGCGAGCGACCCCTCCCTGGGTGTTAATGCCCTGGAGGGTATGCATGCCGTCATTACGCATCTGCTTGAATGGCGGCAAGTTGTGCAGTCAGAGCGCCAGAATCCGGCATTCAAAGTGCCGGTGTCGACCCTGAATTTTGGTAGTATTCATGGCGGTGACAGTCCCAACCGCATCTGTGCGGATTGTGAAATGAGTGTTGACCTGCGCCTGTTACCGGATATGGATCTGGATGAGACGCGGGCTGCTGTCAGGAAATCCGTCATGCAGGCGATTGATGGCATGGGTTTGTCAGTGGAATTTGATTCCATTATTCCGGGATTGCCCGCCATGGAAACCGCTACGGATGCGGAGATAGTAAAACTGGCGGAACGGTTAACCGGCGTGGCGGCCGGTACTGTGGCGTTCGGGACGGAAGGACCTTACCTGAATGAGTTAGGTATGGAGACAGTGGTGCTGGGGCCGGGCGATATCGATCAGGCCCACCAGGCCAATGAATATTTGCCTATGGACAGGATTGATCCGATGCTGAAGATTTTATCGAAAATGATTGAGCAATTTTGTATGAAGGAAACAGAAAATGCCGCTTGACTCGTTACAGTTTGTAAAGTGGTTTCGCGCAGCATCACCGTATATTCATGTGCATCGAGGCAAGACCTTTGTTATCCAGTTCGATGACGATGCAATACAGTGCGGGACCTTTTCCAATCTCGTTCATGATCTCGCCCTGCTCAACAGTCTCAGTATTCAGTTGGTGCTGGTATTCGGGACACGCCGCACGATTGAAAAACAGCTTGCTGAAAACAAGCTGAAATCCAGGTATCACAAGGGTTTGCGTGTAACCGACGCGGCGGCAATGGAGATCGTCAAGGCGGCAGCCGGCAGGTTGCGTATCGACATTGAGAGCAGCCTGTCCTTGGGACTGGGCAATACCCCAATGTCCCACGCCGAACTACGGGTAACATCAGGTAACTTTGTCATGGCCAAACCGCTGGGTGTGATCGATGGTGTCGATTACCGGTTTACGGGTGAAGTCAGGCATATCGATGTCGATTCAATCCGGATGAAACTTGTTACCAATGAAATCGTATTGATCGCACCACTCGGCTATTCACTGACTGGTGAGGCATTCAACCTGAATGCCACGACACTTGCCGCAAGACTTGCTACTGAACTTCAGGCCGATAAACTCATTTACCTGATGGAAGCTGAAGGTTTGACCGATGCAGGTGGACAATTGATCCACCAGTTGACCCAACCCGGGGCCGAGGCGTTACTCGCCGGGACCAGTGAAAAAATGCCGGCCTACCGCTACATTAAATCGGCCGTCCAGGCGGGTAAGGCTGGTGTAGAGCGTGTCCATCTGCTTGATCGGCGCCTGGATGGCGCCATCCTGCAGGAACTGTTTACCCGTGACGGGACAGGCACCATGATCAGTATGGCATCCTATGATGTGATCAGGGAAGCCGGCATAGATGATATTGCCGGGATTCTTGAGTTGATCGAACCACTCGAGAAACAGGGGGTACTGGTTGAACGTTCCCGGGAAAGACTGGAACTTGAGATCAATCACTTTACTGTACTGGAGCGGGATGGTGTCATTATCGGTTGTGCCGCGCTGTATCTGTTCAAAAGGGAGAAAGCGGCCGAACTCGCTTGTCTCGTCGTGCATCCGGATTACCACAACGGAGGCCGCGGTAATCAGCTGCTTGGCGCCATGGAAGAGAAAAGCAAAAGGGCAAAGGTAAAACAGCTGTACGTGTTGACCACCCATGCCGAGCATTGGTTCCTGGAACGTGGATTTAACAGGACTACGCTGGGCAGCTTGCCAGTCAAGCGGAAGATATTCTATAACTATCAGCGCAAATCAAAGGTGTTGGTGAAGAAGATTGGTTAATTGCCAATAGTCGGTTGTCATTGCGGCGCGCCCGGTAATGATTATCCGGAGATTGCGAAAATGGACATATAACCAGTGTAGTGTCCCACGTGTATGTTTCATAAATCGTGCCCATGGGGAACCCTCAAGACACGTCGTGAATACATCCATGTAGGCTCGAGTGCCGTTATCCCCCGGGTCAAGCCCGGGGCAGGCTCTGCGACACACGGTCTTCATGAGGGTTACCCATGGACTTCAGAATTTCAAAAGTTATTAGCGGGACAGGTTCTAAATTGTCTTTTCCGGTGACAGTATTCAGCTACTGCCGATATGCGGCAATTGCAAGCACAGCATTTGATGAGCAAGATGTTGCCATGATGAAGGACCGGGCTTGAGTAATTCAGGTCCGTCACTACCTGATATGGCATCACTTATCCGGCTCTTTTCAGCGTAGTACTCCGGAATCCCAAACTCAGTCAACAAACTCTGGAAGTCATCGTATGCTGTGCGATCAAACATCTTTGGAATACCGTATTTATCGAATAAGGGGTGAACAGGTGATAGAGTTAATGCAGAAGTGTAGCCACCTGGTAAGGAATGAGTAACCTGTTTCTCAGTATTTAATAGTCCTGGAATCAGGTGTGTGTGTGGTCCACAGGGCACGCCCGATTCGGTTGTCTGAATCGCGCCACTGATTTCAATTCGCGCCAGGACTGATATTATGACTCGAACAGGGGAAGCTTCCTGAATAGCCATGAGTACCGGATTTCCATGTTCGAAAACTGAAGTCCCACAGCTTTTGCGTAACAGATTTAATAGCTCTTCATTATCGGTACGAACACAAAATTGCATCCGTGTAGAAGCGAGACCCAGATCAAACAGAATTTCCTGGTAGGCAGATTCTACAGGTGATTGCTGATCTGTTCCTAACTCAGTCAGTACATCCCGTGCTGTCAGGTATGATTCGGCTTCCGGGATACAAAAGTCTATGGACTGCGACCAGGATTTCAGGCAAGGGCTAAGGTCCTCGTAGGCAACACATCCAATACCGGGGTTGTTTTCTATCAGTAGTGCCCCACGCGGGCTGATGGCAAATATTTTTTTCTCATCAATGTGGATGTCAACTACTTCATCGGCATCATACATAAATTCACCAATCGCACCCGGAATGCCAATACTCCAACTGTGCGTTGATACTTTTAGAAAACGCTCAATAAAGGTTAGTGGTTTAAACGAAGAAATATCAGATTCTCTTTAATTGTCGGGATTATGCAATCGTTGGTGTTCCTGATGTATTATATGCTTTCGCCCGGACAACGATTTTGGGGTAACCAGGCCCTTGTCGGTTGTAATCGATTCCAGGGCGGCGAGCCAGTGATGATAATAAGTATCACCCAGATCAGGATCGCCTTCAGCATGCGCTTTGGCGATGGTTTTGCCGAGTTGTTCAGTCCACTCCTGCCAGGTAAACGTTCCTTGTTCATGCAATCTCACTACCAGCGCAAAGGCCTGTGCTTGCCATGGGGCTTTGAACACCGGGCCGTCATCATCAAGGGGTAGTCCAGGCAAACTGGCAATATCCGGAATGGCCATATTTAGTTTTAGCCTTAACCTAACAAATCCATGTAGTCATCAAACAGATCGATATAGACGGAGTCTTGAGGCGAGGCATCAGCGCCCCACAATTCCTGTGCGCTGAAACGTACATTATAGACATGTTGTGGTTTATCAGGGCCACCGTCTGGAATGGTATCGGGTAACGCAAATATGCCGTGATCCCGTTCGATAATTCCTCGCTTGCCGCGAATATAACGAGGTAGGCGAATGTAGTGAAAGGGGTTGATATTTTTTGCGATGATATGATCGCCGATTGCAAAACCGGGTTCCAAATCCATGTCCAGATTGACTGGAAGGTTGTTGGTCATAGCGTACTGTATGTTTTCTTTCGATATTGGTGGCAGTACTGTGCCTCCTTTCCTGCGCTGTGGATTGCCCGTGTCAATCTCCCCGCGAGTCAATATCTCTTTTTCTACCAGTATGCGTTCGAGACCATGCAGCCATCTTTCGTAGTAAGATGCTTGCAGGTACCGGGCAGGCGGGATCAACTCAATTGTTCTTCGTATTTCGTCAGTTTGAAAATAACCCGACGCCATCAGAGCTATCGTCAAGCTGAAAATTTGCCGCTCCCAGTCCTCATGGAAAACCGGTTCGTCCTGTTCGCGAACGATAGGACCCAGATTATCCATCCCACCGAGATCGTGTATTCCGTTCAAAGACAGCCTTCCTTTGCGTTTACGGAATCGTTACCATGGCGGTGCCGACCATGGCATCACGATTCACGAGCTCCGCAAGTTCTTCCTCAGACATCTCTTCAGTACCGTCCGGACGCATCGGCAGCACCAGATAACGGATCTCGGCGTTACTGTCCCATACCCGTATCTCAATATCGTCGTCCAGCTCTAGCCCAAACTCCTTCAACAGGCCACGTGGATCACGTACTGCCCGGGCTCGATAAGGTGAGCTTTTGTACCATGTTGGAGGTAGTCCCAGCACTGACCACGGATAGCATGAGCACAGTGTACATACCAATAAATTGTGTATTCCAGGTGTGTTTTCCTTGACTATCATGTGGCTGCCCTCAATGCCTCCCATCCCCATCTCTGCTATGGCAGCCGAACCGTTCTCAAGCAATCTCGATTTAAATTCCGGGTCGATCCAGGCGCGTGCTACCACTTTAGCCCCCAGATGAGGTCCTACCCTGTTTTCATAATTATCAATGATCGCATCAAGGGCCGCTTGATCGACCAGTCCCTTTTCCGTTAGCAACGATTCCAGGGCCTTGACGCGTAACTGTACATCCGATAATGGTGCCCGATGGCTTGCCACTTGTTCAACTCCAGAAAGAAAACTTAATGGTTAATGTAGCATGCGGTGAGGACTACAGGTGTCCACGGCGCTTGTATATCCATACAATCATCCTTGCATCACTGTTATTTCTACCGGCCGCTTTCGGCATCCCGCTATTCACAGCATGCGCACCTCCATGGACATTGTCCTGGGGGGCCAACAACGTGTAACGAATTTAAACCGCTTCTTCCGTCTCTTTCTCCAGGATCTCAATCGTTATATCATCATCTTTTTCACTGACAATGAAATGGCCGCCATGCATCAGCTTGCCAAATAACAGTTCCTCGGCTAGTGGTTTCTTGATCTTCTCCTGAATCAGCCGGGCCATGGGCCGGGCGCCCATGATCTTGTCATAACCGTGGTTACCCAACCAGTCCCTGGCAACATCATCCACATCCATGGTCACTTTCTTATCATCCAGTTGCGCCTGTAGTTCGACCAGGAATTTGTCGACGACATTCAGTACCGTATCCATATCAAGCGGATTGAACTCAATAATGGCATCCAGGCGGTTACGGAATTCCGGGTTGAACATCCGTTTGATCGCTTCCATGGCATCCTTGGTGTGGTCCTGAGGCGTAAAGCCGACGGACGAACGGCTTATTTGATCGGCGCCCGCATTGGTGGTCATGATAATGATGGCATTGCGAAAGTCGGTTTTACGCCCGTTTGTATCGGTCAAGGCGCCATGGTCCATTACCTGCAGCAGCAGGTTGAATACGTCCGGATGCGCCTTTTCCATTTCGTCCAGTAACAGTACGCAGTGGGGGTGTTTGTTGACCGCATCGGTTAATAGTCCACCCTGATCGAAACCGACATATCCGGGAGGCGCCCCGATGAGACGTGACACTGTGTGCCGTTCCATATATTCCGACATATCGAAACGGATCAGTTCGATTCCCATGATAATCGCAAGCTGCCGGCTGACTTCCGTTTTCCCCACACCGGTGGGACCGGCAAACAGAAAGGCGCCGATAGGTGTCTGCGGGTTGCCGAGTCCCGACCGCGAAGTCTTGATCGCTGTGGCCAGTGTCCCGATCGATTTATCCTGACCAAACACCACCATCTTCAGGTTGCGTTCCAGGTTCTTCATGACGTCTTTATCAGTGGATGTTACGGTCTTGGGCGGTATGCGGGCGACCCTGGCGACGATATTTTCTATATCCGTGACACCGACGGTCTTCTTTCGGCGCGATGGTGTGAGCAGGCGTTGTGCCGCCCCGGCTTCGTCAATGATATCGATGGCCTTGTCCGGCAGGTGGCGATCATTAATATACCGCTCCGTGAGTTCGGCCGCTGAACGCAATGCCTGATTGGTATACCTTATGCCATGATGCTCTTCAAAGCGTGACTTGAGTCCTTGCAGGATCTTTACCGTCTCGTCAATGGATGGTTCTTCCACGTCAATTTTCTGGAAACGTCTTGCCAGTGCCCGGTCTTTTTCGAAGATACCTCGGAATTCCTGATAGGTAGTGGAGCCGATACACTTGAGATCACCCGAGGCAAGGACGGGTTTAATAATATTCGAGGCGTCCATGACCCCGCCCGATGCCGCACCGGCGCCGATGACAGTATGGATCTCATCGATAAAAAGGATAGATCCCTTGTTCTTTTTAAGTTGGGCAATCACACTCTTCAAGCGTTTTTCGAAGTCGCCCCGGTATTTCGTGCCTGCCAGCAAGGACCCGAGATCGAGCGCATAGATAGTGGCGTCCAGCAGTACTTCCGGTACTTCCTTATCGACGATCATCTTTGCCAGTCCCTCGGCGATTGCGGTCTTGCCCACGCCGGCTTCGCCCACATAGAGTGGATTATTCTTGCGGCGGCGGCACAGGATCTGTACGGTGCGCTGGATTTCATTTTCTCGTCCGATCAAAGGATCGATCTTGCCAAGCTCCGCCAACTCATTCAAGTTGTTGGCATAGGACTTCAGGGGATTAGGCCCTCCGCCTTCCTCCGTATGAGTTTCTTCCTCGGTTGATGTGCCCGTTAAACCACTCTGTTCCTCTTCCGGTACCTTGGCGATCCCATGGGAGATGTAGTTGACCACATCCAGGCGGGCAATATTCTGTTTGCTCAGGAAATAGGCGGCGTGGGATTCCCGTTCGCCAAAAATGGCAACCAGAATGTTGGCCCCGGTAACTTCCTTTCTGCCGGAAGACTGGACATGGAAAACAGCCCGTTGCAACACTCTCTGGAAACCCAGGGTTGGTTGAGTGTCTCTCTCATCGTCATCCAGGGGTAACAGAGGTGAATTTTCCCGGATGAATTTAATCAGATCGTTATGCAGCAGATTGAGATCCGCCCCACAGGCACGCAGCACCTTCGATGCCAATTTGTTATCCAGCAGTGCAAGCAGCAGATGTTCGACGGTTATGAATTCATGGCGCTGTTCCCTTGCCCTTTTGAAAGCATCGTTTAATGTCTGTTCAAGTTCTTTATCGAGCATGACCTGTACCTCTTACGCTTTTTCCATTGTACAAAGAAGTGGGTGTTGATTCTCACGCGCATAACTGTTGACCTGCGACACCTTGGTCTCGGCTATTTCATGCGTATAGATACCACAAACGCCCTTTCCGCGTGTATGCACTTCCAGCATAATACGTGTTGCCGTTTCTCTGTCCCGTGAAAATATATTTTCGAGTATATGCACGACGAAGTCCATGGGCGTGTAGTCATCGTTAATCAATATTACCTTGAATAAGGGCGGTCGTTTAAGTTTGGGTTTCGCTTCTTTAAGTGCTAAACCGTCTGCATAATGATTGCTGGTTTTTTCCGCCATGATCTGTTTCGATTTGTACCTCTTAATCTATGCAAGCTCTGAATAATCGCATCCATGGCTCCGTTGACACCACCTCCATGTGGCACTATCCCCTCCTGGGATTATCAGGCCGGCACATTCCTGTATATTAGACATGGAAACCATGAATAGTTAACAGTATCAGATAATTTTGTCCTGTTGCCAAGTGACGCAGAATTTATGCCATAAATTCAATGTATCTCCCTGCCGCAGAAGAGAGGCATTTGCCGCACCGCAATAGAGGCCCTGATTGCATATCGAAAAGCAGTTGTTGATGATATCCTTAATATTTTTTCTTTACCGGTCAAACAGATAACACATATTTTCCCGGGCTGACAAGGTGCCGGTGCCTGAGTTTGCCGCAGTCGGCTGAGTAGACCTTCGTCGGCCGCCGACGGGATGGATGAAGTTGTTTTGCAGGCTAGAATTATGAACTTTAGCGATCATTTTTTTGCCAGGTTGCAAAAATTGCCTGAACGGCGCACATTGGAATTCCCAAAAGCGAAAATCCCTGTCAATTATCATACCGCAGCAGTGTTGCTGGCCTTTTGGCCGGGAAAGGCTGGCGAGGTTGAGGTGGTGTTCACCAGACGCACCGGAACGCTCTCCAGTCACGCTGGACAGGTATCGTTTCCGGGAGGCCGGGTAGACCCTGCAGATGCATCATTACAGGCTACGGCCCTGAGGGAAGCTCATGAGGAGATAGGACTGAGACCGGAACAGGCCAGGATTATGGGTAGGGTGGATGACGCCTGGAGCCGTTATGGTCATCACGTTATCCCGTTTATCGGCTGGCTTGAAGAAAAGCCTGCTCTGACACCTAATCCGGAAGAGGTCGCCGAGGTGATCATCGCCGACGTGGAGACACTGATGCGCCCGGAGAATTCCCGGCAACATGAAGTCGTGGTCAATAACGTCTCCCATATGACCCAGGCATTCAGCTGGGAGGGGGGATATGTGTGGGGGCTCTCAGCGGATCTCATGCTTGAGTTGATCCTCTGGATAAAAGACGAACCGTCAAACCGTGGCGCAGTGCGTCTGGAGCGAATGCAGACGTATGGGATTTAAACGTCCTTATGCCAGTAATTTTTGAATGACAAGTTCATAAATCCGGGATAACGTCTCCAGATCTTCCACCTTCACACACTCATCGACCTTGTGTATGGTCGCATTAACCGGTCCCAGCTCGATCACCTCGGCGCCGGTTGGCGCAATAAAACGTCCGTCTGAGGTGCCTCCTTCTGTTGAGGTTTCTGTATCAAGCCCGGTAACCGTCTTGATGGCGCCCTTGACCGCATCCAGTAATGGACCGGATTCAGAAAGGAAGGGATCGCCGGAGGAGCGCCAATCGATCTCATAATGCAGTTGATGCCTGTTCAGCACCTCCTGTACCCCCTCAATTAACTCGTTTTCTGTGAATTGTGTTGAATAGCGGAAATTGAACATGATTTCAATTGAGCCCGGAATGACATTATCCGCGCCCGTCCCGGCGTTGATATTGGAGATCTGAAAACTGGTCGGCGGGTAATGGTCACTGCCGTAGTCCCAGACGATTTTACATAGTTCACTGACTGCCGGCGCCACAAGATGGATAGGATTTTGTGCGAGATGAGGATAAGCGACGTGTCCCTGTACCCCGAAGACCTTCATGCGGGCCGTTAATGAACCCCGTCTCCCGATTTTTATGACATCACCGAGTTGCGTCCGGCTGGATGGCTCTGCCACCAGACAACAGTTGATTTGTATCCCGTTTTGAGTGAAATAATCGACGACTCTGCGGGTCCCGTTGACGGCTGCGCCCTCTTCATCGCTGGTCAGCAGCAGGGCCAACGAGCCCTGGTGATCGGGGTTTGCCGTGACAAACCGTTCCATTGCAGTCACCATGGCAGCGATACTGCCCTTCATGTCGGCTGCACCCCGTCCGTACAGGTAACCGTCGCGGATAGTAGGGATGAAAGGATCGGATTGCCATTCCGATACAGGTCCTGTGGGGACGACATCCGTATGGCCGAGAAAGGCGAAGACCGGATCGCCATCACCATGCAGCAGCCACAGGTTATCGACATCATCATAGCGCAGGTGAGTTGCAGCGAAATCCGATTTTTTCAGGCGTTCCGCCAGCAGTTTTTGGCAGCCTGCATCTTCCGGTGTTCGTGAGGCGCGGCGAATAAGTTCAGACGTCAGCTCGAGAGTTTTACTCATCGCTTTGCATCAGGAGGGTAAATATAACGCTAAAATTTCCATTACATGTTCGCGTTTACTGCCATTACAGCTGATCTGGCGTTTTACCGGAAGGGTCTTGGTTTTTGCCTCAGAATATAATTTTTTTGTGAACGATGTAGCGTGATTGGAGATTAATACCGGGATGCCTTTTCGGGATGCCTCTCTTGCGGCCAAGGCCAGGCGTTCCTGTTTCTCTGAGTTAAAACCTGCTGCACTGTATGACGTAAAATAGGCCGTATCGTTCAATGGTACATAGGGAGGGTCACAGTAGATGACGTCGCCGGGAGAGGCGGTCTTCATGACAGCTTCAAAGTCTTCGCATTTAAGTGCTGCATGTTGACTTCGTTTCACGAAATGAAGCATCTCCTTTTCCGGCAGGTGGGGCTTCCTGTGCCTGCCGAAAGGGACATTCATTTTTCCGGAAGCATTGTAACGGCATAAGCCATTGTAACCATGCTTGTTCAGGTAGACGAACAGGGCGGATTTTTTAACTTTGTCCCGGGTGGTATTGAACTCTTCGCGAAAGGCATAATATTGCTGCTCGGCATTATTCTCCGGTTCAAAGTAGCGGCGGCAATAATCGATAAATCCTGCGCCCTCCTTTTTCAATATTTTATAGAACGTGATTAAATCATTGTTTATATCGTTGAGTATGTAACGCCTGTAGTGAGTATTTAGAAATACCACGCCGGAGCCGACAAACGGCTCAATCAAGCGGTTCCCGCCGGGTAATAGCTGTCTAATTTGTTCCAGTATCCGGTATTTCCCTCCCGCCCATTTCAAAGGCGGCCGTATTTTTTTGATACCTTCCCCGGCAGAAATTACCTGTTTCGTCAGTGTGTCCCGAAGCGCTTCAGGCATTATTTTCTTCAGGGGTGAGCGCCTGGATGCTCAGGGCATGGATTTCCGCAGGCATCAGGTCATCGACCGCCCGGTAGACCATACGATGGCGTTCCAGTGTCGGGTGATTGACAAATTTCTCCGAAACCAGCTTTACACTGAAATGACCACCGCCGCCGGCCGCACCGGCATGCCCTGCATGCCGGTGCGATTCATCGGTTATTTGCAGTTTTTCCGGGGTAAAGGCGGCGTTCAGTCGATCACGGATCAGAGCTGCTCTGTCCATATCCTCAGGGACGGGTCTTTTTGAAGGGTTTGACCGTAACTTGTTTATAAACGCCGGCGGCAACATAGGGATCTGCATCGGCCCAGGCCTGTGCCGCTTGCAGCGATTCGAATTCAGCGACTATCAGGCTGCCGCTAAAACCGGCGGGGCCGGGATCTTCACTATCGATCTTCGGGTATGGGCCCGCCAGAACCAGATGCCCCTGAAGCTGGAGTTCGTCTATTCTTGCCAAGTGGGCTTCGCGCGCCGATTTTCTCAATTCCAGACTATCATCGACATCTTCAGTATTGATTGCATAAAGCATCTTGATTACTCCCTGCTCTGTTCTGTCTTGATCATATACGGTGACATATAGATAACCAGGCCAAAAATGTAAATGAAATTTATTCCCATGATGCCGAAAACCTTGAAAAATGCCCACGTTTCCGTATCGAAATTGTAAGCAACATACAGGTTGGAAACCCCAAGTAATAAAAAGAAGATGAACAGACTGAAATTGGCGCGCAGCCACACATTTTTAGGGGCATTAAACAGGTGCCCCATGGTTCTTTGGCAAATATTTCTCTTTCCGATAAACTCGCTGCCCAGGCAGATTAGTGAAAAAAACCAGAACACGAGGGTTGGTTTCCATTTAATATAGCGTTCATCATGCAACAACAGGGTGGCGCTTCCCAGCACCAGGACAACCAAAAATATAATCAAATACTGTTTTTCAATACGCCGGGTAAGCAACCAGGATATTAACACCTGAAGAAAAGAGGTGAACATTATGACGATCGTGGCAAGGTAGATCCCGTCCTCACGATTTTCAGGGATAAACAAGGCGATAAGAAACGCCAATGCCGGGAAAAAATCGAATAGAAATTTCATTTTTTTATAATAACGCGGTTCCGGCCAAGGTAGAAATATAATTACACATGAACCAATATCTGAAAATCCATCCGGATAACCCGCAAACCCGCTTAATCAGCCAGGTTGCCGCGATCCTGAGGCGGGGCGGGGTTATTGTATACCCGACCGATTCCTGTTATGCATTAGGCTGTCTTGCGGTGAATAAATTCGCCGCCGATCGGATTATCCACATCCGCCGGCTCGATCCCGGACATAATATGACCCTGGTTTGCCGTGATTTGTCCGATATCGGCAATTATGCCAGGGTCGACAATATCGCCTTCAGACTCATAAAACGGCTGACCCCGGGACCCTATACGTTCCTGTTAAAGGCCACACGGGATATCCCCAGGCGCCTGCAGCACCCAAAACGGAGGACTATCGGTTTACGAGTGCCGGATAACCGGATTGCCTGTGCCATTCTGGAGAGCCTCGGTGAGCCTCATGTTGAGCACCAGCCTGATCCTGCCTGGAGAACCACTGCCGGAGACCGATCCGGAGCAGATACAGGCACGCCTGGGTCACCTGGTAGAGCTGATTATCGATGGCGGCGCTGGTGGTCTGGATGCCACGACCGTCCTGGATTTGACCGGTCCCGGCCCGCAAATTATCCGTCTCGGCAAGGGTGAGTTAGGCAGCTTGCCGGCTGCTAGCCCGCATATTGCTTGAGTTGGCGAGATGATCACGCCGGACTGATGGGTTTTGAGCGTGCTCGCGACCGCAATCATAGCCATAGCTCGGCTTTGGCCTCCTGCGTCGCTCT
>JBHHYN010000027.1:0-26309 GCA_046757565.1 Gammaproteobacteria bacterium | reverse complement strand
AAACAAGCCCGCCGGGCCCAAACCCGGCCTTTGCGACCTTCACCCCCCCCCCCCCCCCCCCCCCCGGCCAGACCGGGGGTTTGTTTTTTCATTCCTGATGCGGAACATGGAACCGGACAATCCTTGATCTCTGCGGAACAGTTGCCGTGTTTCACTGCGGCATGAGTGTTTTTAACTTTTCGCCGTTTTCATGTTACCATCCGCACCCTTTCGGGTAGCACACAAAACAGTCCTGTCAATAACTTCAAGATTTGGTAGGGAGCGGCCCGGTTTTGAAATCGGCGTATCCACCGTAAAATCCGTATCGGAGCATCGCCGTGATGTCGGCGGCAATACCCACACCGTTGCATAGCGCCGATGATAGTTCAATTATACCAGGGGATCTTATATGCAAATTGGCGTTCCAAAGGAGAAACATCCGGATGAACGGCGCGTGCCGCTTGTCCCGGACACAGTAAAAAAACTTGTAGGTCTCGGGGCGGAGGTTGCCGTTGAGACCGGGATGGGCTCAGGCTCGGGCCATGCGGATAGTGAATATACTGAAGCAGGCGCTTCAGTCAGCACTGATCGCCCGGCCATTTTAACGCAATCGGAAATGATTCTTCGTATCAGAAAGCCCGATTCGGATGAAATCAGTCAGTTGAAACAGGGTTGTATTCATATCAGCTATCTGGACCCATTCAATGAAGGGGCATTGGTGAATGCACTGGCGAAACAGGGCGTGAGCGCCATCAGCATGGAGATGATTCCACGGACAACGCTTTCGCAAAAGATGGATGCACTCAGCTCACAGGCCAGCCTGGCGGGTTATGTCACGGTGATGTTGGCTGCCAACAAGCTGGACCGCCTGTTACCAATGATGATGACGCCGGCAGGCACCATCAAGCCGGCCAAGGTATTTATTATCGGCGCGGGGGTAGCCGGTTTACAGGCCATTGCCACAGCCAAACGTCTGGGCGCCAAAGTCACTGCATTCGATACACGCCCGGTGGTGGCCGAACAGGTGCAATCCCTCGGTGCAAAATTCCTGGAGATCGATTTGGGTGAAACCGGTCAAACCAAAGACGGTTACGCCAAGGAACTGACACCGGAACAGGTTGAAAAACAACGCCAGGGACAGAAACAGGCCATTGCGGAATCGGATATCGTCATCACAACCGCCCAGGTGTTTGGCCGCAAGGCGCCGGTGATTGTTACCCGGGACATGCTGGAAGCGATGCAACCCGGCAGTGTCATCGTCGACATGGCGGCCGATAGCGGTGGCAATGTGGAAGGCAGCGTCGCCGATGAGGAGGTTGTAATCAATGGCGTGACCATAATCGGGCAGGCCAATTTGCCCAACAATGTCTGCCGCGATGCCAGTCAAATGTACTCCTCCAACCTGTTTAACCTGATCAGCGAATACTGGGACAAGGAAAATAAAACCTTTGTCCTCAACAGGGAGGACGGCATCATTCAGGGTTGTCTGATCACGCACGCCGGCGCTATCGTCAACGAAACCATCAACAACCTGCAACGTTAAGGAGTTACCTATGGAAGCCGTATATTTAACTTTTATCCTCGTCCTGTCGATATTCCTGGGATTCGAGCTTATCTCCAAAGTACCCGCCACCCTGCACACGCCGTTGATGTCAGGTTCCAATGCAATATCGGGGATTACCCTGGTTGGGGCCTTGTTTTCCGCGGGCTCCGGCAGCCATGAAATGGCCACGGTTCTCGGTACCTGTGGAGTGGCCTTTGCGACAATCAATGTGGTCGGCGGTTATATGGTGACAAACAGGATGCTTGCCATGTTCAAGAAGAAAAAAGAGGGTGGCAAATAATGAACATAGAATTGCTGATTAATTTATCCTATGTTGTCGCGGCAGCGCTGTTTATCTATGGCCTGAAGATGCTCAGTTCGCCTGCCACGGCGCGCAATGGCAATCTTGTTTCCGCCATCGGCATGCTGATAGCCGTGGTCGTCACGCTCCTGGATCAATCCATTGTCGAGTATCAGTGGATTATTACCGGCGCCATTATCGGTACTGTGATCGGCGCCCTGGCGGCACGGCTGGTGGCGATGACCGCCATGCCGGAGATGGTCGCCCTGTTTAACGGATTTGGTGGCCTGGCCAGCCTGCTGGTCGGTTGGGCGGCCCTGTTCGCCAGTGGGAACAGCACCTTTACGATAGTAACCATATTTCTGTCGATATTTATCGGCGGTGTAACGTTCACGGGAAGCGTCATTGCCTGGGGCAAGTTAAGTGAGCTTATTTCCGGCAAGCCCTATCTGTTTGCCGGCCAGCGCATAGTAAACAGCATCCTGTTACTGGCAATCATCGGCCTTGGCATCATGTTCAGTCACGATCCGGCTAATACCCTTTTTCTTTATGTCCTGATTGGACTCTCTTTCCTGTTCGGGGTGATGGCGGTCATTCCCATCGGCGGGGCAGACATGCCCGTTGTGATTTCCCTGTTAAACAGCTATTCGGGCCTGGCAGCCTGCGCGGCAGGGTTTGCCATTAACAATAACATTCTGATCGTCGCCGGCGCTCTGGTGGGCGCCACCGGTATTATCCTGACCAATATTATGTGCAAGGCAATGAACCGGTCGCTGACGAACGTGCTGTTCAGTGGATTTGGCGCCGTTTCGACGTCCCTGACTAAAATTGAAGGGGAAGTCAAACCCATCAACGCCGAAGATGCCTACTACATCCTGGAAGCCGCCAGTAACGTCGTGGTTGTCCCCGGTTATGGCATGGCGGTGGCCCAGGCCCAGCATGTGGTAAAAGAGTTGCAGGAATTGATGGAGAAAAATGGCACTGAAGTCAGCTACGCCATTCATCCCGTAGCAGGCCGGATGCCTGGTCACATGAACGTCCTGCTTGCTGAAGCCGATGTGCCCTATGATCTGCTGATAGAGATGGATGACATTAATCCCCGTATGGAGCAGATGGATGTTGCCATCGTCATCGGCGCCAATGATGTGGTGAACCCGGCTGCCCGCGAAATAGAAGATAGTCCGATCTATGGCATGCCGATTATCAATGTGGATTATGCCAGGACGGTTTTTGTTCTAAAACGCTCCATGGCCTCCGGCTTTGCGGGCGTCGATAACCCGTTATTCTTTGCAGAGAATACCCGCATGCTTTTCGGTGACGCCAAGGAATCAATCAGCCAGTTGGTACGCGAATTCAGTTCGTAATTTCACAAAACCAAGGTGGGCATCCCCACCCTCTTCCCACCGGCATAAACCGATGCTTGAATAAGGGGTGTAGCCTCACTCAGGATAAGTCAGGGGGTCATGACTGGTATCGGTTATAAACGGGAAGCATTCGATCCTGCCCTGTTCCAAATGGGTTTCCGTCCCTTTTTTCTTGGCGCCGCGCTGTTTTCTGTTTTCTCCGTACTCATATGGATGGGGTTCTATGTCTTTAATCTGAATATCAATCCGCATGGACTGGCGCCGGTCATCTGGCATGCCCATGAGATGATCTTCGGTTACAGCATGGCGGTCGTGGCCGGGTTTCTGTTGACGGCGGTACGGAACTGGACGGAGATCAGGACATGGCATGGATACAAGCTGTTGCTCCTGTTTCTGCTCTGGGCACTGGCCCGTGTCCTTCCTTTCATCGGGACGGACGTAGCCATCCTGTGCATGGCCATTACCGATAATCTTTTTATGGTTTTGTTGCTGCTGCATACGCTAATACCCATCGTTAAAGTGAAGCAATGGAGGCAATTGATCTTCCTGGCTATTGTGTTGCTGATACTGATGAGTAACCTGGCGTTTTATACCGGCGTGATGGAGCATGATAATCAAATGCTGTACCGGGGGATCTACTGTGGATTTTATCTGATCATTACCCTGATCATCATCATGGGTGGCAGGGTTATTCCCTACTTTATTGAAAGAGGAGCCGGCCATCCCGTTCAGATTGTCAGCAATCGATGGATTGATATGTCAGCCGTTCTGGTGTTCCTGGTATTCTGGATTATTGATGTATTCAGGCCAACTCCCGGTCCCGTTGCCCTGCTGGCCGCCATATTGTTTATCCTTCACGGCCTGAGGATGGCCGGCTGGTACACAGCAGGGATCTGGAACAAACCCTTGCTGTGGGTCCTTTACCTCGCCTATGGTTCACTGGTTGCCGGGTTTGCGCTCAAGTTTGCCGCCGTTGTCTTTACTGTCTCTCCTTTCCTCTCCATCCATGCCTTCGGCTATGGCGGTGTTGGTCTCGTCACCATCGGCATGATGTGCCGGATTGCCTGGGGACATACGGGCAGAAACGTCTCCGACCCGCCCCGGTTTCTGTCCTGGATTTTTATGCCCTTGCTGCTTGGCACGCTTGTCAGAGTGGTTTTGCCACTGTTTGATCTGCATCACTACCTCCTCTGGATAGGCATCTCCCAGACACTCTGGATCCTCGCGTTCTGCCTGTTTCTTTTTCTTTATACTCCCGTTCTTACGGGTCCGAGGATTGACGGCAAATGGGGTTGACCTGCCTCTACCCGATGATCTCCACACCGGCCATGTAAGGCACGAGCACTCCCGGGACCCGTATGCGGCCCTCTCTGTCCTGATAATTTTCCATGATGGCCACCAGTGTGCGGCCCACTGCGAGTCCGGAACCATTCAATGTGTGCAGTAATTCCGGTTTGCCCGTCTCCGGGTTGCGCCAGCGCGCCTTAAGACGCCTTGCCTGAAAGGACTCGAAATTGCTGCAGGAAGAGATCTCCCGGTACCTGCCCTGCCCCGGCAACCAGACCTCAAGATCATAGGTCTTGGCCGAGGAAAAACCGAGATCGCCGCCACATAATGTCACCACCCGGTAAGGTAGCTGCAGACGTTGCAGGATGGTTTCGGCATGGCCTGTCAGTTCCTCCAGCGCCTCATAGGAGCTGCCGGGGCGCACCAGTTGCACCAGTTCCACCTTTTCGAACTGGTGCTGACGGATCATGCCTCGGGTATCTTTGCCGTAAGAGCCCGCTTCACTGCGGAAACAGGGCGAATGACAGACAAATTTTACCGGCAACTCCGCAGCGGGGATGATGCTGTCGCGGACGATGTTGGTAACCGGGACTTCCGCCGTCGGGATCAGGTAGAGATCCTGTTTCTCCACATGAAATTGATCTGCCGCAAACTTCGGCAACTGGCCCGTTCCAAACAGGCTCTCCGGGTTGACCAGATAGGGGACGTTGACTTCAGTGTAGCCGTGTTCCCGGGTGTGTGTATCCAGCATGAACTGGATGAGGGCGCGATGCAGGCCGGCAACTGCACCACGCATAACCACGAAGCGGGTGCTGGCGATGGTGGTTGCCGTTTCAAAATCCAGCAAGCCCAGGGCATTACCCAGGTCCACATGGTCTTTCGGTTCAAAATCAAAGGCCTGTGGCTCGGACCAGCGCCTGACTTCTTCATTATCCTCTTCCGTTTGCCCCCCAGGCACGCTTTCGTGGGGTTCGTTGGGGATCCCCTTCAGGACTTCGTTAAGTGCCTGTTGAACAGCGTCAAGTTCTCCCTGGCAAGATTTGAGTTCTTCTCCCAGTGCCGTCACTTCGTCCAACAGGGGTTGAACAGCCTTGCCTGCCGCTTTCTGTTTACCGATCGCCTTTGAGCGGCGGTTACGTTGCGCTTGTAACGCCTGGGTCCTGACCTGGAGGGTTTTACGTTTTGCCTCCAGTGCCTGCAACGAGTCAACATCCAGATCGAAACCGCGCTTGCTCAACGCCTGTTGAATCTCATCCAGGTTGTTGCGGATTCGTTGTGGATCCAGCATCGTTATCTTTTGTTCAAGCGTGTCATGAATCGTTACCGGTTGATAGATAATTTACCCGGTTTTATTTTTCTATTCAGATATTCACTGTTTCAACCAAAAAAGCCGGGAAATTCGTCAATAGGACCAATAGTGTGTTGAACAACCCGGCCGCAAGCGACCGGGTTTCGGTGTAATGTAAATTTGTATCTTTTACCACCATCCAACTCGGGGGCAAGCCCCGGGGATTTTTGGCTGGTTTTTTTTAACTTTTATTATCTCTGTGACCTCTGTGTCTCTGTGGTTAATCAAATATTTAAAAAAAGAGTTTATCAAATCTTGCATGCCAGTACGGTTTTATCTATTTCGCTTTCTTGTCAAGCCGGCGCAATCCGGCGAGTTTTTCGGCAATTTTAATTTCCAGTCCGCGATCAGCAGGAAAGTAATACTGCTTCGCTTCCAGCCCTTCCGGAAAATAGTTCTCCCCGGCCGCATAGGCATCCGGCTCATTATGGGCATAGCGGTAGTCCTTGCCGTAATCCAGATCCTTCATGAGGTTTGTCGGTGCATTACGCAGATGTAAGGGCACTTCCAGAGAGCCGTATTGCCGAGCATCCCGCATGGCGGAATTGTAGGCCCTGTAGACGGCATTGCTTTTTGCAGCGCTTGCCAGATAGACAACCGCCTGGGCAATCGCCAGTTCCCCTTCAGGCGAACCCAGACGTTCCTGGGTTTCCCAGGCATCCAGCGCCAGGCGCAGGCCACGCGGGTCTGCATTGCCAATGTCCTCGGAGGCCATGCGCACCACCCGGCGTGCAATGTAAAGCGGATCGCAACCACCATCGAGCATGCGCGCAAACCAGTACAGTGCCGCATCGGGGGAGGAGCCACGAACGGATTTATGCAGCGCCGATATCTGATCGTAAAAGGCCTCGCCACCTTTATCGAAACGCCGGACACCACCACCACTGATCACCGCCTCAATCAACCGGCCGGTCATTTTTTCTCCTTCAGCCAGGTCCGATGCGATCTCAAGCAGATTCAACACCCGCCGGGCATCGCCATCGGCGACCTGGGCCAGTTGTGCCGCGGCCTCAGCGGTCAACTCCAGTCCAAGTTCACCCAGGCCACGCTGTTTATCGGTCAGGGCGTGGTCAATGATGTGGAGAATATTGTCTATGGATAATCCCTTCAGGACATAGACACGCAGCCGCGACAGCAACGCATTATTCAACTCAAAAGAGGGATTTTCAGTAGTCGCGCCGATAAAGGTGATGGTGCCATCTTCGACATGGGGCAAAAAGGCATCCTGTTGTGACTTGTTGAAACGGTGGGCCTCATCCACAAACAATACCGTGTCCCTGCCATAGACCTGCCGGTATTGTTTCGCTGCAGCGATTGCACTGCGGATCTCCTTGACCCCGCCAAGCACGGCGGAGAGGGTCAGAAATTGAGCATTGCAGGAAGCGGCGATGATCCTTGCCAGAGTGGTCTTTCCTGTCCCCGGCGGACCCCAGAACACCATGGAGTGCAGGCGCCCCGATTCAATTGCCGTACGTAACGGTTTGCCCGCCTGCAACAGGTGTTCCTGCCCGGCAAAGTCATCCAGGGTAACGGGCCGCATTCTATCGGCCAAAGGGCGGTATTCCCGATCGTCAGACATTCACGAACTCAACACGGACGGCCGGTACCCATTCCCTAAAAAACAGTGCTTCCGTACCTCTTTAGTGCCGGTCATCAATGATATCAACCCCTTCAGGCGGGGTGAATTGAAACAGTTTCAATCCCAGGGAGGGATTTCGTTTCGTATCCAAAAAAGTAATCTGGTCTTTCTGACCGAGATTATTAAACAGCAGCATTTTCCTGAGCTGCCCGTCCTGGAACCCCAGCCGGACTGAGTCATATTGGGCATTCACGTCCCGGGGCGTGAGTTCCAGCCAATCTATTCCCTCCGTAACGCCGAGATTAATCACCACATAGTAGTCATCGACAACCACGTTTCCACCCAGAACCGCAGCGGGGGAGTTTCCCAGGGAGTCCGAATTGTCTTTGATAATGACCTGTTGCAGGTCTTCATCATAGATCCACAGGGTAACGCCATCGCTGATAATCGTTTGTGAATAGGGTTCCCAATAGGCCCAGTGCAACATGCCGGGGCGGCGCATGTAAAATACACCAATGGATTTTTCTATCTCCTCGCCCGATTCGTTAAAAGTTTTCTGTTCAAATCCCGCACTGAATGTCTCCAATCCTGATAAAAAGTCATCCAATTTAGAATTGGGTGCTTGAGCAAAAGTAACGATTGGGAAGGAAAGTTCGGTAGTAAAAAGTAAAAAGTAAAAAATTAAATGTAAACTGCTTTTTAATTTCATCATACTATTAACAAACTCCCTTATACATCACACTTTAAACTTTACACTTTTCACTAATCTACCGGCGGTGGCGCGGCCAATATTTCGCGGCTCCCGTTTGCCTCCAGTGGCCCCACCAGACCGCTTTTTTCCATCTCTTCCACCATACGCGCCGCCCGGTTATAACCTACCTTCAGACGGCGTTGTATGTAGGAGATGGACGCCTTGCGCGTTTCCGTGACGATGCGCACGGCCTCGTCATAGAGTGGATCCATTTCATCGCTGCCGGTATCGAGACCGGGAATGGGGCCGGCGCCGCCTTCATCAGGCCCCCTGACAATTTCATCCAGGTAATCCGGCTCGCCACGGCTTTTTATATTCTCCACCACCCGATGCACTTCATTATCATCGATAAAAGCGCCATGCAGGCGTTGCGGGATACTCTTTCCCGGGGGCAGATATAACATATCGCCGTGCCCTAACAGATTTTCCGCCCCCATCTGGTCAAGGATGGTGCGCGAATCGACTTTTGATGAGACCTGGAAGGCAATCCGGCTGGGGATATTAGCCTTGATAAGTCCGGTAATAACATCGACTGAAGGCCTCTGTGTCGCCAGGATCAGATGAATACCGGCCGCCCGGGCCTTTTGCGCGAGCCGGGCGATCAGTTCCTCGACCTTCTTGCCCACCGTCATCATCATGTCGGCAAGCTCATCGACAACAACTACGATAAAGGGAAGCTCCTCCAGTTCCGGCGCGCTGTCCTCGTCACTCACCGGCTCATGGAAGGGATCGAGGATGGGCCGTTTCCGGCCGGCCGCCTCTTTTAACTTGCGGTTGCATCCACCGATATTACGCACGCCGAGGGCAGCCATGAGTTTATAGCGGCGCTCCATTTCGGCGACACACCAACGCAATGCATTGGCAGATTCCTTCATGTCCGTAACCACCGGTGTCAACAGATGGGGGATGCCCTCATAAACGGACAATTCCAGCATCTTCGGATCGATCATGATAAGCCTGACCTCCCTGGCCGTCGCTTTGTAGAGGATACTCAGGATCATGGCATTCAACGCTACAGACTTACCGGAGCCGGTGGTCCCGGCAACCAGCAAGTGCGGCATCTTGCTGAGATCGGCCACGACAGGATTGCCACCGATGTCCTTGCCCAGCGCCAACACCAGGCCGGAATTGATGGACTCATATTCCCTGGAATTCAGGATTTCACCGAGTGTCACCAGTTGCCGATGTTCATTGGGGATCTCCAGGCCAATCACCGATTTACCTGGAATGACATCGACTACCCGGACACTGATTACCGACAGGGAACGGGCCAGGTCTTTTGAGAGATTATTGATCTGATTGCCTTTCACACCGGGCGCCGGCTGTAATTCGAAGCGGGTGATTACCGGGCCGGGGTGCACGGCCACCACGTCAACCTCGACCCCAAAGTCCTTCAATTTCAATTCCACCTGACGCGACATGGCTTCCAGAGACTCTTTGGAATACTGCCCCTCTGGCGGCGCCGGTTCATCCAGCAGGTTCAATGGTGGCAGAAATGAATCCGCCGGCGGCACAAACAGGTGCTCCTGTCGTTCCTGCTCAGCCCGTTCGCCGATCTCAAGCCCTGAAATAACCGGTTCGATTCTCGGAGGAGGCCGTTGCCCCACCTTCTCCTGTTCCTGTTTTACCACGGTCTCACGTTCACGCCGCGCCTTCCTGCCCTGCCACAGGTCCCGGCAACGACTGCTAAGCTCATGCAGCCAGGAAACAATCTCCAGGGTCCAGTGGCCCACGGTATCCATGAGCCACAACCACGACAGTCCGGTATACAGGGTCACACCGATCAGAAACATGGCCAGCATGATCAAGGTGCTGCCGAGATGGCCGAAAATAGTGTGTAATGACGCTCCGGCTGCATCACCGAAAATGCCCCCCGCCCCACGGATTTCATCGGGAAGATTGGCGCCGGTCTTGAAGTATAACCAGGCCAGTCCACAACTGCCGGCCAGGGCCAGGATAAAACCGATGATGCGCAGCCCCAGCCGGAGGTGGTTCAATGGCTGCCGGTCCCGTCTGGATCGAAATATCCGCCAGCCGTCAAATACCAGGATGACGGGTAACAGGTAACCCAGGTAACCAAACAGGTAGAGCAGGACATTGGCGATCCAGGCGCCCACGACACCCGCACTGTTTCGGACAGTCGCTGTGGACACTGCCTGGGACCAGCCGGGATCCGCCGCATCGTAGGTCAACAGCGCAATAGAGAGGTAGAGGGCAGCAACTGCGAGCACGATGAAGCTGATCTCCTTGATATTGCGCAGCATCGTATCTGCCAGAGGTCCTCCCGGTTTTCTTTTCTTCGAGGCCTGGGCCATACTTAAACCTGTTTACATAAAAACATCTATAGGGTAGTGTTTATTAAGTAAGAATTGTATCATCCAATCCGTTATTTTACAGGTAAATTTCGGCATGGTATTTTGCCTGGAGCGAATGACTGACTCCAGCATTATCACCCTATACCGTCAAGGAGATGCAGAACACCATGAAAGCCGTAGTCATGACCGGGGTCGGTGGCCCCGAGGTTCTTGAAGTCAGGACACTCGACAAGCCGATCATCAAGAATCCGAACGAGGTCCTGGTCCGCTTAAAGGCCGCCGGCGTCAATCCTCTGGATACCAAGCTGCGGCAAGGGTTTTATCCAATTGATGAGCTGCCGGCCGTGTTGGGCTGCGATGGCGCCGGTAGCGTCGAAGCAGTTGCAGACGGCGTGGAATCCGTTAACCCCGGTGATGAGGTCTATTTCTGCCATGCCGGACTGGGCACCTTACCGGGTAATTATGCGGAATTCACTGTTGTCGATGAGAAATTTGTTGCGCCCAAACCGGCATCCATCGATTTTAGCCATGCCGCAGCGGCCCCGCTGGTGCTGTTAACGGCCTGGGAATCACTGCATGACCGCGCCCGGATCAAGACGGGACAAACGGTGCTTATCCATGCCGGCGCCGGCGGTGTCGGACACGTCGCTATCCAGTTGGCAAAACAGGCGGGGGCAAGGGTGTTGGCAACGGTCGGATCACCTGAAAAAGGGGAATTTGTACGCTCACTGGGTGCTGAGGAAGCCATCCTTTACAAGGAACAGGATTTTGTCGAAGCCGTTATGACATTGACCCATGGCAGCGGCGTCGATATGGTCATGGATAACGTTGGCGGGCCCGTGTTCCAGGCGAGCTTCCCCGCAGTCCGCTACTACGGAGATATCGTTACCCTGCTGCCACCGGGAGAGCAGGTGGATTGGCACGTGGCAAGGTGGCGCAATCTGCGCATCAGTCTGGAGATCATGCTGACGCCATTCAGATTTGGCCTGGCGGACGCGGTATTACATCAGAAACAGATCCTTGTGGAGTGTGCAAGCCTCATTGACCAGGGCGCCCTGAAAATTCATGTCAGCCAGACACTGCCGCTGGAACAGGCGGCCGAAGCCCATCGATTAATTGAAACAGGCTCCACGACAGGAAAGCTGGTGTTGAAAATTGGGTAGCTGGAGCGCCCCGGTCTGAAGCAGTTTCTCCCTGTTCGACCGCGGGGAAGCTCGCAAACGAATATTCAATGAAAATCCTGGGCCGAATGTTATCTTCACTGCTATTTATCCTTGTTACGGCATGGTTGCTGTTGACTCTTCTGATCTACGCCTTTCAACCCCGGTTTGTCTACTTTCCGGGTAAATCCCTGTCCCGCACGCCTGCCGATATCGGCTTGTCCTACCGGGACATTTTTTTTCATAGCCGCGACGGAGTGAAACTGCATGGCTGGTATCTCAAACATGAACAACCGATCGCAACCTTGTTATTTCTGCATGGAAATGCGGGAACTGTCTCTGACCGTCTGGAATCATTGCGGATATTCCATGATCTGGGCCTGTCTGTTTTTATCATTGACTACCGGGGTTATGGCTTAAGTGAAGGGCGTCCGTCCGAACAGGGCACTTACCTGGATGCGGAGGCGGCCTGGAACAATTTAATTTCAGAACAAAACCACGATCCGGAAAAGGTAATCATCTTTGGCCGCTCACTTGGCAGCGCAGTTGCTGTCTGGCTGGCCGTTCAGCATACACCTGCCGCCCTGATCCTGGAATCGGCCTTTACTTCCATAACAGACATGGGACAGCGAATCTACCCTTATCTGCCGGTTAAGTGGCTGGCCCGGATACGCTATCCCAGCATTGACCGGATTGGACGTATCCATTGCCCCGTGCTTGTTATTCACAGCCGCGACGATGAACTCATCCCGTATGAATTCGGGCAAAGACTCTATGCTGCCGCCGGCCAACCCAAATATTTTCTTGAAATCAGCGGCGGGCACAATGACGGTTTCTATAGCAGCGGCCGTCAATACAGCAATGGTTTGAGCGATTTTCTCAATGCCGGTTTACATTGAAGGCCCACAACACCCGGCTCCCTGTCAATCATAATCAGAGATGCTAGAATTGCGCCCCCACTTGAGAGAAGCAGCATGCCGAAAAAAACAGTCTACAAGGTTATTTTTTATGACCAGGGAAAAGTCTATGAAATCTATGCCAGGAGCGTTCATCAGGGAGCCATATTCGGTTTCATCGAGGTTGAAAAAATTATCTTTGGTGAAAAGAGCAGTGTTGTGGTCGATCCGTCTGAAGAAACCCTGAAATCGGAGTTCAATAACGTCATACGCACCTATATTCCGATGCATTCGATCATTCGTATCGATGAGATGAATAAACAGGGCACCGCCAAAGTGACCGAGATCTCAGGGAAAGAGGGAAACGTCATGCCCTTCCCCGTTTATACTCGAAGCCCTGATACAAGGGAGAAATAACGGGATAAACCCAAATCTAACGATTCCTGCTAAAAATAGTTGATAATTACTGGGTAAATACCCAAACTATCCTATAATTAAGTCGTCTATGCTTACAGGGACCCTGCCGGGATGAAGTTCGGCTTGGTTGACCGCCGGTGACTCACCGGTCCTGAATCGATGTACTCCTGTTTAGAAACTTAAAATAACAGTTAAGGGGGTAGCTTATGAATCATCCATTTTCAACAAGACTAATATCGACTGTCCTGGCAACGGGCGCAGGATTATTCCTTGCGACGGCGGGCCCGCTGGCACAGGGTGACACCCTATATGGCGACATGCAAACCGTTACCCAGGGCATGCTCGATAACGCGGCCAATGACGGCAATAACTTCCTGCATACCAACGGTAACTATACACAAACCCGTTATTTCCCGGCGGCGCAGATTAACCGGGAAAATGTTCAAAAACTGCGTCCGGCCTGGATCTTCCAGACGGAAGTGGTGGACACGATGGAGACGACCCCGATTGTGGTAAACGGCGTCATGTACGCCACCACCGCTTTCAATCATGTTTATGCCATTGATGCAGCCACGGGGCAACAGTTGTGGCACCACAAACATGAAATGGGTCCGGTCACCACCTACTGCTGCGGGCCGAATAACCGTGGTGTTTTCCCATACGGGAACAACGTCTATATGGGAACGCTTGACTCCAAACTGGTGGCTCTGGATGCCAAAACCGGCGACGTCGTCTGGGAATCTCAGATAGCCGATCCGGAACTGGGTTACAGCGAAACCATGGCGCCCACAGTCGTCGACGGAAAAATCCTGATTGGCACCAACGGGGGCGAGTACGGCATCCGCGGCTTTGTAAAGGCCTTTGACGCGGCGAGCGGAAAACTGCTCTGGACCTTCCATACCACCGCGGAAAAGTCGGCCGGCGTGTGGGCCAAGGCCGATGCCACCGGTCGCGACATGCATCGCGATATCAAGGCGGAAAAGGCCGCCTACAGAAAAAATGGCGACCCCTACAAGACCCTGGGTGGCGGCGTCTGGCAGAATATGGCCATCGATCGTGACACCAATACCGTCTATTTTGTGGCCGGCAACCCGTCCCCCGATCTGTATGGCGCCATCCGCCCGGGAGATAACCTGTACACCAACTCCCTGATTGCGGTTGACCTCAACACGGGTAAATATAAATGCCATTTTCAATACATCGCGCATGATGTCTGGGACCTTGATGCGGTCAGCCCGGTGATTATCACCCAGGTGAGGGACAAGAACGGCAAAATGGTCAAGGGCGTATTGCAGGGCGGCAAAACCGGCCATGTCTACGTCAACCGGGCCAGCGATTGCCGCCTTATCCGCTACTCCGAGGCCATGGTGCCACAGGAAAACATGTGGGTCCTGCCGACACCCGATGGCAGCCGGATGCTGCCGGGGGCCAATGGCGGTGTGGAATGGTCGCCAATGAGCGTCGATCCCAACCAGGGGCTGGTCTACGCCATCAATCTCCATCAGCCGATGACCTATCATGTCCAGGCGACACCGTATCCCGGTGGCAAACTCTGGCTGGGCGGCGCCTTCAAGGTCATCGCCTCGGAAGAACAGTGGGGCAACGTGACGGCCGTTGACTATAACACCGGCAAGATCCGCTGGCAGGTCAAGACCCAGCAACCGATGATCGGCGGCATTATGGCGACCGCTGGAGGGCTGGTTTTTACCGGCGAAGGCAACGGTTTGTTCAAGGCCTATGACTCGTCCACGGGCAGTGAAATGTGGCGTTTCCAGGCCGGCGCCGGCGTCAATGCACCGCCTGCCTCCTATACGGTTAACGGCAAGCAATATATTGTTGTTGCGGCGGGTGGTAACGCGCAGTTGAATTACAAGCGCGGCAATAACATCATTGCCTTTACCCTGCCTGACTGAGCAGCGCCAAGTCTGCCTGGTTTAAAATGGCCGCCCTTTCAGGGCGGCCGTTTTTTATGGCCCTGTCAGGCAGTTTTTTGTCTGAACTTAGCCAGATATCAATGAGTCGAAAATAGATGTTGCCCGGGTGAATCAATCGCGAATATGCTGAAAAAGCAATTAGTTACAATCCTTATTCTGATACCGGTTATGACCACGTTTGCTTTCGCGGCAGATGATGAATATGCCTCGGTCAGGGACAAAATCCAGCTATGCAACAGTTGTCACGGCGTTGACGGCAAGCCAATCCAGCCGGAATACCCCATCATCGCCGGCCAGCACTTCTATTATGTTTACGTCCAGTTAAAAGATTTCAAATCCGGCCTGAGGAAAAATGAGATCATGGGCCCCATTGCCGCCACGCTTGAGAAAGACGAGATGAAGTTGATTGCCAAATATTTTTCCGAGCAGACCTGGCCTGCAACGGGCCATCATGCGGATAGCAAGTATAGTCAGATTGCTCACAAGGCTATTGATGCAGGTGAATGTCCAGCCTGTCATCTGGGTGGCTTTGAGGGTTATAGCAGGGTGCCCCGGCTGGCCGGGCAGCATCCGGCCTATCTGAAAAAAACCATGCTGGATTTGAAGCACGAGCGGCGCATGAATGCGCAACCAATGGCGGCCCTGTTTCAGTCATTCAGCGAAGAAGATATCACCGCGTTGGCGGAATATACCGCTACCCTGACTGTCCATGCAGAGACGCAGAACCAGGAAATCAGATAACGTGCTGAAAAAGCGGGTATATTATTGTAATAAACCGGCCAACGCCTGTTTATCACCACCAGACACATGGTCCCTTGCGGTTTTACCGGCGTTATCAGTGATCGTTTTCTGCGCACCATGAGCAAGCAGGACCTTGACGACATCCTGGAAACCTCCATCAGTTGCAATCATGAGGGCGGTCATCCCGCGATTGTCCTGTAAATTTACCTCTGCGCCATGTTCTATCAGTAATTGCACTGCCTCTGTCTGCCCGTAACCTGCCGCCCACATCAAGGCTGTCAGCCGGTTTTCAAAGCGCTGATTGACATCCTGACTTTTCTCCAGCAGCAAGCGCAGTATATCAACGTTGCCGTTTGCCGCAGCGTAAACGAATACTGTCTTTCCGGAGTTGTCCTTGAAATCGATACGGGCATCATGATCCAGAAGCAGCCTGGCCACTTCCACATTATTACGATAGACGGCCTCAGCTAATGGCGAGATATTTTTCAGATTGGGCCTGTTCACCTCGGCGCCGGAATTGAGCAGCAATTTTACTATTTCAATATGCCCCTGCCTTGCGGCATATTGCAAGGGCGTGTTGCCAAAACGGTTACGAACGTTCACCAGGGCCCCCTGCTTGATCAACTCGCTTGCGCGTTCGACATCTCCCTCCTTGGCTGCGGTAAACAGAGCTTCATTCACTCTTCTGTCCAGCGCCAGGCCGGTAGTGGTAACCAGCATAAGTGAAAGAATGAATGGTGTGGTATATATCTTGTGCATTTAGGACCCCGATCACATGAAAAAAAACAATGATAAACATTCAGAGTATATCACCTTCCTGCATTGATACTACTCGTGGGTAACGGTACTATACCCGAAGATAGACAACGTCATGACAAGTATGCTGTCAGGTCCTAACTTCTGCAGAAACCGGGAAGATTCGTGATTATCACCGGAAAGAACCCTTCTTGTATGCTACTTCAGGGTGTAATCCTGTATTGCCTGTGGTTACCTTTGAATGCTGCAGCGGAATGGGGTGTGGTCACACGTAACAGTGCGGATCGGAATTCAAAAACCAATGTCGCGTATACCGTAAACGAATCGGGCTATACGCTGGAGATCTATCGTGATTCCGGCAATGCTATTCGTAGCCGGTTTACGATGGTTGACGGCCTGATTGGATTCGCGGATAAATCCTGTCCTACTTACCAGATCGATAAGCACACACCCAAAAACCGATCCATTAACGATGCCCCGTGCCTTTCCAGCAAGCAATGGGCTGAATTTATCATGGGCCATGTCAAGGGCAATTCAATCCCATCCTCCCCGTTACTGGAATTGATGAACGGCATATCTATTACGTTTCGTTTTAATCTGGAAAAGGGCAATTACCGTGAAACGAAATTTTCTTTAGTGGGGTCAAAACGCGCAATGACGACAGCCCTTGGGCAGGGAATTACCGTCAATGCATCACCATAAGATCCGGAATACAGGCTTCAATCCGGTTAATTTGTCCTGGTAAAGTCAGTGACACACAGTAGTTCCCCCGTCGTATCGGATCTGTCCATACGCAGGCTTACCAGTCTGGAATCCATCAATCCGGAAGAGTGGAACGGCCTTGTCAACACGGACAATCCTTTTCTGACCTATGAGTTTCTTCACGGTCTGGAAGAACATGATTGTCTGCAGGGCCAGGGTTGGACGCCCTGTCATTTCGCTGTATATTCAAACAATATCCTTGTCGGTGCATTACCGTTATATATAAAAACCAATTCCTACGGTGAATTTGTATTTGACTGGCTCTGGGCAGATGCTTACCAGCGTGCCGGAGGATATTATTATCCGAAGCTTGTCTCGGCAATCCCGTTTACGCCGGTACGTGGTCCCCGCTTGCTGATTAATGATACTTTCCCGGATTCGTCGGCCGTAAAAAATCTGTTGCTCGATGAGATCATTGAGACAACCAAAACAACCGGCATGTCATCGTTTCACTGCCTGTTTCCCGAGCAAACAGATCAGGCGTTTTATTTACAACACAATTTATTAAGTCGTAAAGGCGTTCAGTTTCACTGGCATAACCGGGGATACAGTGATTTCGACGATTTCCTGGGGAGCCTGACCTCGAAGAAACGTAAGAAGATTAAACGTGAAAGGAGGCAGGTAAATGAGCAAGGAATCGAGATTGAGATTTTAACTGGCAGCCAAATCAACACCGTTCAATGGAAAATTTTCTATGAATTTTATTGTTCAACCTTTTACCGCAGGTGGGGCAGTCCCCGGCTGACCTATGATTTCTTCCTGTCCCTGAGCGAGAAGTTACCGGACCAAACCCTGTTAATCCTCGCCAGACACAAACGGGAATATGTCGCCGGAGCATTTGCGATGCTGGGAGGTGGCACGTTGTATGGCCGGCATTGGGGTTGTAGCAACCAGTATCCATATTTACACTTCGAGTTGTGCTACTATCAGACTATTGAATATTGCATTCGGCACGGTCTGGACACGGTCGATGCGGGCGTTCAGGGAGAACATAAACTAAGCAGAGGATTCCAGCCCGTAGCCACTTGTTCTTATCACTGGATACAGCATCCGGACTTCATGCAGGCTGTTAAAAATTTTCTGGACCGGGAGAAGGTGGAGATCGATGCCTATATCGAGGCGTTAAACCGGCATCTGCCTTTTAAGCGCCGACGGCAGGGAAATGTGAAGAGTAAGGATAACTCTGATTACTTAATAACACACGATCATAATGACAGCGGGTAACAGGCAATCCGGCGGCAGCCAGTTATACTGGGTAGCTGACAACATTATCGCCAACGATTTTCCACCCGTCAGCTGCGCCTTGCGTGATCCAGACGGGTTACTTGCCATTGGCGGCGATCTCAGCACCGGCAGACTGCTTGATGCCTATCAACGCGGTATTTTTCCCTGGTATAGCAGCGGGCAACCCATTTTATGGTGGTCACCCGATCCACGCTGCGTGCTCGAACCGGATGCACTCAGGATATCCAGAAGCCTGCGCAAAACCTTGCGTAAGGGACAATACCAGGTGACCTTTAACCAGGCATTCAGACAGGTGATCCAGGCCTGCTCTGAACCACGCAGCGGTCAAGAGGGCACATGGATCACACCGGAAATGATGGATGCCTATATCAACCTGTATGATATAGGGCAAGCCCTATCCGTAGAAAGCTGGTATGGGGACAGGCTTGCCGGCGGCCTGTACGGCGTGGTAATTGGCAGGGTCTTCTTTGGCGAATCGATGTTCAGCCGGCAATCGGATGCCTCCAAGGTAGCCCTGGTCCATCTCGTTGAGGTGTTGAAACAAAAGCAATTCAGATTGATTGACTGCCAACTCCACTCAAGGCACCTGCAAACACTCGGCGCGAAACCTGTTCAGCGCGGTCTGTTTATTAACATCCTGAAACATTACTGCATTCCCGTGGGCGGCCATGACTGGCCGCAACGATGCAGTGTGGTATGACTACGGCACAAAAACTCGGCTTTTACGCGACCCCACCGCATGCCTGTCATTACATCTCCGGCCGGGAAGCCGTCACACTTTTTGCCGATCCCCGTTTTCCTAAAACCTCCAGGCTCTATTCCGCCCTGGCTGAATGCGGTTTCCGGCGCAGTGGAGAACATCTGTATATCCCACATTGTTCTGCATGCACGAGTTGTATTCCGGTGCGCATACCTGTTGCCGAATTCAGACCTTCCAGAAGCCAGGAGCGGGCCTGGAAATGCAATCGCACCCTGTCGATAAACCGCCTGCCTGCAGACTTCCAAGGCGAACACTTCTCGCTCTATTGCCGCTACCTGTCAACCAGGCATCCCGGAGGCGGTATGGATAATCCCAGCAGGAACAATTATCTGGAATTTCTCACGTCGTCATGGTCAGATACCTACTTCTATGAAATGCGATACGAGGATTCGCTTGTTTGTGTCGCCGTTGTTGATCTCATGCATAACGCCATGTCCGCAGTGTATACCTTCTTCGATCCCGACTACGCGAAGAACAGCCTTGGAAAATACGCGATACTTTATGAGATAGCAGAAGCGAGACGGCTGGAACTGGACTGGTTATACCTGGGTTACTGGATAGAAGGCTGCAACAAAATGGAATACAAAAGTGAATATAGGCCAGCAGAATATTACATCGAAAATGAATGGCGGCGGGAGTATTAAGGCCAGCGTTCCAGCATAATCGGGAATAGATTCAGCAATCCATTCCACCTGTCAGGTGGCTGAGCCATAAACACCTGTTGCAGACAGTTTTTTGCTTGTTAAAGAAAATTCAGGCAGAATTCATCCTTTGTTGAACTTACAAGAGAATTTATGGCGAAAGAAGATCAGATAGAAATGGAAGGAACCGTTATTGAGACGCTACCGAACACCATGTTCCGGGTAGAACTCGATAACGGACACATCGTCACCGCCCACATTTCCGGAAAAATGCGCAAGCATTACATCCGCATTCTCACCGGTGATAAAGTCACGATTGAAATGACGCCTTATGACTTAACCAAGGGCAGAATTACCTACCGAAGCCGTTAACTTATCGGCTGTTCTTCTGGCCAGGTCCAGATCCTCTTGTGTATCAATCCCTATGCCGCAGTCCTCGCATGCCTGCTCCACGTGGATCTTGTAACCATGATAGATGGCGCGGAGTTGCTCCAGTTTCTCACTTGCCTCCAGAGGACAAGGAGGTAATCTTGAATAGGTTTTCAAAAATCCGGCACGGTAGGCATAGATCCCGATATGCCGGAAAGGTTGACACGGTAATTCAACAGAGTCCTGTTCATGCCATGGGATCGGTGAACGGCTGAAATAGATCGCAGTGTTGTCCCGGTCAAAAATCACCTTGACGACATTGGGATCATTGAGTTCCGCCGGATCATCGATTTTCACGCACAGGGTGGAGATGGATTTCTGCGTATTGGTCCGTAAGATATCGGCTACCTGATTGATGATTGCAGCAGGCAGACCATATTCATCACCCTGAACATTAACGACAATAGTCTCATCCGCTTCACCCAACCGTGTAACGACTTCCGTTATCCTGTCGGTCCCGGATGTATGCCCGGAAGAAGTCAATTCGACCTCGGCATTGAAGGCCCTGGCAGCAGACTCTATCCTCTTATCATCCGTAGCAATAAGCACTTGCCCGGCATTGCTGGCCGAGGCGGAATCGTAGACATGTTGAATGAGTGGTTTACCGCCGATATCCAGCAGGGCTTTGCCGGGGAGTCTCGTCGAGGCGTAACGCGCAGGAATAATTACCTGGAAAGAGGAATCCACTTTATATAATTTTCGATTACATTTGTTCTCTGCGTTCAATCCATTGTATTCTATTTCCGATATTGTTCCAGTTCGTCTTCGCTGAGCGCCCTCGCCTCATTCTCCAACATCACCGGGATATCATCGCGTATCGGATAGGCAAGCCGTGCAGAAACGGAAATTAATTCCTGTTTCTGTTTGTCGTAAATCAACGGTCCCTTCGTAACCGGGCAGACCAGTATTTCAAGTAATTTTTTATCCATCCAGAGTTTCTTTCAGCAGATTTTTTAATCTGTGTTTGAATGCATTCGTTACGTTCACCTCAATGGGTAAATACCAGAAATCATCATCGGCAAAGTCCCTGCATTTTACCGCATCCTTCTCTGTCATCACCACAGGCAAATCATCACCGAACAACAAATCTTCCGCCTGATATGGATAATGATCGGGAAATGCATGTTTGATGATATTTATCTGTTTGCTTCGAAGCAACGAAAAAAAACGATTTGGATTTCCAATCCCGGCCACCGCATGCACGCACTTCCCCGCGAATGATTCGAGATCACAGCGTTTATCCTCATCCCTTAAGGACCTGAGTTTTAGTGGTACATACTCCATTAAATGCTGATTGCGGCCCATATTACCGTTACTCACTACCATGTCTACTGTTTTAAGCCGGCCCACCGGTTCACGTAGAGGACCGGCAGGCAGGGAACGGCCATTGCCAAACCTGCGATCACCATCGACAATGGCGATCTCTATATTTCGAAACAGTGCATAGTGCTGCAAGCCGTCATCGCAGAGCAGCACGTCGCAATGCATATGCTCTACCAACGCTTTCGCAGCGATGTAACGATTCGGGGATATTGCAACCGGTACATGTGTCCTTTGTGCAATCAGTACAGGTTCATCTCCCACTAATGCAGGATTGCTATCGGGCCGGACCTGCTGTGGCCACTGCTTCACGCCCCCCCCATAACCACGGCTGATCACACCGGGATGATACTTGTTTTGCTTCAGATAATCCGCCATCCATATAGTGAGCGGGGTCTTACCTGTTCCACCAGCAGTAATATTGCCTACCACAATCACCGGCACCGCCACCTGCCGTACGGGCAGAATCCCGGAAGCATAGGCCAACCGGCGTACGCTTATTGATGCCACATAACACCAACTTAACGGAAGCAGCAACAAAGACAGGAAACTCCTGCCATACCAGAGGTCTTCGATAAATTGAGGGGAAAACATCCGTCTTAAGAAAAGAGTAATATTTCAACCGGATATTCGACCGTTACTTGAACCTGGTATAACCGCCAATCAATTATTCCTCCTCGAGTTTCTGCGTTGCGAAGGTGATATTGACCAGACCAAGTTGACGGGCAGCATCCATTACTCTAATGACTAATTGGTAGGTTGCCTGTGCATCGGCATTGATTATTACGGGTGGATTTTCCATGTCATGTATGGCGTTCCTGATTGCTTCACGGATTGTAGTAAGTTGTGAATTGATGAGTGGTTGTTTGTTGATGTAGACACGGCCTTGTATATCAACCTCTATATTTACCGCATCCGGTTTTACGTCAGTATATTCTTCGCTCGCTTTCGGGAGTGTTATATTAATCTCGGATTCGCGATCGAATGTTGTGGAGACCATGAAGAATATCAATAACAGGAAGACCACATCGATCAACGGTGTGATGTTCACGTCTACATCATCCTTACGCTGGGGACGAAAGTTCATTAATTCCTCTCCTCCGCATTATCGTGTTCCCGGTGTCCTTGCATCACTTCCACCATTTTCAATGATTCCTGCTCCATCGTTACAATCAGCTCGTCGACCCTGCCCCGGAAATACCGGTAGAACATCAGAGTGGGGATCGCGACGGTCAGCCCGGCAGCAGTAGTCAGAAGCGCTTCTGAAATCCCTTCGGCCAGCACACTGGGATCACCGACACCCTGTGTGGTAATTACGGCAAATACTTTTATCATTCCGATGACTGTACCCAACAGCCCGAGCAACGGTGTGATGGAGGCGATGGTCCCCAGTGTGTTCAGAAAGCGTTCAAGCTCATGGGCAACGTGACGTCCAACTTCTTCTATGCTCTCCTTCATCACCTCCCGATCATGTTGCTTGTTGACCAGCCCGGCCGCCAGCAATCTGCCCAGGGGTGAACCGACACGCAAATCATCGATACGTCTGATATCGAGATGCCCAACCTTTTCCCATTGCCAGACCTGTCCCACCAGGTTCTTTGGCGCGATGCGTTTCGTCTGTAGTGACCAAAATCGTTCGACGATAATAGCAAGCGAAATGACTGAACATAGCAGAATCGGCCACATGAGCAATCCACCAGCCTTCATTAATTCAAGCACTCATACCCCCATTTTTATCTTTTACAGTTTCAACCTGCGCCGGTGGCGATACCGCGGAACGATACGAGTTGAGCGCCATCGTACAATCCAGCTCTATTTTTTCAGGCATCACCGGTCCGTTCAGAAGACCCCCGTTAATATAGCGTATGCCAAAAACGCTGTAACTGTTCCCGACATTTGACAATGGTTAACCCGTTGCTGTTTATCCTCACTTCAATGGCGCCCGACCGGGCCGTATCCAGCGTCTTTATACGCCGTTCTCTATATCGGCCGATTATATCCTTTTTTGGGAACCCATAGCGATTATGATATCCCACCGGGAACAAGACGTAATCGGGATTCACCGTCTCTATAAAGGATACCGATGATGAGGTTCTGCTGCCGTGATGTGGTGCTACCAGTACATTCGCGTGAAGTTGTTCCGCATACCGGCGTACAAGCTGTTGCTCAGCGGGCCGCTCGATATCGCCGGTCAGCAGGACAGCCCTGTTTTCCTGACTGATCCGCAACACGCAGGAACGATTGTTGCCACGCAGCCTGGAATGCGCCGCCGGGTGTACTATTTCAAATAAAACACCATCCCACTGCCAGGATTGGCCGGCCTGGCAGGCATCTGCCTGTGGTTGCCTGATCCGTTCCGGGATACTCGTCAATATCTTTGCAACCGGAACGCCATCCAGTACATCATCCAGGCCGCCAATATGATCGCCATCGCCATGGCTCTGTACAAGCATATCGATACGGGTGATACCCGAATGCCTCAGGAAAGGCAGGATGACACCACTGCCGGCATTGAAACGATCATTATATTTCGGGCCCGTATCGTAAAGCAAAGTATGCTGCCGGGTCTGTACAACGGCCGCCAGCCCCTGTCCCACATCCAGCAATGTCAGCCTGAATTGCCCTGTTTTCGGCAGTTCAAGTATCGGAAAAATCAGAGGCAGTAACCAGATAACGCCCAGGTACCGGCCCGGCAGCCCCCGCGGCATCAGTAACAGGGCAACGCCAATGAATGCGGCCAGCAACACCGGCAGCATCGGCGTTGGCACAGGCAGAACGCCGGCCTTCACACCGGCAATGATTTCGAGGAAGCGCCAGATCAGATCCAGACTGTCACTCCCCCATTCAAGCAAGAGACGGCCGAGCGATTCGTTCAGCCACAACAGGGTGCTTCCACCCAGTATCAATGGCACAGACACCAGGCTGACCCAGGGCACGGCCACGGAATTGGCGGCAATACCCAATAATGGCACCTGCTGGAACCAGACTGCCAGCATGGGAGCGAGGCCCAGCGCCACAAGCCATTGCACGCGGCCCCAGCGCCACCAGAGTCCATGGTTGCCAACTCTGAAGGCCATGCCATAGACGATTACCACGATGGCCAGAAAGGACAACCAGAAGCCAGGGGAGATAACGGCAAAAGGATCCATAACCAGGATAAGTAACAATGCCAATGCGACAACATGGCCGCTGCTAGTGCGGCGATCCAGGCATATCAGCGTCAATACCATACCCAGCATAATCAAGGCGCGCTGGGTAGGCACGGAAAATCCGGCCAGCGCCGCATAGACTGATGCGCAGATGATGGCGATGATGGCCGCTACCCTGGGAGCGGCAAGGCACAAGGAATAGCTGCCGGTGAGCGGCCACAACCAACGACTGATGAAAAACGCCAGACCGGCGATGAAACCGATATGCAAGCCGGATATTGCCAGGAGATGGCTGGTGCCGGTATGTTTCAATACCCGCCATTGCTGCGGACTGAGTGTGCTCCGATCTCCGATTGCCAGTGCCAGAACCAGCGACGCGGCGTCCCGGTCAGGCAGGAGCCGCATGAGTTTTTGCCTCAGAGCGAACCTCAGACGCTGGAAATAGCTGCCCTCACTCGCCCGCAGGCGTACATTTCCTCCCTTGTCGATGACATAACCAGTGGCCCTGATGCCCTGTTGGAACAACCATGCCTCATAATCGAAACCAGCCGGATTTATAAATCCGTATGGGCGTTTTAACTTCACCTTGAGGTGCCAGGTTTCGCCGGGGAGCAATTCCGGCGCATCGCCATACCAGCTCATTCGTACCTTGCCGGGTCCCCTGTTGTGCGTCCCATGCCGATCAACGATCTTGTCAATTGCAAAACTAAACCGCACGCTCTTTTCTTGCACTGCAGGCAGATCGACAACCCGGCCCTCAACAACGATTGGTCTGCCCTCAAGTTGGGTGGCCAGTTTTTGCGTTATAACAAAATCCGCCCGCAACAGCGCCCACAAAAATCCGCAGACAAACCAGGCCGGCCAACGCCACCAGCGGCCCCGCCAGATCAACAGCAGGCACAGAGGCAACAGCCACACAGAATAGAGAGGAGGTAATGCAGTGAACTGGAGTAAGGACAGGACCCCCAGCATAAAAAGAATACTCCCTGTGCGCATCTATTCAGTTCCTTTTCTGATTATTCGGTTATAATAACGCGCTTTTTTAAGGAGTTATAGCTGTAAACTACTATGGGTTTAAGAAGTTTCTTTAAACATGTCCTGCCGGAACACCACGAAATCCGCAGGTATAAAAATCTACAGATCCTTGGGGACATCCTCCATGACCCGAATATTTTTCATCTGACACGCCATTCCGCTGCAGGGGGTGTCGCGACCGGCCTGTTTTTCGCATTCATGCCCATACCCGGTCAAATGCTCGCGGCGGCAATCGTGGCGGTTTTCTTCAGGGTCAATCTGCCCCTTGCAGTGATACTGGTATGGGTCAGTAATCCCATCACTATTCCTCCACTTTTCTTTCTGGCATATAAAACGGGGGCGATGTTGCTGAATGAACCTACCAGGCATATCGCGTTTGAGTTTTCCTTCAACTGGTTTGGAGAGAAATTATCTGAAATTTGGCAACCGCTGCTGCTTGGCTGCTTGACGTATGGGACAATTGCCGCAGTCACCGGCTACACAATGGTTAAATTACTGTGGCGGCTGGCAATAGTCAGGAAATGGGAAGAACGTAAGAAAAAAGGGTCTTCAGCAGAATCTGTGGGTTGATATATAAACAGTAGCCCGTCATTCCCG
>JBHHYN010000026.1:0-27018 GCA_046757565.1 Gammaproteobacteria bacterium | reverse complement strand
ACTGTTTATATATCAACCCACAGATTCTGCTGAAGACCCATAAAAGTTAAAAAAACCAACCAAAAATCTTTGGAGTTTACCCCCGAGTTGAATAGCGATAAGTGATATGAATATTCATTACACTGAAACTCGATCGCTTGCGGCCGAGTTGTTCATCTGGGTTTTCGCCTGCTGGAACATCGCACTTTAAGTGTGTCCCTATAATCCGGATAACGTTGATCTAAATCATTCCCGCTCACGGGATTTTTGTTATTGTTGATTGAATGTCCGGATAGACAGGTTTCAGATGTAATAACCGGTTTATTCATTCGGAAGCAGAACGATCAGGAGCGCAAACAGATGAGTCATAGCAGCAGTAAGCAGGTGCAGTCCAGTTCAGGTATCGATATCCTCGGTGATATTTCATCGGCTTATGGCGCGATCCTGACACCGGCGGCCCTGAAATTTATTCAGGAGTTGACCCGAAATTTTGGTCCCCGCATTTCAGAACTACTGGACCGCCGAGTCGAGAGACAAAAACGGCTTGATGCCGGTGAATTACCGGATTTCCTGGAAGATACGGCGGATATTCGCGCCGGTGACTGGAAGGTGGCCCCACTCCCGGATGATCTCATGGATCGCCGGGTGGAGATCACCGGGCCGGTGGACCGCAAGATGATTATCAATGCCCTGAATTCCGGCGCCAGGGTCTTCATGGCGGATTTTGAAGACTCGTCCGCCCCTACCTGGGATGTCATGCTACAGGGACAGGTAAACCTGAGCGACGCCATAGACGGCAGCATCGAATTTACCGCGGCAAACGGTAAGCATTATTCCCTGAACGAGAACATAGCCACGTTATTTGTTCGTCCGCGTGGCTGGCATTTAGTAGAGCGTCACGCCGAGTTGGATGGCAAGCCGGTTCCCGCCTCGCTCTGGGACTTTGGTCTCTGTTTTTTTCATAACGCAAACAAGTTGATTGACAGGGGCTCCGGTCCGTACTTCTATCTACCCAAGTTGCAGAGTCATCTGGAGGCCCGGCTCTGGAACGATGTCTTTGTCTTTGCCCAGGATGCGCTGGATATTCCCCACGGTACAATCAAGGCAACGGTGCTGATCGAAACCATACTTGCCGCATTCGAGATGGATGAGATTCTGTATGAGCTGCGTGAGCACTCCGCCGGACTGAATTGCGGACGCTGGGATTATATCTTCAGTTTTATCAAGTGTTTCCGCAAACATCCTGAATTTGTTTTGCCGGACAGAAACCAGGTAACCATGAGCACGCATTTTCTGCATTGTTATTCCAAGCTGGCGATCAAGACATGCCATAAACGGGGGGTCCATGCCATCGGGGGTATGGCGGCGCAAATCCCGGCAAAAGACCCAAATGTCAACGAAATGGCGGAGGTTAAGGTGCGCAGGGATAAGGAGCGGGAGGCCGGGGATGGTCACGATGGTTCCTGGGTGAGTCATCCAGCCATGGTTCCCCTGTGCGAAGAGGTATTTAATCAATACATGCCGAATGCCAATCAGATCGACAAGCAGTACCCGGATCTCCACGTCACCCGGGCGGATTTACTAAAGCTTCCCGAAGGCACAATAACCATGCAGGGCCTTATGAATAATGTCAGTGCTTCTTTGCGTTATACCGAATCCTGGCTTGGCGGTCAGGGGGCCGTGCCCCTGTACAATCTGATGGAAGATGCGGCAACAGCGGAGATAGCGCGTGCTCAGCTATGGCAATGGGTACAGTATCCCAAAGGTGTTCTTGATGATGGCCGTGAAATCACCGCTGATCTGTTCCGGCAAGCGCTGGCGAATGAACTCGGCAACATCCGCTTACAACTCGGCGATGAGCATTTTAATTCACGCAAGTATCAACTGGCCGCGGAGCTGCTTGAGATGATGATCACAGGAGAGGAATTACCGGAGTTTCTGACCCTGGAGGCTTACGACTATCTGGATTGATGCAGAGGAAAACCGGTCACAGCGACAATACCGTAATACCATGCCGGGCCCGATGGATTTCCCCCTTTTTCCCCATCCTTCCGGTATTCGGGTTTCTTTACGGAAGAATTTGCGGCATCATAGTATACTGGTTAGTACAGTTTCTGACCAAACCAGGCAGCATAGATAGTGAGCTCCTTGAGTTTTTAATATGATGGTAATCAGGCAATCAGCAAGCACAGACGGTTGGATTCAGGTGAGCAGGTCCGGCCACCGGGAATTCCCCGGGTCAGCAACGAACCCTTAATAGGCTTTCACGTATCCCTGTTGGGCTCCTAGCGAGGAAAGTAAAATGACAGGAACAGAATGGTTGGCCATTGCGGCCGTAATATTGTCGGCCCTGGCAATCCTGCCCGGCACACTGGGTATTTTGATGTTTACCAACAAGATTGCAGCCAGCGCACCGGGCGCCCGTTATATTTATGGTAACTCTTTCTGGGTTCTGGTCTGTTCCGTTGTGCTCATGGGCGTGGCGTCGGCTCAGGCCATACAAAGCAGCACCTATTCGCTTCTGTTTGAGGGCTCTGTCGCAGTCTTTATTGGTATCGGTGTGTTCGGTTTCTTCATGCACACCAAGTTGATGTTCAGGCCGGTACGTAAACCGGTGTTCATTTCCCTGGACGATGCGATTGAAAAGTTTGGGCCCGATGAAGAGATAGTCGGTGTGGTGGATAGCAATGGCCGGCCATTTGCGTTTGTGGCGCGAATGGCGCGGCGGCCTCATATCGTCTATCAATCCGATGGCGATGACCCGTTTATCATGACTCACTGCATCCTTGCGCACAGCTCCATGTCCTATGCCATGGAGAACAGGTTCAGCCATCCCGACATCACTATTACGGCCGCATTGGCCAACAACATGGTGTTCTATGAGAAAACCAATCAATGTTCCGTGGTACAGATCCATAACCAGTCACTCCAGGGGACGCTGCCTCTCAGGATGATCCCTACCGTGGCAACCAGCCTCGGAACCTGGCAGACACTCTACCCCGAATCCAAAGTATGGGTCCGTAACATAGAGTGGCGCGATATCTTTTATCTCAGACTTCTGGCGCGTGTAGACATTATCGATCCCAAAAGTCCGGTCATGATCTATCCACTGCAACATCCACAGGACAAACGCCTGCCGATGAAATCCATGGTCAACGGAGTGAAGATTGGCGAACAAACCAGGGCCTACCCGGTCACGCTTCTGCAGGAACAACCGGTCATCAACGATGAATTGGGCGGCACGTCCATATTGGTTCTGGCGGCCTGTAACGGTGATTACAATCAGATTTTTGAGCGCGAAGTTGATGGCAGGGTACTGACCTTCAAGACCGCGGATAGCGTTGACCAGTTTATCGATAATGAGACCGGTTCGAAGTGGGCGGCGACTGGTGCATGTGTCGCCGGAACACTCAAGGGGCAACAACTTCGGCCCATCCCGCATTACAACAAAATATTCTGGTACGTCTGGTCGGACTTCCACCCCGGTACGGAGATCTATGCATCTACTCCTGCGAAGGAGGAGGAGCAGGTCAGGGAATCAGCTGCGTAACCGGGAGATAGCCGAAGCAGCAGGTTACCGATCGGTCCGGTTATGAGCACGGATCGAGCGGAATTTCGGTCCGGTAGCCAAAGCCTTTTTCGTTATCGATAAAGAACACGCTTCGTGGAGTTACGCGGTACCAGGCCGCGCTCTCCAACGCAGTAATAATGTTTTCCGGGGTGCGTTCCGGATCATCAAGAAAGCTGAATTTACGCTTGTAGCGTTCAATGGTCTGTTTTTGCTGTTCCATGGTGATGCGTTCAGTGGTTCCCTCCATCTGTATTCCCTTGATGGTTTGCCAGTCGTCATACTCTTCCTGGATGGTGATAGCAACCCTGCTGTCATGTGCAATATCCTGACAATGGCGGCTATCCGGTGAGGACACGAAAATCAACTGAAAGCCGTCACTCAGATAGAATACCGCCGCGTTCCAGGGTCCCGAAGCGCCATACGTGGCAATGCTCATGACGTTATGCGACTCGATATAACGCAGGGCCTGGTCTCTGATTGAAATAGTGCCGCTACTGCAGTCTTGTGGATTCAGTGACATCTCTTTAATGGGGACTGTTTACGAGGCCCTTTCAGGTTGATTTTCCGTCCAATCACGCAGGCACATAGCATAGTAATACAGCAGGCTCCTGGACGTGGGTAACGGCTTACATGTTTTTGATCAAGGCATCGGCAAATTCGCTGCACTTGACTTCGTTAGCGTTGTCCATCAGCCGGGCGAAATCGTAAGTGACGGTTTTCATGGCAATAGTCTTGCCCATGCCTGTTATGATTAAATCTGCCGCTTCATCCCAGCCCATATAGCGCAGCATCATCTCCCCGGACAGTAGCAAAGACCCGGGATTGACCTTGTCGAGATTTGTGTACTTGGGCGCTGTACCGTGTGTGGCTTCAAAGATGGCGTGGCCGGTTTCGTAATTAATATTACCGCCGGGCGCGATGCCAATGCCACCGACCTGGGCCGCCAGGGCATCCGAGATAAAGTCACCATTGAGGTTCATGGTGGCAATCACATCAAACTCCCTCGGCCGTGTCAGTATCTGCTGCAGTGTGATATCAACGATGGAATCCTTGACCAGGATCTTGCCCGAGGTGAGCGCCTGTTCCTGTTCTTTATTCGCTGCTTCACTGTCTTGCTTTGCCGCGGTGCGTTCCCACTGTTCCCAGCTGTAGGTATGTTCGGGAAACTCCTTTTCCGCCAATTGATATCCCCAGTTACGGAATGCTCCCTCCGTATATTTCATAATGTTACCCTTATGTACAAGGGTTATGCTGTTGCGATTATTTTTGATGGCATACCTGATCGCAGCCCTGACCAGCCGCTCGGTCCCTTCGCGGGATACCGGTTTGATGCCGATTCCGGATGTCCCGGGAAATCTGATTTTCCGGTACTGGTGCGGAAAGTTTTTCCGGAATAAATCCATAAATTTTTTGTTATCCTCGCTGCCTTCCGCGCATTCTATACCGGCATAGATATCTTCCGTATTTTCACGGAAGATCACCATATCAACGTATTCCGGATGTTTTGTAGGGGAGGGCACGCCTTCGAACCAGCGCACCGGACGCATGCAGACATACAGGTCAAGGATTTGCCGCAGCGATACATTTAATGAGCGAATCCCCCCGCCAATGGGCGTCGTCAGCGGTCCCTTGATGGAAACGAGGTAATCGCGGCAGGCATCCAGGGTTTCGTCAGGCAACCAGGAACCGGTGAGATGATTGGCCTTCTCGCCCGCGTAGATCTCCATCCAATATATCTTTCTGCCGTTGCCATAGGCCCCGGTGATCGCCGCATCCATGACTCTTTTGCTGGCGCGCCACACATCAGGACCAATTCCGTCCCCTTCGATGAATGGAATGATCGGGTTATCAGGCACCTTGAGTTTACCCTCTGTGATCGTGATCTTCTCTCCCTCCACGGGAGGTTTAATTTCTGTAGCCAATGTTCACTTCTCCTTATATCTGTTTGTCGTTATTTTAATAATGTAGTGTTCCATAAAAACCTTGGCGATGCCATCCGGAGAACCGGGCTCCAAGGAAGTGTTTGACATAGTCTTTAGATTCGATTAAGGTTTGTTCTACTGGAAAGAAGCGCCGATTTGATTATCAGCTTGCGGGCGCTTAAGAAATACAGCTAAAGAGACAACCTGCTTTAGCGACAAGCTGAATGCGGGTTTTTTTGTGCCTGCGGTTCCCGGGCCAGATATACGCATTCAACATCGCTCTATGGGCAGTAGTGTGCAGCATGAACAACGGCTGCTCTTTGCTGGCCATACAGGCTGCCTCTGTGGTTGAGTATACTGATTGAAAACATTAGGAGGCCGTTATGTCCAAGTTTGCTCCCGGTCAATACAGGTTACAGACCCTGGCGGTACGCGCCGGCCGGGCACCCGGTCCGGAAGGTGAGAACAGTGAGTTGATTTTTACTACCTCAAGTTTCGTGTTTAAGGATGCCGCGGAAGCTGCTGCGCGCTTCGCAGGGGAAAAACCGGGGAATATCTATTCCCGTTTTACCAATCCTACGGTACGTACCTTTGAAGAGCGGCTGGCGGCAATGGAAGGCGGCGAACGCTGTGTCGCAACCTCATCCGGGATGAGCGCCATCCTCACCACCTGCCTGGGGCTGCTTAAGTCGGGGGATCACATTGTCGCGTCACGCAGTGTTTTTGGGACAACGGTAAGCCTGTTCAGCAATGTCCTGACAAAATTCGGTATTCAGACAAGTTTTGTGCCGTTAACCGATTATGAAGCCTGGGAGGCGGCGATCAAACCGGCGACGCGCCTCCTTTTTCTGGAGACGCCGTCCAACCCGCTGACCGAGATCGCCGATATTGCCGTTCTTGCCGATCTGGCTCGTAACAGGAATTGTCTTCTGGTAGTGGATAACTGTTTTTGTACGCCGGTCCTGCAGCGGCCATTTTCCCTCGGGGCTGATCTCGTTATCCATTCAGCAACAAAGTATCTGGACGGGCAGGGCCGTTGTGTCGGGGGCGCAGTGATTGGTACCGAGGAGCTGATCGGCAAGGATATCTTCGGCTTCCTGCGTACAGCCGGTCCATCGATGAGTCCATTTAATGCGTGGGTCTTTCTGAAGGGACTGGAAACCCTGAAGCTGCGTATGCACACCCATTGCCATAATGCGCAGCAGCTGGCCGAGTGGTTGCAACAACGGCCGGAAATCGCACATGTTTATTATCCGGGTCTCGAGAGCCATCCCCAGCATGCGTTGGCAAGGACCCAGCAGTCAGGCTTTGGAGGGATTGTGAGTTTTGAGGTCAACGGTGGCCAGGAAGCAGCGTGGAGAGTGATTGATGCAACGCATATCTTCTCAATTACGGCAAATCTGGGAGATACCAAGAGTACAATTACCCATCCAGCAACGACGACCCACAGTAAATTGTCTGAGGAACAACGTGAAGAAGCCGGGATCAGCAGTGGACTGATACGGATTTCCGTAGGCCATGAGGACGTTGATGATCTTAAGGAAGAACTGGACAAGGCACTGTCTAACTCACTGAATTAAAAACTTTTTATAATTAAATTTATTGCTTGACACCGATCCGGGCACGCTCTCTATGTAACTTTTTTAGTTTGCTTTCTAGTCAGGAATAGAATCTAATTGGAGCTTCGCGCATCTAGCCAGGCTACGAAGGGGAGGTTATGGCCTGACTGCACGATGGATGTTTCTCTTCTGGAACGACGCCGGGTATTCCATTTAAAACACCACATTGTGCGTAAAATATATAAAGAGTGCGTTCGAATCCGATTGACAATGCAGTCTTGTTCAGGATTCAGGGCGGGATTATCATCACACTTGTCCGGACTGCGTTATATAAGAATCTAAAGGGGCCGACAGACTCCTGGAACTAAACAAAACGGACGGGTGTAACAGTCGCACCATGGCGCGATGACACCGGGGGTCCCTGTTTATGCACAACCCGGCCGCAGACGGCCGGGTTTCAGCGTAATGGATATTCATATTTAATTCGGGGCAAGCTCCGGAGATTTTCGTTGGTTTTTTAGCTTTTATTATCTCCGTGTGCTGGTCCATAACTACATAAGCATACATCCATGTGTAATATCTGTGCCTCTGTGGTTAATCAACTATTTAAAATTTTTTAATCTATCTTTTAATCTATTTTGTAAGGAGAAAAACCATGTCCGGACGTAATTTTCTATATATACCGGGTCCAACCAATGTTCCTCAACGTATCCGCAACGCGATGTCTATCGAACAGGAGGATATGCGCTCCGTTGACTTCCCTGATTTTACCCTGCCTCTGTTTGAAGATCTGAAAAAGATATTCAAAACCGAATCCGGGCGTGTCTTTATTTTTCCGAGTTCCGGTACCGGCGGCTGGGAGGCGGCGATCAGCAATACCCTCTCTCCCGGTGACAAGGTGTTGATGTCCCACTTCGGTCACTTCAGCTGGTTATGGGTAGACATGTGCGAGCGCCACGGTCTGGATGTCCAGGCTCTGGAGGTTGACTGGGGTGAAGGCGTGCCGGTTGAAAAATATGCAGACATCCTCAAGGCCGATAAAGACAAGCAGATCAAGGCAGTGTTTATCTGCCATAACGAAACGGCTACCGGTGTAACCAGTGATGTGGCAGGCGTTCGCAAGGCCCTTGATGATGCCAATCATCCGGCACTGCTGTTTGTGGACGGTGTCAGTTCGATTGCCAGTATCGATTTCCGCATGGATGAATGGGGGGTGGATCTGTGTGTCAGCGGCTCCCAGAAGGGTTTTATGCTGCCTACCGGCCTCGGTATCGTCTGCGTTAGTCAGAAAGCGCTGGATGCACGCGAAACAGCGGCATTGCCACGTACCTTCTTCTCTTTTGATGACATGATAACTGCCAATGACAAGGGCTTCTTTCCGTATACACCGGCAACTGTCCTTATTCGCGGACTCAGGGAATCGGTAAATATGCTGCTTGAAGAGGGGCTGGAAAAGGTTTTCAGCCGGCATAACCGGCTGGCGACGGCGGTCCGCAAGGCGGTCGAGGCATGGGGGTTATCGCTCGTAGCCAAAGAAGAAAAATGGTATTCCGATACGGTCAGCGCGATCAGGGTTCCTGATGGCTTTAACGGCAATGAAGTGGTGAAACATGCTTACACCTATTACAACCTGGCATTGTCGATCAGTCTTGGCAAGATCGCCGGTACCGCTTTTCGTATCGGTCATCTGGGAGATCTGAATGAAATGATGATACTGACGCCCATAGCCGGCGCCGAGATGGCAATGAAGGACCTCAATATTCCCGTCGAACTCGGAAGTGGCGTTGCCGCAGCGCAGGAATATCTGTGCAGTACCGCGACGCAGGTACTCGGTTCATAAAAAATTCGGGCGGCAGGATCCCGCTCATGAAACAATAACCTGTTTATGAATCTCCTGCGTAAGAGGTATTATTGATGAGTTTTACACAATTTGAACCCGCCCGTACACGTCTGCAGCGAAGCGAGCTCGCGGTGCCCGGCTCCAGTCCGAATATGTTTGAAAAGGCAGCCGGCTCGGAAGCCGACTATGTGTTTCTCGATTGCGAAGATGCGGTCGCTCCCGACGACAAACTTCAGGCACGCAAGAACATTATCGAAGCATTAAACGATGTTGACTGGCGTGGCAAGACCCTGTCGGTGCGTATCAATGGTCTCGATACCCATTATATGTACCGCGATGTGGTGGATATCATCGAGCAGGCCGGTGGTAACCTGGATACCCTGTTAATCCCCAAGGTAGGCACGGCGGCCGATGTCTATATGGTCGATTGCCTGTTGAGCCAAATCGAAGTGGCCAAAGGGCTTAAGAAAAATATTGGCATTGAATGCCTGATTGAAACCGCCCTGGGCGGCGCCAATGTTATGGCGATCGCACAATCCAGCAGGCGCCTGGAGGCACTCCATTTCGGTATCGCCGATTATGCCGCCAGTATGCGTGCCCGCACTGTCAGTATCGGCGGGCTCAATCCCGATTATCCCGGAGACCAGTGGCATGCGGCGCTGGTGAATATGGCCACCGCCTGCCGGGCCTATGGTCTGCGCGCCATCGACGGTCCCTACGGGGATTTTAACGATGCGGATGGTTTCATGGCGGCTGCACGCCGCGCCGCGGTACTGGGTTACGAAGGGAAATGGGCCATCCATCCCAAACAGGTACCACTCGCCAACGAGATCATGTCACCCCCGGAGGCCGAGGTAACGCGCGCCAGGAGAATCATCGAGGTGCTGGAAGAGGCTGCCCGTGCCGGCAAGGGGGCGGCACAGCTCGATGGGAAAATGATCGATGCCGCATCGGAAAGAATGGCGCGAAATATAGTGAAACAGGCGGAGCTGATTTCGGCAAAGAGGCGTTAGCGGCCGGATCCTGCTCGAGGATAACGTGCGGCTTTCAATGATTAACAAAGAATGTAATAAATTGCATGGGCAACTCGGCAGCAAGCGATCGGGTTTCGGTATAATGTACAGTCATATCTATTATCGTTATCCAACTCGAGGGCAAGCTCCGGAGATTTTCGTTGTTTTTTTAACTTTAATATTATCTCTGTGACCTCTGTGCCTATGTGTTGAATCAAATATTTAAAAACTTCAGACTATTTGGAGGTAAGCAGGCATGGATATTCATGAGTATCAGGCAAAAGAGATCCTGTCGGATTTCGGGGTGATGATCCCTGATGGGGGTCTGGCCTACAGTCCGGAACAGGCGGTGTACCGGGCCAAGGAGATCGGTGGTGACAAGTGGGTTGTAAAGGCACAGATTCATTCAGGAGCCCGGGGCAAGGCAGGCGGGGTCAAGATTTGCAGCAACGACGACGAGATCTGGAACGCCGCAGACGAATTACTGGGGAAGCGGCTGGTGACGCATCAAACCGGTCTCCAGGGTAAAATCGTCCACCGGCTTTATGTCGAGGCGGGTTTCGATATTGACAAGGAGTATTATGTCGGTTTCGTTCTTGATCGTCAGATGGAGCGGGTAGCGGTTGTGGCTTCAGCGGAAGGAGGCATGGAGATCGAGGAGATTGCCGAACAGAAATCCGATTCATTAATTCGCATAGTGGTCGAGCCGGCTGTAGGCATGCAACCGTTCCAGGCCCGCGAGATAGCCTTTGCACTCGGTATCGATAAATCACTCATAAGCCAGGCGGTAACGGCACTGTTGGGTTGCTATCGCGCCTTTCGGGATCTGGATGCCACCATGGTCGAGATTAATCCCCTGGTCGTCACAACAAACGGACGGCTCATCGCCCTGGATGCGAAAATGGCCTTTGATGACAATGCCCTGTTCCGGCGCCCTAATATTTCGGAACTACGGGACAAATCCCAGGAAGATCACCGTGAGATGAAGGCGGCTGACAGGGGGCTAAGTTACGTCAGCCTGGACGGTAATATCGGCTGCATTATCAATGGCGCCGGCCTCTCCATGGCGACCATGGATATGATTAAGCACGCCGGGGGGGAACCCGCCAACTTTCTTGATATTGGTGGTGGCGCTTCTCCCGAACGCGTCGCCAAGGCATTTAGTCTGGTTCTTACCGATGAAAAAGTTGAAACCATGCTGGTCAATATCTTCGCCGGGATTAACCGCTGTGACTGGGTGGCAGAGGGTATTGTCCAGGCAGTGAATAAGCTTGATCTTAAGATCCCACTGGTAGTGAGACTCTCTGGAACACATGTGGAAGAGGGGCAACGCATTCTGAAAGAGAGTGGTCTGCCGATCATCATGGCGGATACCTTGAAAGAAGTTGCCGAAAAGGCAGTCGCTGCCTGGAAAGAACATACCGGTGAGGGTTAAAAACATGTCGATATTAATAGATGAAAATACCAGGGTAATCGTTCAGGGATTCACCGGACAGATCGGGTCATTCCATTCAAGCGAAATGATCGAATACGGTACCCGGATAGTCGGCGGCGTTACCCCAGGCAAGGGTGGAACCAGGCATCTGGATCGTCCGGTATTTGATACAGTGAAAGAAGCCGTGGAAGTTACCGGCGCAGACGCCAGTATCATTTTCGTACCGCCGCCGTTCTCTGCAGACAGTATTATGGAAGCTGCGGATGCAGGGATCAGATACTGTGTCTGCATTACAGATGGTATCCCCTCCCACGATATGATCCGCGTAAAGCGTTATATGCGGCGCTACCGGGCGGACCGGAAGATGTTATTGACGGGGCCCAATTGCGCGGGCACGATCAGCCCCGGTAAGGCGATGATGGGAATCATGCCGGACCACATCTACCTCCCGGGCAAGGTCGGCGTCATTAGCCGATCCGGAACGCTGGGATACGAAGCCGCGTCGCAGATGAAGGCCATGGGTGTCGGTGTTTCAACCAGTATTGGTATAGGAGGCGATCCCATCAACGGTAGTTCCTTCAAGGACCACCTGGCAGGTTTTGAAGAAGACCCGGAAACGATCGCTGTGGTGATGATCGGTGAAATAGGTGGCGCCCAGGAAGCAGAAGGCGCACTGTTCTTCAAGGAGAATATGAAAACACCCGTGCTCGGTTATATCGCCGGTCTCACTGCTCCCAAAGGCCGGCGCATGGGACATGCGGGGGCCATTATCTCCGCTTTCGGTGAGAGTGCGGCAGAAAAAGTAGAAATTCTGCAGGAGTGCGGCATAACCATTATTCCCGATCCGTCTGCAGTCGGCGAGACTGTTAAGAGTGTCCTGGATTCTCTTTAAGAGGGCCAGCGGCAAGTAGAAAGTAAAACGAAATTTATGTCCTGCAGGGCGCAGCCTAACAAGATATGAATAGCGGGAAGTGAGGTGCTATACATGAGTAAACCCAAAGTCGTTGTAACACGCAAATGGCCGGAAGTGGTCGAGGAAAAACTGAAGGAAGCCTTCGATGTGCAGTTAAACGCTGATGATCTGCCCATGACTGCTGCACAATTACAGGAGGCGCTGCGCACGGCCGATGCGGTTTGTCCAACCGTCTCTGACAATATATCAGCGGAAGTATTGAGTGCTGAACCACTGAGGACGAAGATCCTGGGTAATTTCGGCGTTGGTTTTAACCACATCGATGTGGAAGCCGCCAAACAGCACGGCCTGGTGATTACCAATACCCCGGAAGTCCTGACTCATTGTACAGCGGACATCGCCATGACCTTGATGCTTATGGTCGCCCGTCGTGCCGGTGAAGGAGAGCGGCATGTACGCAGCAAGGAGTGGTCCGGTTGGCGGCCAACTCACATGATGGGCACCAGGGTCACCGGCAAGACCCTGGGACTTATCGGCATGGGACGAATCGCCCGCGCCGTAGCGCATAAGGCGCATCATGGTTTTGATATGAAAATCATCTTTAATGATCCTTATCCGCCACCCCGGGAAGTGGTTGATGCCCTGGATGCCGAATCGCGGGACACTATTGATGAAGTGTTGAAAGAAGCAGACTTTGTGTCATTGCATTGTCCCGGCGGCAAGGAGACTTATCATCTGATCAATTCGCAACGCCTGGCTATAATGAAAACCGGCGCATTCCTGATCAACTCCGCACGGGGAGACGTCATCGATCAACAGGCGTTAATCAAGGCGTTACAGGAAGGCGTCATTGCCGGTGCTGCCATGGATGTTTATGAAGGGGAACCGGCGGTTCCCGACGAACTGCTGGCGATGGAAAATACCGTTCTGTTCCCGCATCTGGGTAGTGCATCGACGGAAACACGTGTTGCCATGGGCATGCGTGTCCTTGAGAATATAAAGGCTTATTTTGACGGGGGAGAACCACGTGATCGTGTTGTGTGAGTAAAGCAACAGAAGATAAATCATCACGGCAGGGGCGGGTCTACACAGTACAACAGCTTGACTCCGCCGCCGCAGATTATGCCCGGCAGCTTGTTGACCTGTTGTATGAGCAATGGCTCGCCGTTATCAGGTTAAGGAAATCCGATATCCTGCCGATAGTACAGGGCGAATCGCCGGTCCCGGCTGATAACAGAGATCTGTTACACAATTCCCTGCAGGCATGGGGGATCTGGTTCCAATTGCTCAATATCGCTGAAGAAAATACCGGCATGCGCCGCCGCCGTCAGACAGAAAAGGCATTAGGGCTGGAACATGTACCCGGTACCTTTGCCAATGTCTTTGCCCAGTCGAGGGCTGCGGGCGTACCAGCTCAAGCGATTCAAACACTCCTGGATAAGGCAGGTATCTGTCCGGTCATAACCGCCCATCCAACGGAAGCCAAGCGCGTTACCGTCCTGGAGATCCACCGGCGTATATATGTTTTGCTCTACCGGCTGGAAGGGGAGCGCTGGACCGTGCGCGAACGGCAAGGTTTTATCAGTCAACTGCGGGACGAAATTGATCTCCTGTGGCTAACCGGAGAGTTGCGCCTGGAGAAACCGTCTGTTGCCCAGGAGGTTGCATGGGGATTGCATTTTTTTGAACAGACACTTTTTGAACGGGTCCCGGAAATTCTGGACCACCTTGACTGGGCGCTGGCGCTGAATTATCCGGGGCATACGTTTACTATTCCACCCTTCTTCCAGTTCGGTTCCTGGATTGGGGGTGATCGTGATGGCAATCCCCTGGTTACAAACGATTGTACGCGGGAAGCAGTTCTCGAATATGGCCGGGTGATATTGCAGCATTACCAGAGAAAGTTATCGTCCCTTCTGCACCGGATCAGCATCTCCGGGAATGCGATTCATGTTCCACAGGAGTTTAATGGACACCTGCAACATCTGTTGCAGGAGAGCGGGCAGGGTCAACAACTGATTGCACGTAATCCGGGAGAAATATTCCGGCAGTATGCAACCTGTATGGCAATAAAACTTAACGGGACTGTAATGAAAAAAACCACCGTTAACGCGGACGATGATCTGCCATTTTACAAGAGCGCTGACGGGTTTATCGATGATTTAAAGAGAATGGAGCAGTGTCTGGTTGATACAGATTGTGCAGAGCTGGCTAACTCATTGATCAGGCCACTCAGGCGGGAAGCGCAGGCTTACCGTTTCCGGACAGTCCCTCTGGATCTGCGTGAGAACTCAACAGTCACTATGCATACCCTGAAACATATTTGGTGTGAATTAACTGGCCTGCGGGACACGCCTCAGCCTGCATCGGATGAATGGCGTCAATGGTTATTATCGGAACTGGCAAGACCACTGGATGCTTTACCTGAATTTACGCACTTCGATGAGCAGGCCGCGTCCACCTTCGGCTTGTTTCAACTGGTTGCGGAGATGCAGAAGCAACACAGCCGTGAGGCCTTCGGACAATTTATACTGAGCATGACACGGTCAGCCACCGATGTTCTCGGCGTTTACCTGCTTGCTAAATATGCCGGTTTGTTTGCCGATAGGGAAGGTACAGAAAATTGTCTTCTCCCAATCGTCCCGTTGTTTGAAACCATTGAAGATTTACGTGCAGCACCGGCCATCATGAAAGAGCTGTTGCGTATACCTGTCGTGCGAAGGTCGGCAAAAGCCATGGATTGCGTGCAGGAAGTGATGATCGGTTACTCGGACTCCAATAAAGATGGTGGATTTGTAACTTCCAATTGGGAACTGAGCAGGGTTCAGGCTTCATTGACAAGGATTGGCCGGGAAAGCGGAATCCGGATTTCCTTTTTTCATGGCCGTGGTGGTTCAGTAAGCCGCGGTGGCGTCTCTGCCGGCAGGGCCATTGCAGCCCAGCCTGCCGGATCAATACAGGGCAGGATTCGGATTACGGAACAGGGTGAGGTGGTTTCATCAAAATATGCCAATGAAGGCACGGCGCAATACCAGATGGAATTGCTGGCAGCAAGTGTTTTGTCCCATTCCCTCAAGTCCCTGAATGAGGAAGAACTCAAGCCGAATCCGGAGTTTGATCAGGCCATGGATGCACTCTCAAATCTTGCCTATACCGCTTACCGTGAATTCATCGAGACTGAAGGCCTTGTCGATTACTATCATGCGGCGAGTCCTGTTGAAGAACTTGCAAAAATGAAAATAGGCTCCCGTCCCGCGCGGCGATCCGGGACGAAATCATTGGATGATTTGCGTGCTATTCCCTGGGTATTTGCCTGGACACAGAACAGGCTGCATATTCCCGCATGGTATGGTATTGGTACGGCAATTGACAGGTTTGAAAAAGTCCGGGGAGAAGAGGGACGGGATCTTCTAAAAAAAATGTTTCATGAATCCCGCCTGTTTCATCTCATCATTGATGAGGCGGAGAAGACCCTGGCATTAATCGATATGGATGTTGCACGCAGTTATTCCGGACTGGTTGAAGATGAACCATTAAGACACTCGATTTTCAGCATGATCGAAAGTGAGTACAAACTGGCGAAAGCAATGATATTAAAGATAACTGGAGAAGAGCGGCTTGCCATTCGATTTCGCAAATTTACCCGCAAACTGTCCCGCCGTGAAGAGATCCTGAAAAAAACGGGTCTGGAGCAGGTGAAGCTGGTAAAAAAATATCGCAAGAGCAGGAATCAGGATGATTTGATTCCCCTTCTGTTATCGATCAACTGCATATCTTCCGGCCTGGGTTGGACGGGTTAATCCTTAACTGAAAGAGTACCTTCCATCCCGCGGGCACGGTGGCTCTTTACGAATGGTAATTTCTTGTTGCAGTAAAAGGTATAGGTGCCCGGTATTGCAGGGGTAAATTTAACAACAACTTTTGAACCGGCACGTACTTTGGTATCGATGTCGAGCCCTCCTGATTCATCTTTCAAGGTAAAATTATGGGGTGTGATACTATCCTTATTAATCAGTGTCAGGATCACCGGCGTGCCGCTCCGTACCTCGATACTGTCCGGCGAGAAGCGGTAATCCCCCAGTGTCATGGTGATTTCCTCTACGGTTTCCTGCCCGCTGGTTTCAACCGGCAGTAGCTGCAACAAGGTTATGCCCGTCGTGGCAAGCAACAGGGCAAGGAGTTTATGGAAGTTACCTGTGTTCATGGAATGTCTCCGGTATGAAGTAGTTATTAGTGCTCAAGATCATTCCTGTATTTCATTATAGATCCTGTTCCGGATTCTGTCTGGTGGATATAGATTTGATCTATTCAGCCCGGGGTCTGTTGCCTGCACGATTCAATAATAATCAGGGCTCCGGCACTATTCTAAAGGCATCGCAATAGTTCCTGAACCGTTCAATTTCAACTTCCGGGTTGATTCTGAATTGTGCTAACGAATAATTGTGTCTGCCGTGACTGTTCTGGGGGTGCTGTTTCAAAAACGCCTGCATCCGATTCCTGCTGTTTTCCTTCAATGTTAAACCAAAGTGATTGTACAGACGTTCAACGCTGCCGATGGGATTCTGTACCAGCTCCCGGTAGTGGATATCATAAAAGCGTGAATCTGCATCAGCCACGGTGCGGCGGGTTGTAAGCGCCCGCTGCAGACCATCTGACCATCTTTGGACGATCTCCCTGCCGGTTGCCTCGGGATCACAGTTGTCACTGAAGGCCCGGCGCAGAGTCAGGGTCAGACTGCTGACGGAGGGGAGTACTTTAAGGGGTGTTCGATGAGTCTGAACAATCCGGGCATCCGGATAAACTTTCAATATGGCGTCGAAGGCAAACAGGTGCGCCGGCGCCTTGAGAATCCAGCGTACCCCCGGGGAACAAAACTGAAGCTGCTGCAAAAAACGGTGATGGTATTCATAGGAACGCAGCATATCCTGCTGTTCGAGCCAGCGCTGATAGGTAGGGACATGACAGATTGTCTGAAACAGGAAACTTTCGAATGAGAGGCTTGATAGTGCAATGCACTCCTGAGGCAGAACGGCGCTCAAGGGATGCATCACCTTGAAAGAAGGCGCCAGCCACTTCAGCCAATTCATACGGCGCTGGGCGGCGGCATCCATGCGCGGGTCGTTCTGCTTTGCAGCAAGTGCTGGTGGTGGTGAGGGATACATTACCTGCCAGCCCAGTGGCGTCCGGTTTGCCGGGTCCTGGGCTAATAAATTGTACAGCAGTGTCGTCCCGGTGCGGGGCAGGCCGGCGATAAAGATCGGTTTGCTGATGCGTTCCTGACAGATTGCCGGAAACCGCTTACGATCCGCTTCAATACGCAGCCGGTTTACCAACCTGTGTTGGGTATCATGACGAATGGCGATGCGTCCGGTCAGATTCAGTCTTGCCTCGTTCTCGTACGATTCCAAAAGCAGGGAAAAGGGTTCAAGAAAATGCTGCGGCCCGAAATCATCATACCCGGCCTGACGGATAGCTTCAGCGAGCAAGCGTTCTTTGTCGAAGGCAAGCGATTTCAGTTGTCTGCCCTGTATAAGGCGGCCGCCGTGATTGACGGCCCGGACAAGCAATTGTCGACAACTATCAGCGGTGGTCATTTAAGCAGTTGTGCATCCGAACCCCGGGTTTTGGACTTTTTGCGGGAACAGTAGTTCCCGAGACAGGCATCACCCCCCCTCACGGATTCTACAATATACATGATACATTCGCCGGGCGCAGCTTTCACGAATTGAAACAGTAAACGGCACCAGTGAGCCAACGATAGTGGCGGGGAAGAACCCTCCAAAATTTGGGGTTCGCGGGCCAGGAGATTACGAGCCAGTCAGCGCCGGTGTTGAAGTAACATCCAGCCTGTATAAAGCGGTGTGCCGATGCTGGCTGCAATAAAAAAAGGTTGCAATCCCCCTAACCAGGTTAGCGGACCGATCAGATACGTGACATCCTGTATTTCGAACCCGGCGAAGCCCGGCTGGGCATGGATGTTGCGGTGCGCGTGCTCCCTTAACAGGCGAAGGGTAAAAATAGTGCTCACCGACAGGCAAATTAACAGACTCATGAAAACAGCGCTGTTGCCCAGCATCCCATGGCGCAGGCCCAGGCCGATCCCGGTAAACAGGGCAATGTAGTTGATAAAATCAACGATAAAATCGAAATAGTGGCCGAAACGTGTGGATTGCCTCGTCATGCGCGCCAGTTCTCCATCAGCATGATCAACCAGCGCGGACAACATAAATAACCCGGCTGCCAGGTTAGCGAGTGTACCCTTACCGCTGGCAAACAGTATTCCGGCAGTTACTCCCAATACAAGGCTCAGACCGGTGATATGGTTCGGCGTGACCCGTGTATACGACAAGGGTCTCACAAGAGCCTCGGCAATACGTCCGTCCCAGGTTTTCATGGATCGAAACCGTGTAAAAACTCCTGATATTGATTATCGGGCAAAAATATTGTTCACATTGTGTAAATCGTAACCTGTTATAGGGATGGAATTAATAGACTTATTAAGTTACCAGGAGTTCCCCACAAATTTAAATTGGATTTGGTTTTACGCAGCCTCGACCCATAAAGGTCACTCATCACTGTCGGCATTCGGGGTTAATCCCCTCTGCCGTTGGAGAAAATTCCTCCCTTCAAGTATCTGCCAGACCAGAAGCCCGGGAAGGCCGAGCAAAAGTTCCCTGACTCGTTTGATTAGGGAAAGGGCCAGACCGATTTCCGGGGCAATCCCGATACTGACCGAAAACAGAAGATACCCGCCTTCCTGGACCCCCAGGGCGCCTGGTACGGCAAATGCCGCGCTACGCACGGCCTGCCCCAGGCATTCCAGCATCAATGCCTCCCCCGGTGTCACCGGTTGTTGAATAAAATAGAGCGCCAGCCAGACTTCACCTGCGCCTGCTACCCAGCCCAGCAGGCGCACCGTACATGCGATCCAGAAAGTCCATCTTGTATCGTAAATTTCACCGATGACCCGATCAAGCTCCTCCGCATTGTTACTTAATGTGCCCGTATCCCTGTTTCCCAGCACACGTTCAAAACCGTGTGCCAGGCGGAAAAACAGGCCACGCCGCTGGGTAAAATAAAATGCATAGATTAACAGCGCAAAGGAAGCGACTCCCGCAAGCAGATACCAAATAGTGTTAGCGGGCAACTGGTAGTTTAGAAAAAGCAGTACTCCTGTCATGGCAAACACAATCTGGCTTACCACCCCAGCGGTTACATCAACTACCACGCTGGCGCCGCCGATTGCAGCAGGGACGCCGGCCCGGTTTAACAGCCTTGCACGCAGCACATGACCGCCGATCTGGGCGACCGGGAGCAGGTTGTTTGCCGCCTCGCTGATCCAACGCATCCAGCTCAATGCAGCAACCCCCTTCCGGTGTTCCCTGAATAACAGGCACTGCCAGCCGTATGCGTCGATGACAAGCGGGACCAGGTGGAACAGAGTGATCCAGATCAGGCCCCAACCGGCAGTCAACAGGGCATCGCTCACGGCGCCGATACCCTGATAGGCGATCAATAATACAAACAGCAGCAATCCACCGAGTCCAATCAGATAACTCGTTCTTTTAAAGGTGGTGATCATATCTACAGTGTCATGGCGCACACAAAAGGAGCATTGTATGTCAGCCATTGTATGGCCGGAAAGGGTATAAATGGATTATTCACAATGGCACGTGTTTGTTACACTGACTGTTTAAGGTGTGGCCAGGAGTCCGGCAGACTCCTCGATAAGATAAACTTATTATTACATAGATATTAACGGAAGCATTCCTGTGCAAAAGAGTTCCATGCTCATCCAGGCGGCAGGACTTTGTCCTCTGCTCGCCGTCAGTGTGACCTTGATCAGCGGGTTTGCAATGGGTCTGCTGGTTATGTCAGTGTTGATATTGACCATGTCTACCGTGTCCGCTTTGCGCGGTTTCATTCCTTACCGGATACGCCTGCCGGCAATCCTGCTGATCAGTGCGACCTTTATCACTGTTATCCACCTGTTCATACAGACCTTTTTTTACGGGTTGGGCGAAACACTCGGGATATATATTCCCCTGATTGCAGTAAACTCCTTGTTGCTTGCCCGTCTTGAAGAAGTAGCACTACGGCGTCGGCTCTCTTCTGCTTTACCGGATAGCCTGATGGCCGGACTCGTTGTTCTGTTTATTGTTACTACAACAGGCGCCCTGCGCGAGGTAATTGGTTTTGGGACTCTGTTTCGGCGGGCCGGATTACTGTTTGGTCCGTCAGCACAGGATTTGACCATCACCTTATTCAGCGGAGAGACCGGACTGACTGTCATGACAATGACGCCTGGCGCATTGTTGCTCCTTGGTCTGTTGATAGCAGCCATCAACTTTGCCTGCGACTCATATTCTGCCGGGCGCAGGATCATGGAGTGAAAGATACTGTCCCGGTAAGAAAGATTGAACAGAGAAAAACGAATCGCAATCTTCGAGAGGCTACGGGCGCAAAATCCGCAGCCTGCCACTGAACTCAAATATTCGAGCCCATTTGAACTTCTGGTAGCGGTAATCCTTTCCGCCCAGGCGACGGATGTCAGTGTCAACAGTTCGACCAGCGAGTTATTTGCCGTTGCCAACAGCCCTGAAGCAATTATCAAGCTGGGTATCAGGAGATTAAAAAGCTATATAAAAAGTATCGGTCTGTATAATTCCAAGGCCGAAAACATTATAAAGACCTGCAAGATGCTTGTAGAACAACATAACAGCCGGGTCCCTGAGGACAGTGTGTCTTTGCAGGCCCTGCCCGGGGTCGGCAGAAAGACAGCAAATGTAATCCTGAACACGGCATTCGGACATCCCACCATTGCAGTGGATACACATATATTCAGGGTGGCGAACCGTACCGCTATTGCCCCCGGGAAAAATGTCCTTGAGGTTGAGCGGAAACTGCTCAAATTAGTCCCGAAACAATTCCGGAAAAATGCCCACCATTGGTTAATCCTGCATGGCCGTTATATCTGTATGGCACGCAAGCCGAAATGTGGCGAATGCATGATCCGGGATCTCTGTGAATGGCGGCAAAAGAGTAAGTGCCGGCAGGCAACGGTCCATATATAGGGCAGGACAGTGTTTATCCGGGACAGAGACAGCGGGCGGCGCTTCTTCATCAATGTCTGGAAAAAATATATGACTGCCGGCGGTCTGGAACCACTGGAACAACTGGTACTAGAGGTTATACTGGAGCATCCGGAATATCATGGGTATTTAGAGCATGAAGAAGAGAGTCTGGATCTGGATTTTGCACCGGAACGCGGGATCAGCAATCCTTTTTTACATATGGGGATGCACATTGCCATTAAAGAACAGGTAGGGACTGACCGGCCTGCGGGGATCAAGGAGCGTTACCGGTTATTACTCAATGGCAGGTTTTCCAGCGCCCATGAGCTTGAACACAGGATGATGGAGTGTTTGGGAGAGGCACTGTGGGTTGCGCAAAGAAATAACACCCTGCCGGACGATAATGCCTATCTGGAATGTATCGGGAGAATCGACTAATGCCGGCCAGGAATGTCCACAAGCTGTTTGAGCAAGGTGATGAACACTCGCTGGAAGAACAGCTGGGTCTGCTGGCTGAGATCACCCAGTCGTTTGCCTTTTCACTGGATGTTAACGACACCCTGCAAAATGCACTTGAGCGGTTCATGGAATATCTGGATGCGGAGGCCTCTTCGATATTCCTTCTTGAGAATGAAGCAACCGAACTCATCTGCCGTGGTTGTGCAGGGCCGGTCGACATAACAGGACTTCGCCTGCCTGCATCGAAGGGGATTGTTGGGACAACGGTCATGAAGAAGTGCTGTCAAATGGTCCGGGATGTCAGTAAGGATCCGAATTTCGCCCAGAACGTCGATCAGGATACGGGTTTCGTTACCCGTTCCATCCTGTGTGCGCCGCTGATAATCAAGGACAACTGTATTGGCGCCCTGGAACTTATCAACAAAAGGGGGGGGAGTGGTTTGTTCGATGACCAGGACCGCCATTTTGTTACGGCCCTTGCATCCGCCGCATCTCTGGCTATCCACAATGCAAACATGGCGGATAAACTCGTCGAGCAGGAGCGCATGCAGAAGGAACTGGAATTGGCAAGGGAAATCCAGATGAGTCTGCTGCCGGATGATCACGACAGAGATCTCCCTGTTATTGGCATGAACGTTCCGGCGCGGGAGGTTTCCGGTGATTTCTATGATTTTTTTCTGCGTGACGACGGCCTGATATATTTCAACCTTGCCGATGTCTCCGGTAAAGGGATGAATGCGGCACTGTTGATGGCCAAGGCGAGCAGCCTGTTGCATCATCTGGCCAAGGACATGGATGATCCGGGTGAACATCTGGCGCGTGTCAATGATGAAATCTGCGAGACCGCATCCCACGGCATGTTTATTACGATTGTATCGGGATTTATCGATCGGACAGCCGGCACTATCATGCTGGCGAATGCAGGACATCAGCCGCCACTGTTTCACAATCGTAGTGGGGAATTTGAAGAAATTCACGCGACCGCCCCGCCGCTGGGTATCGTTTCCGGCGCCGAGTTTCCTGTTACCACGATACCAATGGATGGTGGCTGCCTGTATATCTTCACGGACGGTGTGACCGAGAGTCTCGATGAACACAACCGGCAGCTTGATGTGGCGGGGTTGATTGCGTTGATCCAATCCAGTTCCAAGGTGACTGCACGGGAACGTCTGGAAGGCATTATTGCGGAAATAAGGCGGCCTGATATCAGTCAGCACGATGATATTACCCTGGTGTTAATTGATTGCAGGACGTAATGAAACCGGAACAACTTTTTGAAATACGGTTTTCCGCCAAACCGGAGCGATTGTGCCTGGTGCGCGCCCTGGTGAAACGCGTTGCCGAAGAAGTCGGGTGTAATGAGGATCTTGGCGAGAAACTGGTGATTGCGGTCAATGAAGCCTGCATGAATGTGATTCAGCATGCCTATAAAGGAGATGAATCAGGTGAAATTGTTCTGGAAATACACAATAATGGATCGCAGATAGTGTTCCGGTTGCTGGACTATGCTGAACCTGTCGATCTGGATAATGTGAACCCGCGGGAACTGGACGATGTACGGCCGGGTGGGTTAGGCGTTCACTTCATCAGGGAGATCATGGATGGCTGTGAGATGGGACATCTTGATAAGGGGGCCGGGAATTACCTTGAAATGAAAAAGAAAATTAACTGAGGCGCCCCCGGCGAGCGGCATATGGTCATAAAACAGACAGAGAACCCGAGATGAAATATAACATGAGAGAGGATGGCAGCTACACGGTCATCGAACTGGAAGGGGAGGTTGATTTATCCTGTTCGCCCGATGCGAGAAAACAGATACTCAATTGTCTGGAGAATAAAAAACATCTGCTGGTGGACCTGTCCCGTGTAACCTATATAGACAGTTCAGGAGTGGCCAGCCTGGTAGAGGGTTATCAGACGGCAAAAAAGAAGGACCTGAGGTTCGGACTTGTCAGTGTCAGCGATACTGCCATGAACGTCCTGCAACTTGCCCGTCTGGACAAGGTATTTCCCATACATGAGAATGTGGAGGAGCGCCTGCAGGAGGATGGCTGAGACTTCCTCCAATCCCTTCCATGTAACGATTGAACGAGTAGGGCAAGTCAGCGTCCAGGCGGTTGAGGAGGCGGGTTATAGCATAGCCCTTCTGGCTGAGAGTCTGTTCTGGATCGTTGCCGGCCGGTTTTTGCACCAGCCGGTACGACTGCCCGCCGTATTCGTGCAGATGATGAGTGTCGGTGTTGCGGCGGCCCCCATAGTCTTTATCCTGTCATTTGCCATTGGCGTAATGCTGGCCATACAGATCATTTACAATCTCAGAATCTTTGGTGCGGAATCCCAGGTTGTGTCGGGTGTTGCCCTTTCCATCACGCGTGAATTCGGTTCCCTGCTGACCGGAATAGTGATTGCCGGGCGCACCGGATCGGCCCTGGCCGCCCGCATTGGCAGCATGCAGGTCAACCAGGAAGTGGATGCCTTGCGAGTGATGGGAATCAATCCGGTCCGTTATCTCGTTTCCCCGGCATTGCTGGCCATGCTCATCATGGTCCCGGTGCTGACTTTTTTTTCGGACCTGGCCGGGATGCTGGGCGGCGCCGTGTATACGGCGATTGAAATCGGGCTTGGCTATCATTCCTACGCCATTCAGACCCTGGACATATTAACGGTCAATGATGTCATGCAGGGTCTGGAGAAGAGTGCATTGTTTGCCATTATCATCGTCCTGGCAGGTGTGACGAATGGTTTTTCCGTTAGTGGAGGCGCAGAAGGGGTTGGACGCGCTACCACCCGCTCCGTGGTACTGTCGATTTCATATATCGTCATCGCCGATATGATCATTACCTATTTCCTGAATCGGTGATTCATGCAGAACCATATTGATCACAAACCGGCCATCGAAGTGGAGGGGCTGGTCACCCATTATGGTAACCGCGAGATCCTGCACGGGATTAATCTGACAGTCCTTGAAGGTGAGATCCGGATCATTATGGGGGGCAGTGGCTCGGGCAAGAGTACATTACTGCGTTATCTGCTGGGTCTGGGTACGCCGTCACGCGGCTGCATCAAGTTACTGGAGAAGGACATTACCCGCATTGGTGCACTGGAAATGCTTGAATTACGCAAGGACATCGGTGTGGCATTTCAGGGCGGCGCGCTATTGAGTTCGATGACGGTTGGTGAAAATGTGCAACTGCCTTTGTGCGAGCACCAGAGACAGCTGGATGAACGGACCATGCGTATCATGTCGCGAATGAAACTGGAAGTCGTCAATCTGGGCGGGTTCGAGGACCTCATGCCGTCGCAGCTATCAGGTGGCATGATTAAGCGTGCCGCGGTCGCACGGGCCATTGTCATGGATCCGAAGTTGATGTTCTTCGATGAACCGTCTGCCGGACTCGACCCTGTCGTGTCTGCGGAACTCGATGAATTAATCCTGAAACTGCGCGATGTCATGAACATGACCATTGTTGTTGTGACCCATGAACTGGAAAGCGCCTTCAACATCGCAGACAGCATCACGATACTGGATGATGGCCGTGTCCTGATGACCGGGAGTGTAGATGAAGTAAAAAATTCCGATAATGAGCGTATTCAGGCCTTGTTGAACCGGCGCCCGGATCGACAGGAAATCCAGGCCGATGAATACCTGCAGCGCTTAACCGGAATGTGAGCCCGGGATAACCGATGAAACGCGATACGGTTAACTACTTTGTTGTCGGTGCATTTGTACTGATATTGTTTCTTGCATTTCTGATCGTCATATACAGGATCACGGGTACTACCGGCCCGACGGATCAATATTATGTTTCCTACCATGACGTGGAAGGGATCAAACACGGCACAGCCGTGCTCTATGAAGGCTACAACATTGGACAGGTAGCGTTGCTTGAGCCGGTTCGTGGGCCCGGCGGCATGCAATTCAGGATCATGCTGAGTGTGGTTAGCGGTTGGAAAATCCCCCGGGACAGTGTTGCTGAAATCGTTAAATCCGGTTTCCTGTCGGAAGCAGCCATTGATATCAGGGAGGGAGAGAGCAGGGTTTTTTTGAGCCCGAATGATTTTATACGCGGCCGGGAAGCAGCTGATATCTTCTCAACGGTCAACGATACCGCAGCGGACATACAGGCATTGACCCGGGACAGCCTGCGGCCGTTGCTTGAGAATATAAACAAGCTGGTTGACCTGATCGCTACGGATTTTATCGGTGTGGCATCGGAAGGCATGAAACCCCTTGAAAAGCAATTAACGTCTCTGCTCGAGAAGTTGAATGAAAGTGCCGATCGCCTGCTTAATCTCCTCAATGAAGACAATCAACAGAATGTTGAGCAGATGCTGACAAATCTTGATGTTGCCTCGAATGAACTGGGTGGTTTGCTGAAGCGCATGGAAGCATCGAGGGCATCGCTCGATACCCTGCTGACCAAACTTGATAATGTAGTGGATAACAATGATGACGATATCCGCACCCTGGTAAAGGACCTGCAGAAATCCCTGTATGTGGTGTCACAGCATATCAATGCGGTGGCGCATCATATGGAGGGCAGCAGCAGGAACATGCAGGAATTCACCAGGCAGATAAAGGAGAACCCCGGATTACTTCTTAGAGGGTCTCCTCAACCTGATCTCGGGGAGACAGAGTAATGCGTCTCGTTCCGGGTATCCTGGTCTGCTTGCTTGTCACGGGTTGTGCGGGGAGCCCGCCATTGCCTGTGGACCACTTTTATCACCTGCCGGTAGCGGCGCCGGGATCGGCGGGAAAAGGATTGATTGATGGCGCGATATTTGTGCGGCAGTTTATTGCCGACGGCTTATACCAGGAACGGGCCCTGATTTACACAACCGGTGCAGCAGATATTGAGCTTGGGCAATACCATTATCATTACTGGGTGGATTCTCCGGCACGCCTGCTGCGTGATCAATTGATCGACTATCTGAGAGCAGCTGACGCGGCTCCGCGGGTGCTGGATGCCGTTGATGTGCCGGCGCAATTGCGCATTTCAGCCAGGATTAAACGCTTTGAGAGGCGTCATGACGGAAATTCGGATGTGGTATACGTCTCCCTTGACTTCAGGGTGGATCTGCCCGATCAGGATAGACCGATCCTGCTTAGGGAGTATTCCGAACAGGCAGCAGTGGACGGTGAACAGATGGAAATGGTCGTCATGGCCTTCGGGAAGGCCCTGTCGAGGATATTTGCACACCTTGTTGGTGATATCAGGGTAAACCTTAGCGGTTAACCCGTATATTGCACCA
>JBHHYN010000025.1:0-27276 GCA_046757565.1 Gammaproteobacteria bacterium | reverse complement strand
TGTTTTACAGGGATAATGTTGAAAAAAAGTCCGTTTATGGACGGACACTAGATAGAGGGTAGTGACATCAGTCAGGCAGGGAGTCGTTATAGCAGAATTGAGTTTGCAAATCAGGATTTTCGCAGCATGGCTGAAGCGGTTTCCGGCAGGTATTATTGGGCCCGGGAGTTATCACTTGCAGCTCGTCGTTGTACAGCGCGCACGACATCAAACAGATAGGATTCGCCTGCCGGGGCAAATAACCAGCCCGGCAACAGGCCGCCGGGTTCAACATGGATTGAATAGATGGCATCCGTTCCCGAACCGGACGCGGCAGTTGTTAAATGCCAGTAACCACTGAATGTGCGGGGCAGTACAGCGCCGGCAGCTTCAGGCAGGAAGGACGGATCAGGGTCGAGGCGCCAGGCGATACGGATGTCCCCCTGCTCTGCCCGGTGCAGGTCGTTGCTGACGTGGATCACATAGTGACGATCGCTCGCCAGTGCCGGAAAGTCCAGGCGTTGATAGACCCAGACCTCTGTTCCATCCTGTTTAATCACCCTGCTATTGCTGACCGAGGGGATAAAGTCTGCAAAATGATCATAATCGGAGATCACCGTGTATAGCCTGGTAGCCGGCGCAGCCATATGGGTATAGGCCAGCAGTGCGGGAAACCTCGAACCGGCCAGCGGCCGCCGGTAAATGTCGACATTTCCCCGTTGTTTGCTGAATCGCCAGCCCCCGGCCAACAGTTGCTGTTTAACCGGACTCTGCGCCGCGCCGGCGAGGCAAAGCGCCGGTCCGAGCAAGAGGATAAGCAAGGGGCCGCGCATCGGGTGCATGCCAAGCATTAACTGTAACCGAATCGAGCAAACGAACACCGGCATCTTCGATTCCTGTAGCGAATGATATTATGCGTAGCAGGCAAGAAACTATCCTCCAGGTTTTTTGTCTTAATATTGTTGAAAATCTATTCAATAATGGGGGGTGACTTGCGGCCATGCAAGGCATAATATTCAAATCATGAGTTGGCTCATCCCTTATCTTCTCCAGTCTTGCAGTTGCCCCATATTAAGGTTGATGTTGTCAGGATGACCAGCCCCGGGACGTGACCATGCGGGTATTACTGATTTCGGCAAACAGGGAGCAGATACCGGATCCTATATTTCCCCTGGGTCTGGCCTACATTGCTGCCGCAGTCCGCAATGCCGGTTATCAGGTAAAGGTGTCGGACCTCTGTTTCGGCCGGCGGCCGTTGCGTGATCTGAAGAAGCAGGTGAAGGCATTCAAGCCCTGGCTGATCGGCGTCTCGCTTCGCAATGTTGATAATGCCGCTTATCCACTGACCATTGATTATCTGGATCGCCACCGTGAAGTGATTACCGCCCTGCAAGCCGTCAGCGCTGCCCCGGTGGTGCTGGGCGGATCCGGTTTCTCCATCATGCCGCAGGCCTATATGCAGGCCCTTGGCGCCGATTGGGGTATCGCCGGTGAAGGGGAAGGGGCCTTTGTCGCACTGCTGGAGGCCCTGGACAACGGCACTGATCCGCGTACGATTCCCGGCGTCATTGGGCCGGATACCACAACCAGGCCAGGCCTCACTATTCATCGACCCAAACAGTGGGCGGAGGATCTGCACCCCGCCCGTGATCTGTTCGGCTACGCCCGCTACGTCCGCCGTGGCGGCATGGGTAATGTGCAGACCAAACGCGGCTGCGTGTTCAAATGCAGCTACTGCACCTATCCGCTGCTGGAGGGGAACCGCTTCCGGGCCCGCGCTGCCGCTGATGTGGCCGATGAGATCGAGGCCCTGATGCGGGACTATGGACCCCATCCCCTCTTCTTTGTGGACTCCATACTCAACTTTCCCAACGGCCACGTGGAGTCACTCTGTGAAGAGCTGTTACATCGTGGGCTCAATATTCGCTGGAGTTGTTATGCAACGCCGGTCAAGCTGGATCGCAGGCAAGCGGAATTGATGGCGCGCGCCGGTTGTGAAGGCATAGAACTGGGCAGCGATGCCGTCGATGATGCCCAACTCAGACGGCTTGGTAAATCTTTTGATGCCGGTGTGGTCGAGCGGGCCAATCGTTACTGTATGGAAGCCGGCCTGCGCGTGTGCCAGACTGTGATCTTCGGTGCGCCGGGCGAAACCGAAGCCAGCGTGCGTGCAACCTGCCAGGCCTTGCGGGAGATGCGCCCGACCGCAGTGGTCGCCATGACCGGCGTCCGGCTCTATCCGGGCACACCATTGACCCAATCGCTCATTGGACAGGGCCGTATCCGGGAACAGGACATCAGTCTCCTGCCGGCCTTCTACATTGAACCTGCAGTTTCAGATTTTTTACCCGGTTATCTGCGTCAACAGGCGTTGGCTGCAGGTAACTGGGTGTTGCCCGGCCTGGCGCCGCCACTGTTGCCCAGCAGTCAGCGCATCTTACGGGGCCTGGGGGTATCCGGACCGTTGTGGCGGCTGCTGCAGAGGCCCTGGATACGAAGACTGAGCACTGGCAAATACCGGCGTCCCAATACCAGTTGGGGCGTCCCCAACCCGAGGAGGATAGTCCTATGAAGAAAGCAACCCCAATGACTGATGTCAATTATAAAACCGCTATGGGTCGCTTACTGGTCCTGTATACCCAGGTAGACCGTCTGATCATGGAGATCTGCGCCGAGTGGATCAGCGCAGCACCGGACGAGGCCGCGAAGCTTGCCCTGGCGAAACAGGTTGGCGATGAAAGCCGTCATGTGGCCATTCAGCGTGAATGGATGCAGCAGTTTGGCAGCGATACCACAGCGGTGATCAGCCCGGCCCAGGAGGAGCAGATCCGTGCGCACTTCCGTGGTCTTTCCTGGCTGGAATTCCTGTCGGATATGTACCTTTGTGTCGAGGCCCTGGGTACCGAAGCAGTGGAAAATATCGTGCCGCTGGCGGATCCGGGCACACGCGACTCCCTGCATATCCCGCTGGCAGATGAGCAGGACCATATCGCTTTCGGTATGACCCGGCTGCGGCAGGAACTGTCACGCCTGCCGGTCGATACCCGTGAGGCGTTCCTGGCAAAGATCCCCGGTCGTATCGAGGAGTTGACCGGTTCCTTCCATGGCCTGGGTCTGCATGTGGAACAGATGTTCGAGGCCGTTGGCGCCGATTATGATGCGCTCGGCGATGCGGTGCTGCTGCGGCGTGACGAGGTGCTGGAGAAGGTCGCAGCCTAAGCCGTCATTTTGGTCATAAACCAGAGATAAAATTTTTTTTCCGTGGTCTTGCCACGGGTACCTGAGCGATGGGGTTTCCAAACGGGAGAAGCGCAGCTCTTCCCGTTGGTCGCCCGCGGGATTCGTAGTCCATTAGCGAAATATATTTGATCTGGCGAATCGCACGGTTTGATGCCGCCATCAGACGGCCGTTAGCGGTCTGGGCAGGGTGATGCCTGTTGACGCACACAGGCGTCTGGGGCATTATGATGCAAACGTTTGCGTAGGCTGAGTGGTCGGACCAACGCCTGTCTGATATTGACCAGGAGAGGTCCACATGCGGTGTTGGAATTTATGTCGGGTCCCGGAGGGTGCCGGTTCCTGAATGGCGCAGGAACTTCTGTATGAATCAGAGGTCTCCTTTGATCTCCAGCTACGCAATTTCATCAATCGTTACGAGCTTTTCCATAAAGCGAGGATATATGCGATGACCCAACAGCGAATCAGTTACGTCAATCCCGAAACGATTACCGATGCGGAGATGATTGCGGAGATGGAACGCTGTGCCAAACACGGCACACCACGTCCGGAAAGCCAGGCCATCCGCGCCCATTGCCCGGCAATCTTTAAAAGCTTTGCCGCAACCTGGCAGGCGGCATTCATCAACGGTGTGATGGATCATAATATCAAGGAGTTGTGCCGCATCTATGTGTCACGGTCCGTCAAATGCGAGTATTGCGGCAACCAGCGCTCAATGAAGTCGCGTGCCACGGGCATGGGCGAAGACGACTACGATGAACTGCTGATGTTCGAGAAGTCAGATCGTTATAATGAACGGGAGAAAGCGGCCCTTGCCTATACCGATGCCATCGTCTGGGATCAGGAGACAACGGACGAACTGTGGGAGCGTTTGCAGCGGTTGTTCAGTGAACCGGAGCTGGTGGAGCTTGGCTATTTTATCGCCTTGACCATGGGCCAGCAGCGCTGGCTGCGTACCCTCAATATCGACCACCACCAGGTGCTGGCGGGGACGGATGCATCGATGGCGCAAGGCATGGAGACGGCCGAGGCCATGGCGGAGGCGAAAAAATCCGATGACTATTGGGCGAAAGAGAAACACGCCGCTGCCTGAAGGATACAATTGCTATGTTCGTCGCCTGGACATTATCAGGAGAAAGTAGACTATGACTCAATTCAAACTTAACGGTAACAGAGTTAAGGTCGATGCCGAAGCGGATACGCCTTTGCTGTGGGTTATCCGTGAGCATTTGAAACTGACCGGAACCAAATTCGGATGTGGTATCGGACAATGCGGCGCCTGTACCGTCCATATCGACGGCGAGGCGGCATTCTCCTGTCAGACCCCTGTATCCAGTATCGCAGGCAAGGCCATCACTACCATCGAGGGCCTGTCGCCGGATTCGAATCATCCGTTACAGCAGGCATGGATCGCCGAGGAGGTGCCTCAGTGCGGCTACTGCCAGTCGGGACAGATCATGAAAGCGGCGACACTTCTCGCCAGAAACAACAACCCGAGCCGGGAACAGATCGTTGCCCATATGCATGACAATATCTGCCGCTGTGGCACCTATTCGCGCATCATCAAGGCCATCCAGCGCGCGGCCGGGGAGGGCATGACATGACCCGGCAACAACACCCCACGGCCGTTACCGCGGCAGTCATGGACCGCCGGCAATTTCTGCAGCGTAGCGCCGGGCTCACCTTGGTAATCGGCGCCTCCGGCCTGATCGGTGCCTGTAGTGGCGATGAGTCGCCGTCCATGGCCTCAGCGCCTGAAGCAGCCAACCCGCTGGAGGCCAATATCTGGGCCACCATCAATCCGGACGACAGCATCAAAATTATGTTCGCCGGGACGGAAATGGGCCAGGGCTCCATGACCGCCACCCCGATGGTGCTGGCGGAACATCTGGATGCCGCTTGGGACAGGGTCACGGTGGAGACCGTGGCGGTCCACGATAAGGCCTATGGCAATCCCATCTTCGGCCATATCCTCTATTCCGGTGGCAGCACCAATGTCATGGCCTATTTTGATATCATGCGCAAGGCCGGGACCCAGGCGCGCAAGCTGCTCCTCAACGCCGCTGCGGAACACTGGCAGGTGCCGGTCTCCGAATTGACCACCGAACCCAGCGTGGTGGTGCATCAGGCTTCCGGGCGGCGTTTGCGCTACGGCGAGATTGCGGCCTTCGCCAGCCCCCCTGCCAAAATGCCCGCGGTCGACGCAAGCGAATTCAAGCACAGGAGCGACTACCGGTATCTGGGTACCGACATCACCCGTCTCGATGTGCCCTCAAAAGTGGACGGCAGTGCTGAATACGGCATGGATGTCCAGGTGCCGGGCATGGCCTATGCGTCGGTTCTGAAGGCGCCGGTGGAGGGAGAAACCCCGCTCCGGATCGATGACGATGCGGCCCGCAAAGTCAGGGGGGTTACCGATATTGTCTCCCTGCTACATGGTGTCGCCGTGATTGGTGACAGTGTCGAGGCGACCAGGCGGGGCAAGCAGAAACTCAAGGTGACCTGGAGCAACCATTCCCGTTTTCGGAAGGTCGATACAGCCAGTCAACTGGCCGATTATACGGCCCGGTCCAGAGACCTCAACGTCAAAGGCACGGTCTGGTACGCCCAGGGCGATGCCGTTGCCGCCTTCAGCGATGCGGCTTCGGTGATCGAGGCGCAGTACCAGACTGACGCCGCCTACCACGCACAGATGGAACCGTTGAACGCGACAGCATCGGTGTCGGCAGACGGCAAGGCGGCCGAGATCTGGGTCGGCACACAGACCCAGAGCCTGTCGATCCTGGGCGCCGCCCAGGCCCTGCAGACCTCCCCGGACAAGATAACGTTACACCCGCTGTTGCTGGGCGGGGGTTATGGCCGGCGCAGCGAGTACAGACAGAAATATATCGATGATGCCCTGTTCATCTCACGTGAACTGAAGCGTCCCATCAAGGTCATCTGGAGCCGCGAAGACGATGTCAAAGAGGGTACTTTCCGCTCCACCTCCTCCCAATACCTGCGCGCGGCGTTCGATGCCCAGGGACAACTCAGCGCCTGGCAGCACCGCGTGGCCGTCCCCTCCATCCTGGAGTATATGAATCCGGTGCGCTGGAAGGTGGCCGAAGAGAAGGGTGGCGGCAGGGACGTTATCTCCATGCTCGGTGCCGAGAACTCCAGCAGGTATGCCATCCCGAATTTCCTGGCGGAGCAGGTGATGGTGGAACGCGGTTCGCGGGTTTGTGCCTGGCGTGGTGTCGCTACCAGCTATACCAAGTTCGCTGCCGAGTCCTTCCTGGATGAAGTGGCGCTGGCGCAGGGTGTGGATCCGATGGAGTACCGTCTGGATCTATGCCGTGACAATCCAAGGGCCCGGACCATTCTGGAGATGGTCGCAGAGATGGCGGACTGGTCCCGTCCCAGAGAGGGGAAGGCGCTGGGCCTGGCCCTGACCAATTATCACAAATCCCTTTCAGCCGGCGTCGCGGAGGTGTCGGTCGATAACCACAGCGGCAGGATCAAGGTCCATAAGTTCTGGGTCGCCGCCGATCCTGGTCTGGTGGTTGCCCCACGTAATACGGAAGCACAGCTGGAAGGTAACATCGTGTTTGGTTTGAGCGCCGCCTTGAAAGAGCGTATCTCAATCGAAGGGGGAGAGGTGCAGCAGTCGAACTTTCATGATTATCACGTCATGCGTATCACCGAGGTCCCCGACATCGAAATAAAGGCGATCTCCACGGACAACCCGCCCTCGGGTGTAGGGGAACTGGGCCTGGCCATGGTGGCCCCCGCCATTACCAACGGTATCGCCAGATTGACCGGGGCCCGTGTCCGGCAATTGCCCCTGACCCCGGAACGGGTCCTGACCGCAATGCAGGGTTGACACGGGAAAAAGAAAGGGCCAGGTTCGTTTTATTTGCTCGCTTGTTGCTTGAACTTGCCGTGCTTGTCGTAGTAAGCGTCGATGAGCTTGTGATGTCTGTAAAGCGCCGGAGTTCCCACAACGAAATCCCAAAGCGCCAGCAGGCCGCCGGTCCACATGGTCCTGATGGCCACCCAGACGCTGCGCGTGGCATCGATGTCCTTCAGCCTCGCATGCTCGACGGTGTGCAGATGCTTACGGTCGGACAACGCCTCTCTCAGTCCATCCACGTGCGCCCAGTCGCAGCGGTAATGAACTATGCCGTCGGGGTTAATTACATAAACGACATTTGGCATGGCGCCATAGGCGCGGTGCATGTCCCCTTCAAGGGTATCGATGAGTATCCTGCGGTCTTCGTTATATTTTTTTGGCAGAAGTTTCGCTGCGTTAAGTTTATCGTCAAAACATTTGTGCTGGTGCAGGCGCTCGCCGGGATGCGCTTCACGCACATAAATAAGGAGGAACTCTACATCGGGAAATTCGCGCCGCAGTTGCCTCACCCTGTCGATATTCTTTGAATACTGTGAACAGGTCGAGGAGCCGGTTTCCAGAACGACCCATTTCCCCCGGAAGTCCGAGAGCCTGTATTCCTTGCCGGCGAAGTCCGTCACAGTGAAATCGACGGCGGGATCACCGGCCGCCGGGCCGACAAATACATCCCAGTCGTAGTTTTTTACTTTAAAGCGCGGGTTCAGGTAGGGCGCCTTGTGCGTCATTTTTACCATATACATTATTCCCAGTCATACTTGTGACCGATGATACAAAAAAAACATTTTTAGCGGAACTATATAACGTGTCCTTTTCTTGTAACGGTTCAGACGGGTCGTGGGGCCTGTTGGCAGTTATTGCCAATCTGATGCTATCATGCCAAATTCACAATCGAGGTTAAACCGAAATAATGCGTGATGTTGTCTGGAAAATAGCCACCTTGCTGCTGGCCGTGGCCGGCCTGTCCGGTTGTTCTGACTCGAAATCGATCACCTTGCGCATCGGTGCGGGGCATCCCGCCGGTCCGGCCGTCTATGTAACACAGATGCGCGATTATTTTGTCCCCGAAGTTAAGCAGCGCGTTGCTGCACGGACCAGATATAAGGTTAATTTTGTCGAAGGCTATGGTGGCTCCATCGCCAAGGTGGCGGAGACACTGGAAGCGGTACAGAATGGCATTCTCGACATCGGCGGTTACTGTGTCTGTTTCGAACCGGCAAAACTGTTCCTGCATAACTTCGCCTATTTTGTCCCGTTCGGGCCGCAGGATTCCGAACAGGCGATCCGGATCGCCCGTCAGGTCTATGACGAAAATCCCTGGCTGGGTAAACAGTTGAGTGAAAACTATAATCAGCAGCTACTGGCCCTCAACGGCTGGGACAACTATCACCTCGGCACGATCAAACCCTGGGATAAGGTAGAGGACTTGCGTGGAATAAAGATTGGCGGGGCCGGACCGAACCTGCCATGGCTGGAATATGCCGGGGCGATCCCGGTACAGTCCTCACTGCCCGACGGTTACTTGTCACTGCAAACCGGCGTCTATGCAGGCTGGCTGATGTTTCCCTCTGCCTACTACAGCTTCAAATTCTACGAACCAGCGCCGTATTACACGTTGATTGGTTTTGGTGTCATGGGCGGCGCCGTTGTCCTGACCATGAATGACCGCAGCATGAAACGTTTGCCTGCCGAAGTACGGCAGATCATTCTTGAAGTCGCACATGATTATGAGCAGGAGGCGGCGCGGGCGCTGGGCGAAGCCCAAGTCAAAGGCCTCGATGATCTGAAGAAAGCAGGCGCAATTATCCGCCAATTGCCCGAAGATGTGCGCAGCCAATGGGCAAGATCCCTGGTTAACTTCCCGCAAAAGATGGCCAGGGACGCGGACGGGCGCAATATGCCCGGTTCGGAAGTCATCCGCTCTTATATCGAACTGGTAAAACAGAGTGGTTACAAGTGGCCTGTCGAGTATGTAATCAAGTGAGAAACAGGTGATGAGGATAGAGGCATGACGAAAACAGTGATCGCCGTGACGGATTCTGTTTTCCCCAGTCTGGATCCGGCCAAACAGGTGCTGGCTGAACTGGATGCAGAAGTGCAACTCGCCGGGGAGCCGACACCGGAAGCGATCCTGGCCATCGCTCGCGAGGCGGATGGACTGCTGGTGACCTATGCGGTGATCACCAGTGAGATGATTCAGCAACTCGAACGCTGCCGGGTGATTGGCCGCTTCGGCATCGGGGTGGACAATATTGACCTGGAGGCGGCGACGGCTGCGGGGATTCAGGTTTGTTTTGTACCTGATTACTGCCTGGATGAGGTTTCCGATCAGGCCCTGGCCTTGCTCATGGCCCTGGCCCGCAAGATCCCTTATGGTAACGCCCTGGTGCAGGCAGGACGTTGGGAGGCCAAGGCGGTGGCGCCGCTGCGGCGCTTGCGCGGCCGCACCCTGGGTTTGGCCGGCTTTGGCAAGATCCCGCAGACCCTGGCTCCGAAGGCACAGGCATTCGGTCTCGAGGTCATTGCCTACGATCCCTTTGTCGCGGCCGGTGTCGCCGAGGATCTTGACGTCTATCTGGTTGATTTCGAAACCCTGCTACAGCGCTCGGACTATATCTCCATCCATGCGCCGCTGACGGCGGAGACCCGGCAGATGTTCAACGCGGATGCCTTCCGGCGGATGCGGCCGCAGGCCATGTTGATCAATACCGCCAGGGGAGGGTTGGTGGATGATCAGGCGCTTGCCGAAGCACTCGACAAGGGGCAACTGGCCGGCGCCGCCCTGGATGTTCTGCCGGTGGAACCTCCCCCGGCGGATTCCCCATTGCTGCATCGTGACAACGTCATCCTGACCCCGCACACGGCCTTTTATTCCGAGGATGCGTTACTGGATCTGCAGACCAAGGCCGCGCAGGATGTTGCCCGGGTCCTGCGCGGGCATGTACCCCGCTATCCCGTCAACAAGCTGGACAAATAGCGAAAAAGAGGTGGGGCAGGCACGATGAAGGCTATGGTGTTGCAAGCACCGCAACAGTTGATCCAGCAGGTGGTCGAGTCTCCCTCGCTGCAGCCAGGCTCGGTCCTGGTGCGCATCAGCCACTCAGGCGTCTGTGGTACGGATCTGAAGATCTATCAAGGGGGCATCCCCGTCGACTATCCGCGCATCATGGGACACGAAATGATCGGCGAAGTGGTTGAGGCCGGCGACGCGGAAGGTGTTGCAGCCGGCGCCCGCGTCATCGTTGATCCGGTCGTCTTCTGCGGCCGTTGCCGGCATTGCCATATCGGACAAACGCATTTATGCCCGTCGGGCTATGTGCTGGGACGGGACCGTAATGGCGGTTTCGCCGAATATATACGGGTCCCTGCGGACACCGTATTTCCGTTGCCTGACACAATCAGCGGCCGTACGGGACCCCTCATCCAGGTGCTGACCACCTGCCTGCATGCACAGCGGCGGGTCGGTATCTTTCCCGGAGAGGCGGTGGTGGTCATGGGACTGGGCGTCGCCGGGCAGTTGCACGTACAACTGGCGAAGGCGCGCGGCGCTTTTCCCGTAATTGGTATCACGCGCAGCCCCGAACGGCGGGCGCTGGCGCAACAGTTGGGCGCCGACTTCACGTTAGCGCCCGATGAGGATGTTCACGAGCGGGTGCTGGAGTGGACCGGCGGCGGCGCTGATCTGGTCATCGAGTCCACCGGCGTGCTGCCGGTGCTGGCGCAGGCCATCGAACTGGCGCGCATCGGCGGGCGCCTGCTGCTGTTCGGGATCTATACTGCCCAGGAAGCCACCTTGCCCTTCTACCAGTTGTATTACAAGGAACTCTCCATCATCAATGCCCGCGCGGCCAAACGGGAGGATTACCCCCCCTGTATCGATCTGGTCAGCCGCGGCGTGGTGCGGCTGGAACCCATGGTCAGCCATGTACTGCCCCTGCAGGAACTGGAACAGGCCATCACCATGTTGCGTGAGCGGGACGCTACGCGCATGAAGGTGATCCTGGATCACGCCTGAGCCGGGGGCCGGCTGGGGGACCGGCCGTACCGTTGAGGTCTATAAGATTCCCGACAGCTGCACCGGCGGAATGCCCGCCATCTATGTCCTCGATGCGAAACTGCTGTTCAATACCGGCCTGTTCTCCCCCGGTCGCAAGGCCCAGAGCCATCTCGGGTCTTCCGAGTTGTTGCGGGCCATCGAATTCTATGGTATTCATGAAGATCATCATGGCGGGGGTCGCGGCCATAAGCCTGCGCTGAAACTGGAGCTGGTTCGTATCGTCATGGGGAAACAGGAATAGCCGGAAACAGCCGGCAGGGGGCACATCCACGCGTTTTTCGTCCCGCTTCACGGCAAAAACAGGTGCAAACGTTTGCAAATCACGCCGTGTTCCTGCAAAATAGCGTGTCAGGGTAGGATAAAGATTGAATAGCAAAGATTAGTATCGGTGGGAATCTAAATCTAAGGGGGATAAGCGATGCAGTTAACAAGATTGATGCAGCTTTTTTTGGGTGCGGGTCTGATGGGGGTGTTCGCCATACCGGTCCAGGTCCTGGCCCAGGAGGGGGCCCTGGAGGAGGTCGTGGTGACGGCGCGGAAACGTGCTGAGGACATCCAGGACGTACCGGTAGCCATGACCGCGCTCACCGCCGACGATATCGACAGTGTCGGCGTCAGCAGTATGCGCGACTATGCCAAACTGGTGCCGAACCTGTTTCTGGTCGAGACCCAGGCCAGTTCCTTCACCTTTGTCAACATCCGCGGCATCAGCCAGATGCGCAACACCGACCCGTCGGTGGCCATCACCATCGATGGCGTGCTCGCATCGACCCCCGTCTCTATGTCGCAGGAGCTGTTCGATGTGGAGCAGATCGAGGTCTACAAGGGGCCGCAGGGCGCCCTCTATGGGCGTAATTCTCTCGGCGGCGCCATCAACATCCGCACCAAACGGCCGACCAACGAGGTCGAGGGCTATGTCCGCGGCGGCTTCGGCAACGGCAGCAGCTACAAGACCCAAGCCTCCATCAGCGGCCCGCTCATCCGCGACAAGCTGCTCGGCCGGGCCTCCTTCTCCTGGTACGATACCGATGGCAACCGCTCCAACATCGGCAAGCCCGATGCCCATTCCGACGAGACACGGAATTTCTCCGGACGCGCGCGCCTGATCTGGACGCCGACGGACAATTTCGAGGCGGATTTCCGCTTCACGGCCTCCGATGACGAGGGCGCGGGATTGGGGTTTACCGATATCGCCCCGTTTTCCCATGAGGTCTTCCCCGGCGCTTCGTTAAACCTTTTTGGGTTCCTCAGCCCGTTTGGCGTTCCCGCAGGCACTCCTACACCGGCGATCAACCCGGTGACGGGCGCACCGAATCCCCCGCCCCTGGTTGGGGCACCGGCGCCGGCTTTCTTTGCACCGGGCAATCCGAACCGGGAGGCCGTGGTCCGGGGCGGAACCCAAAGGAACGGCGCTCCCTTGACCAGCGCCACCCAACTGGCCGTGCCCGGTCAGGCATTCAACGTCGGCGACGTCAATAACAACTCCGTACCGGTGCAGAACAACCTGAACGGGATTGACAAGCGCCGCATCTATAACGCCTCGATGATGCTGAACTGGGATATCGATGGCTTTGCCAGGCTCACCGCGACCACCGCCTACGACAAGACCGTGCAGTTCGCCATCGGTGAGCAACCCCTTCGCTCCGTCGATCCGGTACAGAAGAATACGCAGTGGCGTTTCAGCAAGTCCTACAGCCAGGAGCTGCGCCTCACCTCACCCTCCGATCGGCGCCTGCGCTGGATCAGCGGTATCTATCTGGTATGGACGGACACCTTCCTGTCACAGATGGCCCAGCGTGACAAGCTCGGCATCGATACAGAACGGGACCTGGTGAAGCGCAGCCCCTTCTCGGCGCCGGACGGGATCTGTGCAGACACCGCGCCTGGCGGCGTGCCGAATACTATCGGCACCCCGAGTCGTCTCGGCCTGCCCAGCAACAACCCGTTCCCGCTTAGCGGGACCACCGATAATCAGGGCGACTGTATCCGTGGTTGGGATGGCGACCAGCAGAATAACTTCGCCTGGGCCCTGTTCGGGCAGATCAACTATGACTGGACCGACACCATCGAACTCTCCTTCTCTGGTCGCTTTGACCAGGACGAGCGGGAGCAGACCGTGCGCACGCCGGATATCTTCCTGGATCAGGAGTTGATTACGCCAGCGAGCGGGGGTCTGAGAACAGCCAATATTAATTTCGGCGATCGCCGCAGGGAGGTGTTCCGCTCCTTCCAGCCCAAGTTGACCGTGCGCTGGTCGCCACTGGACAACTTCATGGCCTACGCCACCTATGCCAAGGGCTTTCGCAGCGGTGGCTTTAACCGTCCGGGTATAGGAGCTCTATCTGACGCCCAGAGAGGGACCCCGGGTATTCCACCGGTTCCCCTCGGCATCCGTGATGTGTTTCCCAAGCAGGAAGACAACAGCGTGGAAGTCGGCTTCAAGTACAACACTCCGGACGGGCGCTTTGTCGTGAATGCCGACGGCTTTTATACCGCGGTGAACGACATGCAGACCTTTACGGCGGTGACCTTCCAGACCGGGCTGTCGCAGGTGATCATCCCCGTGGATGAGGTAGCCCTGTTCGGGGCCGAATTCGATGCGGCCTGGCAGGTGTTGCCGGATCTGCTGCAGGGTCTGACGCTGACGGCCGGTGTCGGCTGGACCCATTCCGAGGTCACCAAGGACGAGGCCCGCGGCAACACCGGTAACCCGGCCACTTCCACCCTCGGCAAGAAAGCGCCGCAGACGCCGACAACCACCACCAATATCGGCCTACAGTACCGGCACCCGTTCAATTTTGGCAGCGGCCTGGGTGGTTTGCTGGCCGGTAATTTCTTCACCAGGCTCGATTATCAACGCATTGGCAAGACGTTTTTCCTGACAGAGAACTTCAGCGAACGCAATCCGCTGCAGCTCTTCAACCTGCGCGTTGGCGTCGAGGTCGGTGATGGTTGGCGTGTCGAAGGCTGGTCGAAGAACCTGACGGACCAGAACTATTTTGCCGAAGGCTTCAATCCGGCCGGCTTCTTCTTCCCCGGCAAGCTCAGGCAGTATGGCGTTGAGGTGACCAAACGCTTCTGAAACAGATATCCTGTTGTGCATGGGCCGGCAGCAACCGCACCGGCCCATATCTTTTTTAATCTCTTAAGGGTTTGATTCCCCGCAGCTGCTGTGTTGATGTCATTCCTGCGAAGCTTGTGCCGGCCTACGAGCCGGTAGCAGGAATGACCGCCATGGATGGTGGGAATGCAATATGATTGTAGGAACAATCATTGCCCAGTAAGACAACATCCGCTCCCGTATCAAGTACGGGACAGGTTTCAGCGGAACATAATTGACTGGATGCCGGAATAAGTCTGCCCCGTACTTGATACGGGGTCCGGCATGACGCTGTTAATACCCCGTCCGCTTGCGGCGGGGATGTTTATTAACCAGGTAGCGCCTGGCGCTACACTTTGGAGGAAAATACCATGAAGAAATCAGCCTGTAAGATTGGGGGTGCCTTGTATGTCGTTTGGGGTCTGCTGCATGTCATGGCCGCCTATAAAGTCTATGCGCTCTCATCGGCGGTACCGGATGCGGCTCACGCCGCGCGCATCGCCCAGGCGGGCTGGAACCTGGGGCTTATTGCCCTGTTCGCCATCGCCATCGGTGCAAAATTCAACTGGCGGAACGACCGTCTTGGCTACTGGCTCAACCTCTACGTGGTCAGCCTCACTGATATCGGCTTCATCTGGCTGGTGCTGCTGCCGGGCTATTTCCCGTTGGGACCGGGCCTTGTGGGGCCGGCACTGTGGCTGCTGGCGGTGTTCTTCAGTACCCTTGGCCGGCTGCAGGCAGACACAGGGGTGACGGCCTCTCCGGCCCAGCACGCGTAACAGTCATGCGCCGGCTTCTTTGCCTGGCGGTGGTACTGGCCATGACCGCCTGTAATGAGCATGACTCTGATGACGCTTTCCGTTTTACACGTATCAATCCGGATACGCTGAATAAACACCCCTACTATTCACAGGCCACCGTGGTCTCGGGTAATGCCAGGTTCGTGTATGTTGCCGGCCAGACGGACCGGGCCGTTGACTACAAGATTGGCAGCAATGAATGCCGTCACGACGACTGGCGCGGACAGGTCATGGGTGTGCGCGAGAATGTCGGCAAGGCCCTGCGCGCCGCCGGCGCAAGCTGGGACGACGTGGTGTTTATTCGCCGCTTTGTGGTGGATATGGTGGGGTTCCGCAAGGTCCTGGCCGATCACGACAATCCCCTGCCTGCCGTGTGGCAAAAGCGGCGACCGCCGCCCAGTACCTTGATCGAGGTGTCAAAACTGTCCGAGCCGTGCCAGTTGCTGGAGATCGACGTCTTTGCGGCCGTGCCGGCGCGCGACTGATCCCATTAATTCCCCCGGCTTATTTTTTCAAGAGGGCCTCACCTCGGCGCTACGGGGTGACAGCCGTTGGTAGACAAACGCAATCGTCACGATTAAGGCGATGTGCGCGCCCAGGGCCGCCCAGGTGTAGGGGACAAACCCCAGCATAAACGGCCGTCCCATCAGTGGTGCCAGGATACCTTGCGCGATGAACCAGAGCACCACCCCCCAACTGATGCCCGCAACAAGCCAGGACTGGATCTTCGTAACGGCGAGGAATAGCACATAGCAGATGGGAAACAGAATAGCGCCGACCGCAAGATGAATGCTGAAGGCCGCAGGTTTTGTCAGTCCGATATCTAACAGCTTCTTTGCGAGGCCCATGACCAGCAGCGCCGGCTGCATCGGGCGCCCGATTAACTGCGGCATGAGCAGCCAGGCAATCAATTCAAATATTATCTCACCGGCGATGCCGGCGATAATGATCCACAAAAGGTTTTTACCACTGAACAGGCCGGACAACGTAGTCGTTTCAGCATTCACTGTCACTTCTCCCTCTCTCAGTTAATAATTGGTTCTCTGCAAGCAGTCTACCAGACTCACACAGCCATTTCCCGGCGCCCTGCCTCAAAACCAGTATTCACCACAAGACACGGAGATCACAGAATTATAATCATCTGTTCAAAAGACTGTGTAACTACCCGGATGAACAACTCGCCCGCAAGCGACCGAGTTTCAGCATAATGTGCAGTCATACCTATTATTCCTATCCAACCCTGGGGCAAGCCCCAGAAATTTTCGTTAATTTTTTAACTTTTATTATCTCTGTATCTCTGTGGTGGATAGATACCCTATCCGTTCAAGCGGCGGCCTGCTTTTTTTGCGCATTTTCCGCGGTCATTGGATTGAGTTCGCAGGCCTCGACCCAGCTGATAATGCTCAGGGTGCGGACGAAACTGCCGGCGCCGACGTTTTCAGCACACCACAGGCCCAGCTCCACGATCTCGGATTCCGTAAAATGGGCCTTGAGTTCGGCGTAGAACCCGTCATTATCGGCTTTGGTAATGTCGTGTTTCAGGTAATCGGCAAAACGCAGCGCCAGTTTTTCGCGGTCGTTGAAGGCATCGCTGTGCTCATAGTCCCAGACCTGCTGGATCTTCTCCTCCGACAGTCCGGCGTTTTTGGCGGCGCTGGAACGCACCGTGCTGCAATAGCCGCAGGCATGTCCAAACGCAATCTTGACCCGGCACAGCTCCTTCAGATCCGCCGGCAACTCCCCCTCGGTGGCAAAGGTCTGCCAGTAGCGATACCAGGCCTCGCCGAGCTTGCTCTTGAACAGAACGCGCAAAACGCGGGGGTCGGGCGATCCGGCCTGTTCGGCATGCTTGATCAGCTCACGGCACGAGACGGGGATTTCATCATCACTCAAATAGTCTAAACGTGGCATCGGTTCCTCCTCATTTCTGGTTTCATGGGGACGGTATTCGTTCTTCTTTAACAGTCTGCCAGTGTAGTAGAAAAGGATAACAAATAGAAATGATATGTTTTGATATATACTATCAGAAATTCTGATAGTATATATGTTGTGGGCGCAATCGTAAGCCTGAGGGCATAAAACTATAAAAACAGTGTGCATGAGAAAATAGCCAGATGAATTTCCGCCAGATCCACACATTCGTCGCCGTGTATGAGGAAAGCTCGTTCAGCCGCGCCGCGGAGCGCGAACACACCACCCAGTCTGGCCTCTCCATGCAGATCAAGAACCTGGAAGCCGCTATGCGGATACGGCTGTTCGAGCGCACCTCGAAAGGGGTTATCCCCACCCAGGCCGGGGAGATGTTGTATCGGCGCGCCAGCGCGATCCTGCACAGTATGAGCGAGGCGCAAGCGGAGATGGAGGGACTGGTGGACGAGATCAGCGGACGCATACGCATCGGCCTCATGCCCGCCTTTACCCACGGCATCCTGGCGCCGGCCCTGGCATCCTTTATGGACCGGCACCCTAAGGTCGATGTCACCATCATCGAGGCCTACAGTCCGACCTTGTCGGAAGGGGTGCTCAAGGGAGATTTCGATTTTGCCGTTGTTCCCATCGAACCCCGGCGCAGCGGAATCCGTTCCCGTCACTTTGGTGTTGATTGGGAATTACTGGTGTCCGCTCCGGATTCCCCGCTGCAACACCTTGCTCCGGTTGCGCTGGCAGAACTGCCACCGCTGAAACTGGTACTGCCGACCCATGGTAATGCAAGACGTGAGCGGCTGGAGCTATTTTTTGCCGCCCATCATGTCGCCATTGACTCGTTGCTAGAGATGGATGCGATGATTGCGACGCTGGAATTTGTCGCGCACACGGAGTGGATGACCATTCTTCCGGCAACGATTTGCTCGAAGGACCTCAGCGGTAAGGAGCGAAAACTGCATCCCATTGTCTCGCCGCAGGCAAGCGTCGATTACATGCTCATCGAACCCGCTCGGCAATCCCTGTCGCCTTCCTCGGGCCTGTTTTCTGAGACGTTGCAAGAACATTTCCAGAGAATCCATCACCAATGGGAATCGATACTGGAGGCAGCAACATAACTCACTGCGGAGCAAGGGTGCTTGCTTGCCTCAGAGGCGGCAGGCACCCGGAACACAACGGCATCCTTGATGATGATTTTGTTATAGGGCCTGCACACGGGTAAACTGAAAAATTAAGGAGGAGAGGATATGTACCATATAAAAAAAATGCTATTGGCCGCCTGGATTCTATTCAGCGCCGGCGCCAATCTCATGGCGGCTGGGGCCCCGGATACGATCCTGATCAACGGCAACATCGTCACGGTTGACGACACCTTCTCGATGCGGCAGGCAGTAGCCATCCAGGGAGAAAGGATACTCGCCGTCGGCAGTAACCAAGCCATCCATGCCCTGGCGGGACCCCGGACAGAGGTCATCGATCTAAAGGGGCGGACGGTCATTCCGGGACTGATTGACAATCACGTCCACTTTATCCGGGCGACCGATCACTGGTCCAACGAGGCGCGGCTCGATGGTATCACGGACCGCAATCAGGCCCTTAAAATCCTCTCAGACAAGGCAAAAACACTGCCATACGGCGCCTGGTTGTTTGCTCTCGGCGGCTGGTTCGAGGACCAGTTCATCGGCGACCGGCGTGGCTTTACTCTTGATGAACTCGATGCGCTGGTGCCGGACAGGCCGGTCTTTATCCAGGCAAAGTACGATCACGCCTTTGTCAATAGCCGTTGGTTACAGACCATGGGCATTGATCGGGTGCGCAGCGGCGGAAAAGGCACGGCCACAGACGGACTCAATGCCTTCGTGATCAGGGACCAATCCGGCCGGGCCAGCGGACGCCTCAATGGCGGCTTTCCGATGATTGCCCGGGCCATCAAACGCTTCCCTCCCGTATCCGAAGCGGAGCAGGTCAAAGGCATCAAGGCTGCCATGGCCTATTTCAACCGGCTCGGTCTGACTACAGTGTTTGATCCTGCCGGACTGGGCATTCAGGAGGCCAGTTACCGTCGTATCCGGAAGCTGGCTGATCGGGGCGAACTGACCCTGCGTATCTTTTATACACTCTGGGGCGGCATGCTCAGTACCCCCGAGGCGGCACGGGAACTGGTGAAAAAGATCGTGGCGGCCCATCCCTTCCAGGGGAACGCCTGGTATGAGCGCATCGCTTTCGGTGAAGTGTATTACCCCGCTTTCCACTGGGACAGCATGACCCGGGCGACCACCCCGACCGCCGCCGATATAGAGGCGGCGCGCAGCATACTCACGGCTGCCGCTGAGGGCGGCTGGCCGGTGCAGACCCACGCCATCCAGCCCGAATCCATAAGCTATCTGCTGGATGTTGCGGAACAGATCAACCGGATGCATCCGTTGCGGGCGTTGCACTGGTCCATCGCCCATGCGGACCACATTGGTGCCGGTGAGATCGAACGTGCCCGGGCCCTTGGCATGAACCTGCTGTTGCGCAGCCATTCGGTGAATGGTGGCCTGACCCAGGTCTCGAGAAAGTTTGGTGACGCCGCCTACCACATGCCTCCGCTGCGGCAGGTGCAGGAGAGCGGTATTGTTTACGGGTTTGGCACGGACGGCACCAAGGACGCCCAGGTCAACCCGTTTGTCACCCTGTGGTGGGCCACCACGGGCAAGATGCTGAACGGCAGCGTCATCACCAAAGAGGTGCTGACCCGGGAAGAGGCCCTTATCGCACACACTCGATCCAACGCAAAAATACTGTTTCGGGAAGCAGACCTGGGTGCCATCAAGCCCGGTCTGCTGGCGGATATGGTGGTGCTGGACCGGGATTATATGGCCATTCCACTTGATGAGATAAAGGAGATCAAACCGGTCGCCACCATCGTTGCCGGCCGCATTGTCTACGGTGCGCTCTGATCCGGGCGCTGGGGCGTCAGCCCCTTTGTCCGGCCGTGCCTGCGGAAGCCGACCGTTTTTCATCAAACGACCACATTACATCCCAGTCTCGCAGCCAGTAGAGCAGCCAGGATGCGGCAAGGAGCGGTACGCCGGCCGTGAACAGATGGTTGACCGTGCCGGACAGGAGACCGTAGGGATCGATCAGCTTGTGCCAGGTAGCCCCGATAGAGGCCAGGTTAAACAGTAGTATCAGGCCATAGCTCAGGCGGCGGTAAGCGCCCAGCAGGAACGTAATAACCACAATCAGTTCCAACCCTCCCAGGATCTGGGGCAGGAAACCGGACAGTTCCACCCCGAAATATTTCTCCATAATGTGCGCCGTAGTCTGCGGCAGGACAAACTTTTCAATGGTCCATTGCAACATAAACAGGCCCAGGACAATGCGCAATACAAACAGACCGGATGGCAGCCGCCGCGCCAGCTCTCCGTTTAGCTTGACTGCATCAGTCATCACTCTCTCCCCCTCTTAATCTATTAAGGGTTTAATTTGCCGCAGCTTGTTGGTGCGCGGGAATCCAGTACGATGACATCTGCTTGACGCGGGGATGCTTATCTGGACAGCCGATACCATGAGAGCCTCCGGCCCTTGGGCGAGACCAAAACCGGACGCCCCTTTTCCCCTGGCGCTTACCAGTTGACGGCTCCGTTCTGAGAGGCCAGTACCGCTTTGGCAAGCTCCTGAAATTCGCTGTCGGTCATGAGACGTTTATGCTCCAGTCCCCACGCCTTGACGGCCTGCAGGATTTCCATTGCCTGCTCCTCGGAGGCCTCAATCCGTGCGCGTTGCAGCCAGTGCTTCACGGAATCGATACCGCTGCCCTTGCCCATGACTACCTGGGGAGCATCACGGCCGATGAGTTCCGGGCGGTAGGGGAATACCTCGGTGAGGTGTTCATCACCACAATTCAGCAACCAGGTCGCAATAATTCCGGATTCGACATTATAGGCGTGCTCGCCGACCACCGGCCTGCTGGAAGGGATGGGATGTTTGGAAATCTCGGAAACCAGCAGAGCGAGTTTATAAAGCTTGTCAAAATTGATGCCGACATCGATGCCATAAAGCGTCAACAGCGCCAGAACGGTCTCTTCCCAAGGTGTATTGCCGGCCCGCTCTCCAATTCCGATGACGGTTGATTGAACAACCGAGACGCCCTCGGCCAGGGCCATGATGGTATTCGCCACACCCATGCCGAAGTCCATATGAAAGTGTGCTTCCAACGGCTTATCCGGGAAGCGCGCCTTCACCTGGCGCACGAAATACTGCATGGCGTGGGGTGAGGTGGCGCCGAATGTATCGACCAGGGCCAGGGAGTCCATGTGGCCCTCATCCGCTACCCTGGCGATGAGATCCAGCACCCATTTCATCTCCGCACGGGTAAAGTCTATCGGAAAGAACACTACCTCCAGGCCCTGATCATGGGCATAGGCGGTCGATTCGATGGAGAGGTCGATGGCTTTTTCCAACGGCCACTTGTAGCCATACTTGATAATATGTTCGCTTGACGGCACCTCCATCACCACACCGCCGACGCCGGTATCGACAGCCCGTTTTACATCGTCCATCATGCAGCGGGAGAAGGCAAAAATCTGTGGTCCCAGGTTCAGTTTGACAATCTCCTTGATGGCCTCGGCATCCTGGGGAGAAACAACCGGCATGCCCGCCTCGATGCGATGCACACCCGCTTCGGCCAGTCCCTCGGCGATACGGATCTTGTCGTTCTTGTCGAAGGCGACGCCCGTCTGCTGTTCGCCGTCACGGAGGGTAACGTCGTGGATCTTTATCTTCTCGGGAAAGTTGAGACTGGAACGTACCTCGTCGGCATAATTCCAGGGACTCACAAACCACTTATCGGTTTTCCAGGGTTGTTCGCTCATGACGTTTTTACTCCTCTAAAAATAATGCTGTTTGACAGCGCTGGAATGGTCGGAGAGATGTTCAGTTCCTGTCGGAAGTACCACTACTTCATATCTGTCCCTTAAGGCGTGCCGGTAACAGCTTCGGCTTGCGAATCGCTGCCTGTATCGCCCAACTTGCCAGTGCCCTGTTTTAAGGTATTCCTTGTATATCGATGGCACAAACGATAGCATATCAAGGCTTGACGACGCAAACCCGGGCATCGGGTTTACCGCTTCGATAGAAGGGTAATGCGCGGTCTATAGGATGAAAGCAGGGCATAACAGGGGCGAAGGGAAGAGCATCCTCCGTGATTAAATATTCCTGACAGAATCATGCTGTGAATGACGTGCTCCACAGTCGTCCCGTTCAATACGAATCTCAATACTTATCTGGAGGTAAAAATGGCGAATTTTGGTATAGCCGGTGTCGACTGGCAGGAACGTGTTAACTGGGAACGGTTACGCAACTACCGGCTTGAAAATGCCAGGGCGCGAATGAAGGCCCATGGCCTGGGCGCGATGCTGTGTATGTACGACGAGAACGTGCGTTACCTCACCGCTACCCTGACGCCTGGCTGGTGCAGGCTCAAACCCGGACTGCGCTATGCATTATTGTGCGGCGATGGCGCACCGGTCCTGTTCGAGCAGGGTGATATCGGCGCCCAGATCCAGCGCCATTCACCGTGGATACCCGAAGAGAACGTGCGCTACTCCTATGCCTGGATCAAGGGTGCGGCCGGTCCTGCTTCGCAACAGCAGGTGAGCAAGTTCACCAAAGCCATTGTCGAGGAGATGAAACGCTTTGGCGTGGCCGGTGAAAAACTGGGAGTTGACTTCATCGACATCAACATGATCGGTGCCTTCGAGGCGGCCAATATCACCTGGGTCGACGGTATGTCGGCGATGATGGAGGCGCGCGCGGTCAAGAACCAGGACGAACAGGAGTGCATGCGCATCGTCGGCGCGATTGGCGATGCTGCCCACTGGGAGGCGATGAACATGCTCAGGCCGGGCATCACCGAAAACCAGGTGACCGCCCACATCATGGATTATCTCTACTCCTTTCCCGGTATGGAGGATGTAGAGGATGTCATTGTTTCGTCCGGCCCCAATACTTGGCCCAACTGGCGCAACTTCTCCGATCGCATTATCAAACCCGGCGATATCGTCTTTATGGACCTGGCGGCGCTGACCTGGAACGGCTATAAATCATGCTACTACCGCACCTATTGCGTCGGCAAGGAACCGACCCAGGAGATGAAGGACTACTACGCAACCACGCTGGAGTGGCTCTATAATTCCATCGATGTCGTCAAGGCCGGCACCACGACCCGGGAGATCGCCGAGCAGTGGCCCTCTGCAAAAGAGGCGTGGGGTTACGAAGAGGAGGACCAGGCGGCGGCGAATCTGTGGGGTCATGGCCTCGGTCTCGCCCAGTACGATCCGCCTGTCATCTCGCGCATCTGGTCGCTGGACCATCCGATAGAGATCAAACCCGGCATGGTGTTCGCACTGGAGACCCAGCACGGCAAGCCGCTGGAATTCGGTATCCGCATCGAGGAGATGCTGATTGTGCATGAAGATCGGACCGAGCTGATCTCCCATTTTCCAGTCGAGCAGATCACCGTCGTTGATCCCCACTAACACCTGCGTAACCGGGTGATGGGGCAGGCATGAACCACCTGATGGTAGCGCTCACCGATGCGGCGGCGACCGATGCCGGCCGCTTCGGGCCGAAAGCCGCCAACCAGGCGTTACTGGGCCAGTCTGGTCTGCCCGTCCCCGACGGGTTTTGTGTTGATGCCGAGGCCTATCGCCTGCAGCTTGATTTTCTGGGTCTTACCGAAACCGCCCGGACAGCGGCAACGCTGGAACCTCTGAAAGCGCGCCGTTATATCTCCGAGGTCAGGCTTGGTTTGTATCAAAAACCGATCATGGCTCCGCTCCTCGAATCTCTCGTCACTGCCTGGCGGGAACTCGCCGGGCACACAGGTGCCTTGACTGTCGTCCGCTCCTCCGCACTCATGGAGGACGGGGCCGGATCCAACTTCGCCGGCCAGTTCGAGACGTTTTTGGGTCTGGACAACGAGACCGATTTTCTCACCGCCGTGCGCGCCTGCTGGGCGGCGCTGTGGTCGTCCCGGGCTCTGCAGTATATGGAGGGACACGGCGTCAGCCCGGCGGACACGGCTATGGCGCTGCTTGTTCAGCCGCTGGTGGCGGCACATAGCTCCGGTGGCGGCATGAGCCCTACCGCCGATGGCGGCATGTCCCTGACCGCTACCTGGGGCCTGGGTTCGGCCATCGCCCAGGGTGAGGTAGTGCCGGATCGGTATGAACTGGGTAACGATGGGGAAGTACTGGAGACCGCCGCAGGCCGTAAGCACCACAGCGTACACTGTGCCAGGCACGATGCGGAGCCGGCCAGTCGGGCCGTATCCAGAGACAAGGTTTCACAACCGTGTCTGCACGGGGCGCAGGTAGCCGAACTCGGACAACTCATGAAAAAAGCGGAGGGCCTGCTGGGGGTGCCCGTCGAAATCGAATGGGCTCTCGATGAGGCAGGATTTAAGTTGTTGCAGGCGCGGCCCCTGCACATGGAACCGGCCCAGGTCCCGGACGAAATCTGGTTACGTCATCCCGGACTCAAGGGGCATCCATCAGGCGTCGGTTGGGGTGCAGGCCGCGCCTGCGTCATCAATTGTGAATGTGAGCTGTCGCGTGTGGCGCCGGGCGATATCCTGGTAACGAAAGTGGCTGGTCCGGCGTTAAGCCAGGTGTTGCCGCGCGTCTCCGGCGTTGTTGCGGAACTCGGTGGCAGTACCTCGCACCTGGCCTCACTGGCGCGCGAACGCGGCATCCCCATGGTGCTGGGTGTGCTTGAGGCTACACACAAAATCCCGGACGGCGCGCAGGTTGGTGTAGATGGCGTTATGGGGATGGTGCGTTGGATCAGCTAGCCACAACAAGCTGATCGGTGCATTTAATAAATTAGGCTCTTCAGCAGAATCTGTGGGTTAACAAGAAAGACTTTTGAATAAAAACTGATTAAATAGAGAGGCGGATTCAAGTCATAAATACCGTCATTCCCGTTTTCACGGGAATGACGGGCTACTGTTTATATATCAACCCACAGATTCTGCTGAAGACCCATAAATTAAAATATTTTATTTGGTAACCAGCTGGCGATCTCCGGTACGGCCAGGATGAACAGGGCCACCGCCAGCATCATGATCCAGTAGGGCACAGAGCCCATAAATATTTCTTTCAGACTGACGGACGCATCGGGGACCGACGCCTTTACTGTAAACACCAGCAGCCCCACCGGCGGAGTAAGCAACCCGGCCTCAATGATCAGAATCCCGTAGATAGCAAAGGCGATCTCATCGAAGCCGGCGGCTGCCGCGATGGGTACAAAGATTGGGACCGTCATCAGGATCACGGAGATGGAGTCGATGAGCGCGCCCAGCACCAGCCAGACCAGGGTCATAATCAGGATGATACCGCTCTTCGACAGACCGGAACCGGTAAACAGCTCCTGGATCAGATTGACCCCGCCACTCATGGCCAGCAGCCTGGCGTAAATGGAACCGGCAATGAGCAGAAACATGATCGGCGCCGTCGAACGACCTGCATCATAGATCGCCTGCATGAATGTCCGGTAGCGCATTCCCTTTAACCAGCCTATGAGGGCGCCACCAAGCACCCCGAAGCCGGCGGATTCCGTTGGTGTAAACAGCCCTCCCCACAGGCCTCCCAGTACCACAATGATCAGCGCGATCACGCCGAGCCCGCCGATTACCTCGGACCCGACCGCCCCCTCTTGCAAACGGGTATCATGGGTCCGATCCGCTGCCGGCGCCAGCGATGGGTCCCGTATCGCGGCGATGACGCAATAGCCGATGAATGTCAGACCCAGCAAAATACCCGGCCCGACCCCGCCGATGAACAGCGCCCCGACCGAGCCTTCGGTCAAGATGGCCCAGATGATCAACAGTACGCTTGGCGGTATCAACATGCCAAGGCAGGCGCTGCCGGAAATAACACCCAGCGCATAGGCCTTGTTGTAACCGATGCGCCGCATTTCCGGGTAAGCGATACGGCTGAATGCCGCCGCCGAGGCGATCGCTACCCCGGACACAGCGGCAAAGGCGGTATTTCCGATAACAGTCGCTGCCGCCAGGCGCCCCGGCAACTTGCGCATAGTGCGGTCGCAAAGCATGTAGAGATCGGTGGCGGCGCCGGAGCGGCTGACGATCTCCCCCATCAACACGAACAGCGGAATGACTGCCAGGGTCTCACTTCGGACTGCTTCGTAGGCCGTTGATCCGAGGATCGACAGGGCGATATTCAGATCGCCGGATATAAGGTAAACGCCGAGAAAACTGGTAACCCCCAGTGCAATGCCGATATGCACCCCGAGCAACACCAGCACGATCAAAACCGCCAGCGAGTAGAAAATGATCTCGGGTCCCATCGAATTGGTTTTAGACTAGTTCCCTATTGATCGTCGATCAGACGCCGACAATCTCATTGTCTTCGGGATGAAAGCGGCCCATCCAGTCAAGAAACAGCAGATGCAGATAGACATAAGCCGAAAAAATGGAGGTGAGTGCTACCAGGAAGCGGATCGGGTAGGTCGCTATGCGTAACGCGCCTTCGCCTTCATATTCACCGATATGCCAGGCTTCCAGGGCCGGTCCCCAGGAGCTGTAAGCAATGCCCAGAAAAAACAGCAAGCCGAGGATATTCGCAACGGATCGGAGAGTACGCTGGCCGGTCGGACCCATGGCGCCGTAGATGATCGTGGTCCGGATCATACCCCCACGGTAGATCGCCAGTGGCAGTTGCAGGAAGGTGATAGAGACGACTGAATTCTTGATGATTTCTACTGCCCCCAACAGGGGAGTGTTGAACAGAAAGCGTCCACTGACATCAATAAAGATGATAACGGCCAGTACCACGACCCAGAACGCCGAGACTACATGACAGATTTGTGCTAACCGCCCCAACATGAACTTGCTTCTCCTCTATGTGGCCTGCGTGGCCGTCTGTTTGATTGTCCCGCTCCAAAAACCGGCAGATGCCCCTCTTCCTGAGACAAATGCCGTGCGACCTCCGGCATTCCGAGAGGCTCGTAGCCTTTGACAGCTTCGTCTCTCCTCCCCACTCCAGCATACCTCATTAGAGGTAGTTCCTTTATATGACAGTTTGCTTGTCATCCCGAGGCGAGTGCAGTGAGCCACGTGTCATCCCGGTACGAGTGCAATGAATTTCGTGTCATCCCGAAGCGAGCGCCGTGAGCGAGGGATCTTATACACCATTAGAAGCATTTGCGCCAATAAGGCGCATTTAATTTTAAGGGTCTTCAGCAGAATCTGTGGGTTGATATATAAACAGTAGCCCGTCAT
>JBHHYN010000024.1:0-31320 GCA_046757565.1 Gammaproteobacteria bacterium | reverse complement strand
TAATCCGTCCTTGAATTATCAGAGCACGAAAAACAAAAAGTGTGATTTTTGTTTTTTCTCATGTTTTCAATGGCTCAACTGCCATTGAAAATGGTGGTACATCTAACCTCCATGGATAATGGAGGAAATGCAACAGGATTGTCTGGAACAATCCTTGCCATGTGCAGCAGAAACTCTGATTTTAATCAGAGTTTCCTTAAACATATGGCCCAGTGGGGCCTGAGCTTCGATAACAGGTACAGATAACGGACACGAAGACAATGACAGAAGAGAAGCCACATCCTGTTTCGATTAATCTCCACAAAAAATCACGCCGCTTAGTCATCAGCTTCGACGATGATTCAACATTTGAGTTGAGTTGCGAGTATTTACGGGTCTTTTCTCCTTCCGCCGAGGTCAAGGGCCATGGACCGGGGCAGGAAGTGCTGCAACTTGATAAGGAAAACGTCAATATAGACGAGATAGAACCGATAGGTCACTATGCCGTCAAGTTGCATTTTGATGATGGGCATGATTCCGGTATCTACAGCTGGGAATATTTATATGATCTTGGGATAAATTTCGATAATTACTGGAATTCTTACCAGGAAGCCCTGGAGAAGGCCGGTCATAGAAAGGAAAGGCAATGATTGAAACTACATCAACCGATTTCGGATTTGAAAGAGTGTCGCCCGGAGAGAAGACCAGACGTGTGAGCGCGATTTTCAGTTCTGTTGCATCGAATTACGATTTAATGAATGACCTGATGTCATTCGGGGCACATCGATTATGGAAGCGATATGCTGTGCATATCTCCCAGGTAAAACGGGGCGATCGGGTTCTGGATGTGGCCGGCGGAACAGGTGATGTGGCGGCACTTTACAGATGGGCAGTGGGCACAGAAGGAAGAGTAATTGTCTGTGATGTTAATGCTAAAATGCTGGAAGCGGGAAGAAACCGCATGCTGGATAAAGGCCTTGCCAAAGGTATTGAATATATCCAGGCAGATGCCGAATGTCTGCCATTTAATGATAATATCTTTGATTGTATCAGCATTGCTTTTGGATTGAGAAACGTGACTGACAAGAACAGGGCGCTGGACTCTATTCGTGAGAAGCTGAAATATGGTGGGTGTGTGGTTATTCTGGAGTTTTCCCGTGTCATACTTCCCTTGTTGAAACGACTGTATGACAACTATTCCTTCAAGGTGATCCCTTTACTGGGGAAGCTGGTAGCCAGGGACAGGGCCAGTTACCAGTATCTGGTTGAATCCATACGCATGCATCCGGATCAGGAAGAGTTAAAAGAGATGATGGTGTCTTCCGGCTTTTCCCTCGTCTCCTGTTACAACCTGTCGGGAGGTATTGTGGCAATCCATAAAGGCTATAAATTGTAGTCACTGACCACTACATTTGATACGACGGCAATCACGTTGACCAGAAATCCCTTCACAAAGCTGGAACATTTGCTTAATCGGACCTTATCGTATGATAAAGATTTACTCAGGGAGCTTTCCGGTTTGACAGGAAAGGTTATTTCCCTGGAATTTATCAACACGGATCTCTGTTTATATATGTTTCCGTCGGGCGAGGGAATTCACGTCGTTAATACCTTCGACGGCAACGTAAACGTCAGGATCCGTGGAACACCTGTCGACATGCTCACCTACCTTATATCGACACGGGGAAAGAGCAGCACATTTTCCGGGACAATGGAGATTATTGGTGATGTTGGTCTGGCGCAACACTTCCAGGCCATCCTGAAAAATATTGATCTCGATTGGGAAGAGCATCTCTCCCGCCGGGTAGGAGACAGCGTTGCACATAAGCTGGGCAATGTATTCAGATATACGATGAAGTATGCCATAGAAACCAAACGAACCCTGGAACTGGATGTCAGCGAATACCTCCGTTACGAAAAGGAGATACTGCCCGATCGTTCCGAAATTGCTGAGTATGCCATCCTGGTCGATGAGCTGCGTGATGATGTCGAAAGGTTAAAGCTTCGCATAGAGAGGCTTGACCGGGCGATCCTGTCCAGGCCCTGAAGAGATGCTTACCGCAGGCCAGATTTTCAGATTATTATCCATTCAGCGAGTCCTGGTCCGGCATGGGCTGGATGAGATTATTTTTGCTACCCACCTGTTCCGGCCGGTAAGGTATGCTTTTTTTCTTTTCCCGTGGAACTGGTTCAGGAAGGAACATCGTCCCAGGGCGCAACGGTTAAGAATGCTACTGGAAGATCTTGGACCCATATATGTCAAGTTTGGGCAAATTCTTTCTACAAGACGGGATCTGCTGCCGGAAGATGTCGCAAATGAATTGGCAAAATTGCAGGATAACGTACCGCCTTTCCCTGGCAGCGAGGCCCGGCGTATTATTGAAGAGGCCTACGAGCAGAATCTCGATGAGATATTCCTGGAGTTTGATGAAGAACCTCTTGCCTCTGCATCCGTTGCCCAAGTCCATACAGCAAAGCTGAAAAATGGAAAGAATATTATAGTCAAGGTGATCCGTCCGGGAATTGAAAAAAATATCCGCCGGGACCTTGGCCTGATACGTTTCCTGGCTGAAAAGGGTGAACATTATTATTCAAAGGGGAAATCTCTGCGACTCACAAGGGTCGTTTCTGAATTTGAGAAAACGTTGATTGCCGAACTGGATCTTATGCGTGAAGCAGCTAATGCATCACAATTGAGAAGAAATTTTGCAGATGAGATAAACTATTATGTTCCGGAAGTTGAGTGGGAACTGACTCGGCGCAATGTGTTGGTCATGGAGCGTATTTCCGGTATTCCTGTAAGTAATATCAGCGCCTTAAAAGAGGCCGGTATAGATTTGAAATGGTTGGCCGAATATGGTGTTGAAGTGTTCTTTACACAAGTCTTTCGTGACAGTTTTTTCCATGCCGACATGCATCCAGGAAACATCTTTGTCACAAAGAACGAAGCAGATAAACTACCACGTGTTTCGGTCGTTGATTTCGGTATTATGAGTTCCCTGACTGAATTTGATCAACGCTACCTGGCGGAAAATTTCCTTGCCTTTTTAAATCGCGATTACCAAAGAGTAGCGGAGCTTCATGTCGAATCGGGATGGGTGCCGGCCGGCATCCGCGTGGATGAATTTGAATTCGAAATCCGTGCCGTATGTGAACCTCTGTTTGACCGTCCCTTGAAGGAGATATCCTTTGGCGATCTATTATTACGCCTGCTTCAGACTGCGCGCAGATTTAATATGGAGATATTGCCACAACTCGTACTGTTACAGAAAACCATTGTTAATATTGAAGGGGTCGGCCGTCAGCTTTATCCCGAACTGGACCTGTGGCAGACTGCAAGGCCGCAACTGGAACGCTGGATGAGAGAACGATTGGGTTTGCATGGGTTGATTAAGGGCGCCAGGGAGAATTTGCCACATTGGCTGGATCGCCTGCCTGATCTGCCTAATAAGGTTATCGATCTTGTCGATCGTCTGCGTGATGGCAAGATTCAGATTGAAAATAATTCCAAAGACATCAGGAAACTGCGGGGGGAAATGAAGGTATATAACCGAAGAACAGTACTGGCAGTAATCGGATCGGGGGCATTGCTGAGCGCTGCCATTATTTATGCGTTAGGCGTGCAGGCGCCTGTAATGTTGGCTGGTGTGCCGGTAGGGACATGGTTGGCTGGAGGAGCCGGCATTGTGTTACTACTGTTTGCAATCAGTGAGCAGCCATGATTGCCGCCTATTTGTGGCTTAGCAGGGTATGCCGGATTTTCCTGGCTTCATTTTGCCTGTCTACCATATCCACCAGGTTAACAAGTACAACCCCGTATTCATCCAGTTGTTGTAATTTTATTGACAAAACCTGAAGAGTCTCGGGGTATGGGTGGCCAATAGCAATCGCGTGCCCTTTTTGTTTGGCTATTTTAATTAATTCTTCGAACTGTGCCTGTATGTAGGCTTCATTCTGATGATTATCCAGGAAAACATCACGCCTCAGGTATGGGATCTTCTTTTCCCCGGCAACAGTACCGGCGACACTTTGCGTACTGGTAACACTATCAATATAGAATTTTTTATTTTTTTTGAGGGTATCCATCAGCCACCCCATATTACCCGGATGCTGGGTCAGCAGACTGCCCATGTGATTATTGACACCGACTGCATCAGGTATGGAGCGCAAGTCTCCAACAAGTGTGCGCATGAATTGGTCATGTGTCATATTAAGGGTCAGGGCGCCAGGGCCAAGAAACCGGTTTTTTTCCTCCCAAATTGACTCCATTGGAAGGTGCAGCAAGATAACCTTGCCTCGTTTGCTTGCCAGGCGCGACATGAGTTGTGCGTTGGGAGAATGCGGCATAATGGCATAAGCGATCGAACCCGGCAGCGCAATCGCGCGCAAGTCTTCGTGTATGCGGTAACCGATATCATCAATGATTATACTGATAGAAGGCGAACCGAGCACAATCCTGGCAACCGTTAAGTTTGGGCTGAACAGGAAGAGCAGGCCGACAAGCAGATACAATTGCCGGATCGAATGATTTCTCATATTGCCGATCAGCCCGCTTTCTTCTTCAAGATAGACAAACCCTTAAGCACGTTCAACGCTTCATAAAGCTCATAATCCGAGGCGGATAGCGATTGACCCTGTGTGTTTGTCTCGTTTGAAGCCGCACTGTTTTTACCGGATGTGTCTTCGTCAAGCCTGTCATTTTCCAGATGCCTGTTCAGGTTTGCTTCCTTTACGATGTTGCTCCCGTCGTTTATGTTTTCAACTTTCAGCTTGTCAATGACGATATCCGGTGTAATACCCGATGCCTGGATGGATCGCCCGGATGGTGTGTAGTAGCGGGCTGTTGTCAGTTTTAACGCTGCTTCATTCGGCAGCGGCAGGATGGTTTGGACCGAGCCCTTGCCGAAGGTTTGTTGTCCCATGATGATCGCGCGTTTATGGTCTTGCAGCGCCCCGGCCACGATTTCCGATGCAGAAGCCGATCCGGCGTTGACGAGAACAACTATTGGGGCGTTATTCAGCATATCTTCCGGCTTGGCATTAAATTTCAGCTTTGAATCATTGACCCTTCCTTCGGTGTAGACGATCAACCCTTTTTCCAGGAAGTCATCGGAGACTTCCACTGCCGCGCTCAGAACACCGCCAGGATTATTCCGTAAATCAAGCACCAGACCTTTTATATCATTGTTATTATCTTCCATCAGCTTGGTCATTTCACGGCGTAAATCATCGGGGGTATGTGTCTGAAAATGGGAAATACGCAGGTAAGCAAAACCGGGCTCCAGTGTTTTGCTGCGCACACTCTTTATCTTGATAATATCGCGTGTAATGGTTATTTTCAGTGGTTTTTCTGCATTTTCGCGCACCACAGTCAGATTGATCCGGGTACCGGGTTTACCGCGCATGATCTTAACGGCGTCATTCAGGGACATCCCTTTCACCGGTGTTTCATTCAAACGGATGATCAAATCGCCTGCCTTGATGCCCGCCTTATCGGCCGGTGTATCATCGATCGGAGCGATCACCTTCACGAAACCGTTTTCCATCCCCACCTCAATGCCAAGACCCCCAAATTGGCCGGTAGTGCCTTCCTGCAATTCCTGATAGGCCTCCTTGTCCAGATAGGAGGAATGCGGGTCAAGCCCCTCCAGCATGCCGCGTATGGCATTTTCCAGTAATTTTTTGTCGTCTACCGGCTCAACGTAATCATCCTTCACTTTCGCAAAAACCTCGGTAAAGGTTCTGATTTCATCAAATGGTAATTCTTCCGCGCCGGTTTCATCCGTGCCTGGAGACGCATTTTCAGCTACGGCAAAATGATTGCCACATACAGAAAGAACCGCCAGTATGAACAGATTGTGTAAACAATACTTCATTAGATACCCCGTCAATGTTGAATCGAAAGGTTATTACTGCCAACACGATAGTAAGGATGTTCCGGTATGTCTGGGCCTACAACAACCCCGTCGGATAGCATACAGGCGCGACGCCACGGATGACAAGTAAACTTTGGCATGGTGAATTCAGGTTTTGCACCATAATCCGGGGTTCAGGGGAGCGCCGCTTTGCCTGATTTCAAAATAGAGCCCTGGCTGTTGCTCTCCGCCCGTGTCACCGATCTTTGCTATGTTCTCGTCTGTCTTGACCCAATCGCCCACCTTTTTTAACAACCGTTCATTATGCCCGTACAAGCTCATATATCCATCGCCATGATCCAGGATGATCAGAAGGCCCATGTTCCGAAACCAGTTCGCGAATACGACTTTGCCGGAGCTTATTGCATGGACTTCCGTCCCATTCCCGGCCGAGATCGTTACCCCCTGCCATCTAAGTTTTCCGCCTTTCCTTGGTGCGCCGAAGCGGGTAGTCAGTTTGCCCCGGGCAGGCCATTTAAGCTTGCCCTTCAACGTATTAAATGGCGGTATCTCCTCATAATTTTGTATTATCGTCTCTTCCTGTCTGAGTTTATTGACCAGCGATTCGAGTTCCTGTTCATTTTTTTGCAGAGTTTGCAGTTGTTTGTCTTGATCTTTAATATAGCTGTTGAGTCTGGAGATAATCTTCTTTCTGGAGATTCGATACAGGGTAAACTCCTCCAGTTTTGCCATCTGTTCCCCCCGTAATTGATCAAGTTGTGTTGTTTCGGATTTAATCCTGACCTCGAGGTGGGCTATGTTCCTGAGTGATTCTGTAACTTTATCGATACGATGCCTGCGCGCAAGATTGAAATAATCGTAGTAGGTCAGCATCCTGCCGACCAGTGCGGGATCTTCCTGGTTAAGCAGTAACTTGAGGTAGTCGTTTTGTCCGGTTTTATAGGCAGCCCGGACCTGCTGTGCAAGGAGCTCGCGCTCATTTTCAAGCTTTTTTTCACTGACGCTCTTTTCCACTTTGAGTTTTGCGAGCCTGACTAATTTTGCTTCTATGCGGGCATCTATTGTCTGCAGTTTGTTCGAGATAGTGGACGCAGCACTTTCATTTTCCTGTAATTCCTTAAATAATATATCCGTCTTAGTTCGTGCCGCCTGGATATTGGATTCGACATCACGGATTTGTGTCCGCACCGATTCCAGCTCAGCGGCCTTTTGTTCCGGGTCGACACCGGGATTGACGTCAGTGGCATATACGGAAACGACCAGGCAGACACAAAAGACGCCAGTCAGGCAGGTGGAGATAATCTGTTTGGCATGTGAAACGTCAGTCGCCCACGATTGCATGTGTTGCATAGTTATGCAGATTGAACAGAGATCTGCCGGTCATTTCCTGAGGCTGTTTTAATCCCATCAAATACAGCATGGTTGGGGCAATATCGCACAACGCCCCGGTCCCCGGCAAAACATCTGCGCTACGGCCAATATACAGGAACGGTACCAGGTTGCTGGTATGTGCGGTATGGGGCTGGGGCCTGACTTTTTCCGTAATAAACGATTTCATCTGCTCGGCGTTGCCATGATCGGCCGTAATCAGCAGTTCTCCTCCTACCTTCTGTACTGCCTCGAGAATAGTACCGAGACACTTGTCGATTGACTCGACACTTTTGACTGTTGCATCGAAATCACCGGTGTGCCCGACCATATCTGCATTCGCAAAATTAGAGATGATGACATCGTATTTCCGGCTGTTAATGGCATCGATCATTTTATCAGTAACTTCGAATGCGCTCATTTCTGGTGTCTGGTCGTAGGTGGACACATGTGGTGACGGAACAAGAATACGATCTTCATTTTCGAAAGCGCGTTCTTTTCCAGCGTTGAAGAAGAAGGTGACATGCGCATACTTTTCTGTCTCGGCGATACGCAATTGGCGCAGCCCGCATCGGGCGATATATTCCCCGAATACATTGTCATGATGTTCTGGAGGAAATGCCACGGGAAATTCATAGTTGGCCTTGTATTCGGTCAGACTGATAAACGTCACGGGGTTTGCAAACCGCTCCCTTTCAAAACCGGAAAAATCCTCTTTTGTGAAGGCACTTGCCAACTGTCTGGCCCGATCGGCACGGTAATTCGCAAACACAATACAATCGCCATCCTGCACCGAAACAGGTATCTCCCCCTCCCGGACGATGGAAGTTGCTTTAACAAATTCATCCGATTCACCGCGTGCATAGGCCATATCGACTGCAATGAAGGTATCATCTGATTGGTATTCCGCCTTACCCTGGCTGATCAGGTCATAGGCCGCCCGGGTGCGGTCCCAATGTTGATTACGGTCCATGGCATAATAGCGGCCGATAATAGTGGCGAACCGGCCTTTTCCAAGTTCCGCCATCTTTAACCGCGCTTCATGCAGGTATTCTCCCGCGCTTTTGGGAGGTGTATCGCGGCCATCCAGGAAAGCGTGGAGATAGATATCATTCAGCCCACATTGATCGGCAAATTCCATCAACGCAAAGATGTGGTCCTGATGAGAGTGCACCCCTCCTGGAGACAACAGGCCGAGGACATGCAGGGCCTTGTTGTTTTGGACCGTCTTTTTAAATGCCGAGCGCAGGGTTTCGTTATGGAAAAATGAGCCGTCCTCGATAGTGCGGCTGATGCGTGTAAACTCCTGCTCGATAATTCTTCCCGAACCGATATTCATGTGCCCGACCTCGGAATTCCCCATCTGGTTACCGGGCAAGCCCACCTCCGTCCCCGAGGCATTGATCAAAGTATGGGGGTATTCGTCCCAGAGCCGGTCCCACACCGGTTTCTTAGCGCTGTGGATGGCGTTGTAGTTGATGTTTTCCGAATATCCCCAACCATCGAGGATAATCAGAATGACTGGTTTGTGGATTAATTGCATTATTTATCGGAAAAGCCGATGCGCGGTATCAGCAACATGGCCAATAAAAGCGATGTGGATAGAGATGTGTTTTTAGTGAGGAGAATTGTGATCGCGTTCATCAATGGTGACTGTAAAGATTGATTTCCGGGCGATTTCAATGAAATTTGGCGGTTTTTGTAGTCCCCGGTCAATTCTAGCATGAAAAATCCGGGGGAGTACACAGATTGATACAGTGTTGATATCCGCTTCAATGCTAACCTGCCGGTTATGAGAAATGCATTTGTAGAGGTGTGTATAATAAGCCATCATATAAACAGGCTTGATTGAAACCACCAACTTGTTGTGGGATACGATAACTTCGATTTATGTAATATTTGAGAATTTAAAACTGAAGATAACCCTTTCCCCGACACTCCGGCACTGTTTCTAATCACGGCTATATATCGTATTATCGCCACTTACCTGTCTACTGCATTCACGTTTAACACTCAGAGTATTTTTTAATGGAGAAAATTCCTGAATTTATCGGTAACCATCTATTCCTGGTTTCATTGCTCATCGCAATAGTGATTTTGTTATTCTGGAATATCTTTTCCGGAGCAATCAGTGGAATTAAACAACTCACCCCCTTGCAAGCGACGCAAATGATGAACCATGAAAACGCCCTGATATTAGATGTCCGTTTACAGGATGATTTTAAAAAAGGTCATATCCTGAATGCCGTGAATATCCCGGAGCCGGATTTGCAACCACGACAGAAAGAACTGAAAAAATACCAAAAACAGATCGTGATCACCTGTTGCAGCAACGGTACGGTGTCGACACGTGTCGCAAGAACGCTGAAAAACGGTGATTTTGAGAATATCTACTGCCTCAGTGGCGGTCTGCTCGCCTGGCAGAACGCCAACCTTCCGTTAACACGGGAGGGTTAACTTATTGCTGTATACTAGACCTCTGGATTAATCGGAGTTTCTACAATATTTGAGTAAACGTTAATGTCAAATCAAACAGACACCAGCCAGGAAGATACAATTGCTGGAGGCGAGCAAGGACAATTCGGGTTACAGAAAATCTATGTCAGGGACGTTTCTTTTGAAACACCCCATTCACCACAGATCTTCCAGGAGCAATGGAAGCCGTCGGTGAATATGGATATTGCCAACGCAGTGAATTCCTTATCGAAAGAGTTGTTTGAAGTTGTCCTGAGCGTGACGGTAACTGTAAGCTTCGAGGGGAAAACGGTCTATCTTGCGGAAATACACCAGGCAGGGATTTTTCATATTGACGGATTTCCGGATGAAATCCGCGGACGAATGTTGGCAACGATATGTCCTAATATCCTGTTTCCTTTTGCCCGAGAGTTTATTGCCGATTTAATCATGCGCGGTGGTTTTCCACAATTACTGCTGGCGCCGGTCAATTTCGAAGCACTTTATTTACAGCAGCAGCAGAAACAGACCGAACAGGCCGATACCAGGCGCTAAAAAGCAATGAGTAAAAAGTTGAAGTTAAAAAGCGGACAGGTGGGGAGAAACTATTGCAGCTAGGATTATCACCTAAAAAGCCGGGGGAATTGTCCTGAGAAACAAACCTGTTCTCGTGCTCGGCGCCGGTTCCTGGGGTACGGCATTGGCGCTTGTGCTCGCCAGGAATAGCAATCCCACCTTTCTGTGGGACTGCGATGAGGAGCACCTTCGCAATCTTGTCGGTCAAGCCTGTAACAACCGACACCTGCCCGGTTACCCATTCCCGGGGACGTTAACCCCGTCTCCTGATCTCATTCCCCTGCTTCAGGAAGTCGAGGATATTGTCATTGCGGTTCCCTGTGAAGGGTTGCAGGCTGTGTTACAGGAGATGCAAACTGTTACCTCACATACCTTCAGGATCTGCCTGGCGTGTAAGGGACTGGAACCCAGCACCCATTCGCTTAACCATAAAGTTGTCAGAGACGCGCTGGGCGACATACCGGTTGCGGTGTTGTCAGGTCCCTCATTCGCCGCTGAGGTCGCGGCAGGATTGCCCACGGCCGTTACTGTGGCTTCGGGGGATGCTGCAACCGCCCACTACTTTTCCGAACGTTTCCACGATGAGGTGTTCCGGATCTACACCCATGATGACGTGATTGGCACACAGGTCGGTGGCGCCGTGAAAAATATAATGGCCATCGCAGCCGGTATTGCCGATGGGTTGGGTTTTGGCGCCAATACACGCGCTGCCTTGATTACCCGTGGGTTGGCCGAGATCACACGTCTGGGCATTGCCATGGGTGGCAGACAGGAGACCTTTATGGGGTTGGCCGGTCTGGGAGATCTGGTTCTGACCTGTACCGATAATCAGTCCCGTAACCGCCGCCTGGGGCTGGCCCTGGCACAGGGCAGCAGTGTTGATGCAGCACGCCAGGAGATCGGACAGGCGGTTGAGGGAGTACGTACGGCGGAGGCCGTATACAGCCTGGCGCGGAAATATCGGATCGAAATGCCCATCAGCGAACAGATATACAAGGTTATCCATGGACAGGTACTGCCCGCAGAGGCTGTGCAGGCGCTGCTGGCAAGAGAGAAGAAGGCGGAACTGGGGGGATAAAGTTCAAGGTTCAAGGTTCGAGGTTCAAGGTTCCAGGTTGAAGATTTTAGCTTCATGACCGGTAACTTAATAGAATAACGCATGTCTGAGGCGAAACAACTGCTGCTGCGCTATTGTAATGAGGGTGATGAAGCCGCATTTGACAGGTTCTATCGTCAGCAGGCCAATCGTCTGTGGCGTTTCCTGAGGGCCCGGGGATGCAGTGCGGACGGCGCCTACGATCTGCTGGCCGAGACCTTTCTAAAATTTATCCGGGTTGTCTGTAAAGACCCGCGCTCACCGGTTGCACTGCTCTACCGCATCGCCGTTAATCTCCACATTGACAGTTATCGCCGTGACACAGCTTCCCCGTTCGTTAGTGACGATGCACAGTCGGGTGTGCATATCGATAACACGGCTGAATTCAGTGATGAACATGAATATCTGCGCGCCTTGATAGAGACCCTGCCGAAAGATGAACAGAATCTGTTGCTCATGCGTTACTGGATTGGACTGACGCATAAAGAGATAGCCGGAATCGTGGAGATACCGGCAGGCACCATCAGGCGGCAATGTGCCGCCATCATCAAGAAGTTGCGGCAACGTTGGCAGGAGGAGAACGGTGGCTAGGTTCCCCGTACCCGATGCCGGGCGGCTTGAATCATTGATCGCACAGGCCTATGAGCACACCCGGGGTCCGGATGCCGCCCGCATTAATGAGATCGCCGGGAGACTGTCACAGCGACACCCGGTGCGCCCAGGTGCGGCATTTATGCACAGAATCCCTTGGTGGATCGTTTTATTATTAGCCGGCGGGCTGGCGACGGCGGCCTGGTGGGCGGGTGATGTCTTGTTGACAAAAACAGGTGAGACAGGCAAAAAACATGTTATATCGCAGCCCGCGGCCCGGCTTCATCAAGACGGCAAAAATGCCGTGCAAAAATCACGAAAACCGGAATCAGGAAATGATGAAACGCAGGCAACCGACACGAAAGAATCACCGATAATATATCGGAGGGAACAGTTTTGAATAATTTCATAAGTAATATGGCCAGTGAGTATTTCTTATATAGATTAATGGCTCGAAGAGTTCCCCTACGTAATAGTCATCTAGCTTGTTATTGTTCTCGCATCGTCCTCTATGGTCTCGGTCCGTTTTTAATGGCTTCAGTAGCCATTGCAGCCCAGATATGCACAACTGCATCGATCGGACCGAACGAATTCAAGGGCATATCCGGCAGTAGTGATTCGAACGTGATTGCGGTGGGGAAGAGGGGAGATATTCAGCAGTTCAACGGTACGGCCTGGAGTGCGATGACGAGTCCGACCACGCGGAATCTCGAAGATGTAGAGGTAGTGGACGGCACGACGGCGTTTGCGGTGGGCAAGCGGGGGACGATCCTGCAATTGAATGGCAGCACCTGGACCCAGCATACGGGGGTGACGGGCCAGGATCTGAAAGGGGTATGGGCGGCCTCGGCGACGGAGGCGTATGTGGTGGGCAAACGGGGGACGCTATTCTCCTTCAACGGGGCGGGCTGGACGAACCAGTCTGCGGCGGCCGGTACCGGAGCGAATGATCTGGAGGATGCCTGGGGGGATGCGAATGCCTTTTATGCGCTGGGTAAAAACGGGACGCTGTATCGATTCAACCGGGGTACTTCGACCTGGAATGCACCGGATACATTGTGCAGTGTAGGGGTGAACTTCAAGGATCTGTGGGGAGATGGGGCAGGGAATCTGTATCTGGTGGGTAAAGGGGGCGTGATTTACAAGCATGACGGGGCGAGTTGCACGCTGGTGGCGACGGCGAGTCAGGACCTGGAAGGGGTTTATGGTTCGACCTTGACGGGTGAGATCTATGCGGTGGGCAAACGGGGTGTGGTCATGTTTTTCAATGGCAGTTCCTGGCAGGAGACCACCGAGGGGACACAGGACCTCAGGGATGTCTGGGTTTCCCCGGCAGGAAATGCCTACTATGCCGGTAAGAATGGCCAAACCAGTACCTGTACCTTTACACAGGGCACAATGTGTACCACGACAATCATTCCGGGTAATCCGGATTTACGGGGCATATCCGGCAGTAGTGATTCGAACGTGATTGCGGTGGGGAAGAGGGGAGATATTCAGCAGTTCAACGGTACGGCCTGGAGTGCGATGACGAGTCCGACCACGCGGAATCTCGAAGATGTAGAGGTAGTGGACGGCACGACGGCGTTTGCGGTGGGCAAGCGGGGGACGATCCTGCAATTGAATGGCAGCACCTGGACCCAGCATACGGGGGTGACGGGCCAGGATCTGAAAGGGGTATGGGCGGCCTCGGCGACGGAGGCGTATGTGGTGGGCAAACGGGGGACGCTATTCTCCTTCAACGGGGCGGGCTGGACGAACCAGTCTGCGGCGGCCGGTACCGGAGCGAATGATCTGGAGGATGCCTGGGGGGATGCGAATGCCTTTTATGCGCTGGGTAAAAACGGGACGCTGTATCGATTCAACCGGGGTACTTCGACCTGGAATGCACCGGATACATTGTGCAGTGTAGGGGTGAACTTCAAGGATCTGTGGGGAGATGGGGCAGGGAATCTGTATCTGGTGGGTAAAGGGGGCGTGATTTACAAGCATGACGGGGCGAGTTGCACGCTGGTGGCGACGGCGAGTCAGGACCTGGAAGGGGTTTATGGTTCGACCTTGACGGGTGAGATCTATGCGGTGGGCAAACGGGGTGTGGTCATGTTTTTCAATGGCAGTTCCTGGCAGGAGACCACCGAGGGGACACAGGACCTCAGGGATGTCTGGGTTTCCCCGGCAGGAACTCCATATTTTGCCGGGAAAGGCGGTTCAATTCTCAAATGCCAAAAGGTCCCGGTGCTCATTCATTATGCTATCAGTTATCCGAATGGGGCTACCGGGGTGACCTGCGAAGCGTCTGATGTTGTCATCACAGCCCATGGTCCAACCCATGTCCCGAGCAATCCTGTAACGGGCACCCTGTTGACAGTGACGACCTCGACAGGGACGGGGGTGTGGGAAGCAGTTCCGGTATCAGGGACGGGGACATGGTCACCTTCCGGCGTGAACGATGGCAATGCAAACTATGCCTGGCCCGGTGGCGAGAACAATTTCCGGGTCAGGTTTCGTCATAACACTGCAACGACGCTTAACATCAATCTGTTGGATAATAACAGCAGGACTGAGTCGATAACGGTGCCGTCTGAAGACCCATCCATTACGTTTTCGAATGCAGCCTTTCGGGTAACGGATGCAATACCCAATACAACATCGATTGGCCCACAAATTGCGGGTAAAGATTCCGGTACGGGCTTTGCCGCCCAGACCCTGTTTTTGCAGGCGGTCCGTACGGACACCAATACCGGTTCCTGTGTTGGAGTGTTCCAGAATCAAACGGTGACGATCCAAATGGCCTCGGAATGCAACAACCCGACTACTTGCGTGGCACCCGGCGGCCCGGGCAATGTGGTGAGTGTCGCGGACAACACGGCGACATTTCAGCCGATCGGCATTAATAATAACGGTCTGGTGCCGCCAGCGGGGACCTATGGGAACGTCAACCTGGCTTTCGATGCGCAATCGAAGGCCCCGCTGCTGTTCCGCTATCCTGATGCAGGACAGATAACCCTGCATGCGCGTTATTTATTGCCTGCACCGCCGGTCAATACCTTTATTACCGGTTCATCGAATGCCTTCGTGGTCAGACCGTTCGGATTTGATATCGATTCTTCCGGGAAACGGTCGGCTGACTGGTTGGATGATGGGTTCTTGAATGGTACGGCCGGGGATGACACCTACTCGGCCGATGCAACGGGAACAGTGTATGTCAAGGCAGGGGCGAACTTCAATGCAACCGTGCGGGCAGTAGTGTGGCAGTCGGTTGATGACACCAATAACGATGGGGTGGCGGACGCGGGGGCCAACCTGACGGACAATGCAGCGACGCCCAACTTTGGCCGGGAGATCGCTCCGGAGAAGGTCAATGTGACACATAATGTGGCCCTCCCTACGTTACCGGGAAATACCGGAAACCTGGTGGGAGGGGCGAACCTGGGTGGTTTTACCAATGGCATATTGACGACTCCCATGAACTGGGACGAGGTAGGGATCATCGATTTGAACGCGGCACTGATCAGCGGCAACTACCTAGGTGGTGGTTCGGACGTGACGGCAACCCATGCCAACTTCGGCCGTTTCTATCCGGATCGTTTCATGGTTACAGATAACGGCCCGGCGTTTGCAGATACCTGTACGGCAGGAGCAGTGCCCTTTACCTATCAGGACCAAACGTTTTTTTATGGGACGCCGCCGCTATTGACGATTACGGCGCTGAATACGGCGGGTAACGTGACACAAAATTACGGGGACACCAATCCGTCGGCGGCAACAGAACGTTTCTGGAAATTAACCTCCACATTAACGAGGACGTACACTGATCAGGCCGGTGCCTCAGCGGCCTTTGCAGACGTGCAGGACCCGACAGTGACGCTCGGCGGCGACCTCAATTTTGACGGGATCGGAACACTGGCGCTGAACGCTGGCACGACCGGTGACGCCTTCATGTATGGCCGTGTCAGTGAAGAGGGGCAATTCAATGCCAATGTGGATCTTTCTTTTACAGCGGCGACCCTGACGGACAGTGACGGGGTCTGTTATGACCCGGACAACAACGGTGTGTGTGATGCCTATACCATCACGGGGCTGACCGGGGTGGTTTTACGCTTTGGCCGGTTGTTCGTAGGCAGCGCTGTCGGATCGGAATTGTTACCGCTGGCGGTGGCGTTTCAGACACAGTACTTTAATGGCACGGCGTTTGTCGCAAATAGCGACGACAGCTGCACCCGCATCAATGATCTGGACATGAATGGGGTGCCGGACCTGGTGCTCTCCAATACTATCGATGTGGGACAGGTCGATGGCGATATCCTGATATGCCCCGCCGGCACCAGCACGATGGCCCTGGGGAACAATCCCCTCACAGCTGGAGACGGTAATTTGTCGTTTACGGCGCCGACTGCCGGGGCGGGATGCACCGGCTTTTCCAATCTCACGCTGGATTTGCCGGCCCTGGGGCTGGGTCACCTCCAGTATAACTGGGACGGAGTCGACCAGGGTGGTGATGGTAATCTGTTTGACGATAACCCCTCCGGCCGCGCCACCTTCGGCATCTTCAAAGGGGGCAACGAATTCATCTATATCCGCGAACCATGGAATAATTAGTTTAATATCAATGAGTTAAAATTTATATTCTGTGCACCCTCTCTGTTTTGCATGTACACACGTCTGTTGCCCGCGTCACTTGCTCCGGAATTTGTGGAATAATCTACTAAGCGGATCGGCTGGCCATGAAGTAATTTACAAAAAATTCCATTGACAATAAGTAGTTAGGATGAAAAACTTATGTTAATTATGAGAAATTTACCCTGGTATCTACCGCGTCGCCTGCAGGTCCTGTCCGGGCAGGACCATCGGGTAGATGGATCACTTCGCATTTTGTGAAAAGGTTACGGTTAAATAACGGCTATGTTTGGCTTGCTGAAACGAAAGATTGATGAACATGCTCTGGTAGCGGTGTGCCCGGAACAGGACGCCATTAGCATTGCCCGGATCCGCCGTAACAGGGACATGCCGCCCAGCCTGGATCTCTGCGAGGTGCAGGAGCTGGAAAACATCTCGCTGCAGGGGGCGGAGATTGCGAGGGTGACCAGGGCGCGGCAACTGCATCGGCATTACTGCGTCAGTACCCTCGATTTTGGCGCTTACTCGTTACTGCTGGTCGAAGCGCCGGATGTGCCTGCCACCGAGTTACGTGCAGCCATACGCTGGCGGGTGAAGGACCTCATCGATTTTCACATCGACGACGCCACCATTGATGTGTTTGAGGTTCCGGACCAAAGGGTATCCGGTGGAAACAGCATGATGTACGCAGTCGTCGCCCGATCGGCCCTGGTGAAACAACGCATCGACCTGCTCACGCAGGCGGGTCTCAACCTTGAGGTGATCGATATTCCCGAACTGGCGCTCAGAAATCTTGTTGCGCTCCTGCCGGAAGATGTGGCAGGCGTGGCCGTGCTCTACCTTGGACCCGATCATGGGCTGATTACTGTCAACCGCCAGGCAACCTTGTATTTATCCAGACGTGTCGATATTGGAAACGAGGATCTGGGGGACGATATCGATAGCGCGGGCCCCAGGCTTGACAGGATCGTGGTGGAGATACAACGCTCGCTTGATTATTACGAAAGTCATTTCTCACAACCGGCTATTACCAATGTGGTGATAGCGCCGTTGCCCCGATACATTACAGGCATTGAAGAATACCTTGCCCGGCAACTTGGTATCTCCGTCCGATCACTGGATATCAATACCCTGATTGATGCAGAGGAACCCCTGGACATGGCCCTTCAAGCCCGCTGCCTGATGGCGATCGGTGCAGCTTTACGGGAGGAGAGTAAACAGCTGTGAAACAGCAAATCAACCTTTACCAGCTGATCTTCCGCAAGCAGAAGAAGGTGTTTTCCGCTGTCGCCATGCTTCAGATCAGCATTTTTTTTATGGTGGTCTTCGGCGCCGTGTATGCCTACAACCTGGTCCAGTTGCGCCCGTTTCAGAAAGAACTGGACAAGACCACTACGCAACTTGAGAAATTAACAAAACAGATAGAAATAGTCAGCAAAAAATTACCGGGGCGGAATAAAAGCAAACTGCTTGAGAACGAAATTGCCCGCTTGACTGCGGAGCTTGAACGTATGAAAAAGGTTGAGGAAGCCCTGTCGAAGGGTTCTTTCGGCAACATGGCCGGTTTTTCCGGATATTTTGAAGCGCTGGCCAGAGGGCATGTTACCGGCACCTGGCTAACCGGCATCCATATCGCCCGGGGGGGCGGGAGCTTAAGTTTCGACGGCAAGTCGATCAACGCGGAGCTGGTGCCTGTCTATATCAAAAACCTGGCCGCAGCCCCGGTCTTTGATAAACGTACCTTCAACATCCTCGAACTTCAGCGTGAGAAGGACTCTGATTTTATATCATTTAATGTGGCGACCGGAGGTTGAGGCGATCCATCATGGGTAAAGTGAAGCAATTGATGGCAAGGATTGACGAACTCACTCTGCGCGAGCGTGTGATCGTGATGGCATCCGTCCTGCTGGTGCTAATTCTCAGTTGGTATACCTACCTGATGGAACCATTGATGAAAGAAGAGAAACAGCTCATTTCAGCACTGGATACGAAACGGGGGCAACTGCAGGGCTTGAACGATCAGTTTCTGAAGATGACACGTGCCAGCGAACGGGACCCCGACAGGATGAACCGGGAAGAATTGAAAAACCTCCGAGGACAGGTGGCGCAAATCAAACAGGATATAAAGAACACGGCTGCGCATCTGGTCCCGCCTGAATCAATGCCGGATGTTTTGCGCATGGTGCTGAACAAATCAAAAGGTTTGACACTTCTGAAGTTAAACGGCCTGGGCAGCACGCCACTCATCGCCCCTGCAAAGGATGACAAGGCGGGCAAGAAGGCGGCAACAGCCGGGACTCAAGTGAACAATGAGTTAGGTTCGGCTTTTAAACACGGCATGCGGATAGAGGTAACCGGTAGTTTTTTTGAAACACTGGACTACCTGCACGCCCTGGAGAAACTGGAGCGGGGATTTTTCTGGGACCAGGTCAGCTTTGAAGTAAAAGAGTATCCGGATGCAACGGTGACAATTACATTGTATACCCTCAGTTTGAATTCGAACTGGATTGGAATATGACATATACACCGGGCATTCTTCTGGTTGTTTTATTGAACGTCAATCAGATATCGGCGGAGGAGGCGTTACCGGATCCCACCAGACCCTATGATTTCAATTCGACTGTGGAGATCGAACAGTTGTTTGTCCCGGATAAAAAAGTTGAATGGAGATTGAGTGGTATCCGCATCACGGAGGATCAGCGGACTGCGATTGTCAATGGCAAGCTGGTTAAGGAGGGGGATGAGTTAGATGGCGCCACGGTCGTGGAGATAAGGCCGGCGGAGGTGGTGCTGTTGCAGGAGCATAAAAGTGTTGTGGTGAAGCTGTTGTTATCGGAAGTGAAACGTCCCGTTGCCGGAGATTCAGAGAAAAGAGAATAATGGGAAAAGTGAAAACACTGATAATTATTAATCATCGGTTGATGGGACGATGGGTTATCGCCTTGCTGCTGCCGCTGGCTTATGGCTGTGAGGGGGGGTCTGCGCGGCATGAAGTCGTCAAAGGGGTGGAACAGACCATACAGCAGGGGATTGAGGATAATAACAAAACCAAGGTGCCGGAAGCCGTCTCCTCCGCCTTGATCCCGACAATAAATCTGGGGGCATCCGAGTTGCCGGAGCTGCAAGACCAGAAGCATTTCGATATCACCGTCAATAATGTCCCGGCGGTGCAGTTCTTCATGAGCCTGGTCCAGGGTACGCGCTTTAACATGGTCGTACACCCTGAGGTGAAAGGCAATATCACCCTGAACCTGAGCAACGTCACCATACCGGATGTGCTGCGGGCGGTCCGGGATGTCTATGGCTATGAATTCGTGAGCACGGAATACGGTTTTCAGGTTTTGCCGGGACGCCTGCAGGCGCGCATTTATCAAATCAATTACCTGAATGTGAAACGCTCCGGTAATTCCAGGACCCTGGTAAGTTCAGGCTCACTCACCTTGCTGGGATCGGGCGGTACCGGTGCCGGTTCTGAGGCAGGACAGAGCAGCTCTACCGGAGACCGGCAATCCATTCCCGCGGGGACGGAGATCGTTACTGATCTGCCGGAAACCGATTTCTGGCAGGAGTTGAAAACTTCCGTCGAAGCCATTGTCGGGAAAGGCGACGGAAGGAGTGTCGTTGTCAGCCCCCAGTCCGGTGTCGTGGTTGTCAGGGCGCTTCCCAATGAGTTACGGGGAGTGGAGAAATTCCTTATCGCCACACAGTTGATAGTGCAACGCCAGGTCATTCTGGAAGCGAAAATCCTCGAAGTCAGGCTGAGCGATAAATATCAGACGGGCATCAATTGGAGCAAATTAGTCAATTCAGGTGGTGACAGCATTCGTGCATCCAACATTGGCGGTGGCAGCGTTCTGGTCAATGAATCAGGGGTCAGTGACATTGCCGGCAGCACGTTTGGCGTGGATAATCTCAGCACGCTGGAAGGCGTGGCAACATCAGCTTTTGGAGGTGTTTTTACGCTGGCGTTGAATCTTGGCAACTTCGATGCCTTTATCGAGTTGTTGAAGACCCAGGGTAATGTACAGGTGCTCTCCAGTCCCCGGGTGGCGACCTTGAACAATCAGAAAGCCATCATCAAGGTCGGTACTGATGAATTTTTCGTCACGGATGTGACCACAACCAATGTATCCAGCGGCGGCACGACATCGGTGAACCCCTCTGTCACCCTGACGCCGTTCTTTTCCGGTGTCGCGCTCGATGTGACGCCACAGATCAGTAGAGAGAATTATGTGACATTGCATATCCATCCATCGATTAGTGATGTTGTAGACCAGCAGAAGACCGTCACCATTGGCACGGTCACGCAGCAGTTACCCCTGGCGCGCAGCACCGTGCGCGAAACAGACAGCATTGTCAGGGCCAAGTCAGGCCAGGTAATAGTGATAGGCGGGCTCATGCAGGACATCGTCAATGATCAAAACGCCGGTACACCGGTATTAAATGACCTCCCCCTGATTGGCGCCCTCTTTAAACATACGAAGAGCGAATCCAACAAGAACGAACTGGTTATTCTGCTTAAACCTGTTGTCGTCGAGGACAATCAGGCATGGAATGCCGATATGCAACAGTCACTTGATGCCTATAAAGGCATAAACTCGGTGAAATAATTACCATAGCGGACAGAGACGAATTTTTGAAATTAGCAACATTCAGGAATATATAACATGTATCTCGAACACTATAACCTCAGAAAATTGCCATTCACGATAACTTCCGATACCGAATTTTTTATGAATCGTGCGGGCTATCAGGATGCCCTGAATGTGCTTCTGGTGGCGCTGCGCAGCGGTGAAGGATTCGTCAAGGTAACCGGTGAAGTCGGAGTCGGGAAAACACTGCTGTGCCGCAAACTGCTCAATTCACTGAAGGGTGAGTATGTAACCGCCTTTATCTATAACCCCTATTTGCAGCCCGATACGCTATTGTTCGCTATTGCCGATGAACTGGGTGTCTCTTATGAAACGGCAAGTAATCAACATATCCTGCAGAAACGCATCACCAAAGCCCTGCTCAGTCAGCATGCCCAGGGCAAACGCGTCGTGCTCTGCCTTGATGAAGTGCAGGCAATGCCTGTCAGAACGCTCGAGACCCTGAGATTATTGACCAACATCGAAACGGAGAAACGCAAACTCCTGCAAGTCGTCCTGTTTGGCCAGCCGGAACTCGATGTCCTGCTTGAACAGCCATCTGTCAGGCAGTTAAAACAGCGGATTACTTTCTCATACAAACTCAAACCGTTAAACAGGACCGCCATGAAAACCTATATAAGGCACCGGCTTGCCGTGGCCGGATACAAGGGACGGGAACTGTTTACAAACAGTACTCTGGACACTTTGCATCATGCCAGTGGAGGTCTCCCCAGGATGATAAACATCCTCGCTCACAAGGCGCTGTTGGTTGCTTACGGCCGTGGCGATCATGTTATCAAAAACAGACACCTGCAAGCTGCAGTTGAGGATTCGCCGGAAGCAAGGCGGAGCGGCAGGTTACGATTGTTCATGAAACCTCCGGCTTTTCTGCGCTGGTTGTACGGTACTTTGGGCATGTCCGCATTTATCGTTATTCTGGTTCAGGTGTATCGCTAGCAGGTTATCTCACGATGAGTCTTATCAATACCATGTTACGCGACCTTGAAGAGCGACAGGCGTTTCTCGCCGCAAACAATAACCGTGTGATCGACGATCTCCAGTCTATCAGGGAGAGCGATGCAGGGCCCCACTCCCCTGATTCCCGCCTTGTCACGACACTTATACTGGTGATGACGCTTGTGCTTGCCACACTTGGCTATGAGATGGTTCCGGATTCCGCTGTTTCCGGATTTTTTCAGCATCAAGGCTGGAGTTTGACCCCAAGTAAAAGCCGTGATCAATCTGCAGCGCCGGCGCTTGAAAACGTTGCCGTTGAAAGGCTCCGTGTCATGCCGGTTATGGAACCTGTAGCTCCTTCGAAGGAAAGTTCCGGGATCCGCCTCAAACTGGCCCCGCTGGATTCATCCTGGCCGTCTGCAGGAACAAACCCTGACAATAGTCTTGTTGACGAAACCGGGGAAATAACGCCTCCTCCAATAGCTTCAGGGACTGAACTGAGAAGCATAAGGCTTCAGGAACTGGCCGGCGCCACCGCTGTCCATATCGGCCTGTCATCCGCGCCGGACTATCGATTATTTGTTCTGGATAACCCGCACAGATTACTGATCGAGATCAATGATATGACCATGCCGCCCGATATAGTGAAGGGTTCCTATGCCAATGGCATGATTGCCCGGTTAAGACACACCTACAGAGGCGATATGGCTTTGCTGATTTTCGATTTGAAAGAGGCCGTTGTCATTAATTCCTCAGAAGTAACGGAAGAAGAGGATGGTTTTGCCCTGCATATAGAGCTTATGGATAAGCACCAGGAGCAGGACAACAGGGAGACCGCAGGAACCGGTTTGGGTTCGTCCTCTCCTGCGACTCTCCGGGAAAACAGCGAAACTGACAAGCAGGACGTGTATAAACGGCTGCATAAACCGCCTCCGCTTAAAAAGAAAGATATGGTATTCAATGATGCAGTGATTGCCTATCGGGCCGGTGATCTCACGCGAACAATCGAGCTCCTCTATGGTGTTATCACGGAACATCCCGGGCATATCAGGGCAAGAAAACTGTTGGTGTCTGTTCTCCTTGAACAGGGAGACAGGCAGAGCGCCGGGAAGCTTTTGTCTGAGGGACTGCAACAGGCACCGGCCAATACGGCGTTGATAAAACTGTATGCGAAACTGTTAGTTGGGGAAAATCAGCTGGATGTTGCCCTGAACTACCTGAACAAGGCCAGGCCGGACTTCGAGGATGACCCGGAATATTATGCCTTGAAGGCTGCTATCCTGCAGCGTAAGGGAATGTCCGGTTATGCGGCGCAAATTTACCGGAGGCTGGTGCGGGTTGATCCGCATAACGGCATCTGGTGGATGGGTCTGGGAATCTCTTTTGAAGGGCTGGGCCGCAACGGCGATGCGTTGCAGGCCTATAAACGCGCGCAACAGGACAGCACGGTTGCCTCGAATATTGCCCGCTTTATCGGTAAACGCATCAGTGCTCTTAGCGGATAAGTCGCGATGGCTGTGAAGAAAAAAATTCGCCTGGGTGACCTGTTAGTGGAACAGAAGATCATCTCCCAGGCCCAGCTTAAAGCGGCGCTTGATGATCAAAAGAAATCCGGCCGCAAACTGGGACGGATACTGATTGAAAACGGTTATGTGGAAGAAAACCGGATACTGGAAGTCCTGTCGCAACAACTAAACATCCCCTACGTCGATCTGCTCCATTATAAATTTGATCCGGACACTGTACGGCTGCTGCCAGAGCTGCAGGCCAGGCGCTTTCGCGCCATTGCCTTGGCAAAGACCGGTGAAGGCCTGTTGGTGGGCATGGCGGATCCGACCGATATCTTTGCCTATGATGAGTTAAGCAGGACACTTCAGTCACCCATCAGGATAGCCGTGGTCAGGGAGGCGGACCTGCTGCAGACGATCGATATCGTCTACCGTAAAACGGATGAAATCTCGGGCTTCGCCGAGCAACTCAGTGATGAACTGTCCGAGAGTGATGTCGATCTGCAAGCGCTGGTGTCGGATGCCGATGTTAGCGATGCCCCGGTCGTCAAGTTACTGCAATCGCTGTTTGAAGATGCCGTTCAGATAGGTGCATCGGATATCCATATCGAACCCGATGAAAGGGTGGTGCGTATTCGTCAGCGCGTCGATGGAGTGTTGCAGGAACAGATTGTTAATGAAGCCAATATCGCCTCGGCAATGATATCGCGTCTGAAGCTTATAGCCGGTATGGATATCTCTGAGAAACGGCTGCCCCAGGATGGCAGGTTCAGCATCAAGGTCAGGACGCATAATGTTGATGTCAGGATTTCAACTATGCCCATCCAGCATGGTGAATCGATTGTCATGCGTCTGCTCGACCAGACCCGGGGCACCTTCGATCTGGATGACCTGGGGATGCCGGATCATGTCGTGACATCGTTTAAACGAGTCATTAAACGCCCCCATGGGATGGTGCTGGTGACCGGCCCGACAGGGAGTGGTAAAACAACAACGTTATATGCCGCAATAAAAATTCTGAACAGTCCCGAAGACAAGGTTATCACCGTCGAGGATCCGGTAGAGTACCGCCTTCCCCGTATCAATCAGGTACAGATCAATTCGGATATCGGTCTGACTTTTGCCAAGGTATTACGTTCTGCACTGCGCCAGGATCCGGATATAATCTTGATTGGTGAGATCCGCGACGAAGAGACCGCCGAGATCGCTGTACGTGCGGCAATGACCGGGCATATGGTGCTGTCTACCCTGCATACCAATAGTGCTATTGGTACGGTGAACCGGTTAATGGATATGGGTATCAAGGGCTACCTGCTGGCCACAGCCCTGAATGCTATTATTGCACAGCGTCTGGTGCGGCGGATCTGTGAAGGTTGTGGCCGGAATGCAGAGCTGGTGCCCGAGGTCAGCGAGTATGTGCAGCAGGTAAGCGGCGAGCATGCAACCAGGGCCGCCTATAAACGGGGCGCCGGCTGTGGTCGTTGTAACTTTACCGGTTATCAGGGGCGCATCGGGGTCTATGAATTATTGGAACTCGATCAGCAGATGGCTAAAACACTGGGCAGCGGCGATACGGTCGAATTTGCAGAGCATGCCATGAAAAAGGCCGGGTTTTTTACCCTGGAGCAGGCGGCCCTGCAATGCGCCATGAAGGGGATGACGACTATCGATGAGGTGCTGCGCATCTCGGCGGACCTGGACATCGATCTGCCCGATGAGTTGCAGACTGGATTTGGTGAACTGCCTTTGGAGTCCACTTAGGGAGCCCTGGATTAATTTATAGTCATGATTGGTTATGCCTGAATATCAATACAAAGGCCGCAGCAGCCGGGGAGATTTGATTACGGGGACCATTGACGCCCCGTCTATCGATTCCGTTGCGACTCAACTGTTCAACAGCAGTATTATCCCGATTGATATTGCCGAAAAAAGCACAGAACCCAATGTGTTAACGGAGCTGTGGCAGAGGTTGCAGAGCCGCCGTCCGTCCCTGACGGAGTTGATCCTGTTCAGCCGGCAGATGTATTCATTAATGCGGGCGGGAGTGCCCATCATCCGGGCCATGACCGGCATCATCGAGGCGACAAAGAACCGTATTCTGATCAATACATTCAGGGAGATCCGCACTGATCTGGAATCCGGCCGGGAATTATCTGCTGCCATGGCGCGTCATCCCCGGATATTTACCCCTTTATACATCAGCATGGTGCGTGTCGGTGAAGGTACCGGCCTGCTGGATGAATCCTTCCTGCGCATTTCACAGTATCTGGAACTGGAGAAGGACACCCGGGAGCGGGTGAAATCGGCGGTGCGCTATCCGGCAACGGTGATCGTGGTCATGGCTGTCGCAATCGGGATCATTAACTATTTTGTGATCCCGGCCTTTGCCAAGGTCTTCGAGCGTGCGAATATGGAACTGCCCATCTATACCCGGATATTGATTGCCACCTCGAACTTCTTTGTCGCGAACTGGGCATTTTTGCTCGGTGGTCTGATTATTTTAATCGTCACGTTGTCCCAATATATCAAAACGGAGCAGGGCCGCTATGTCTGGGGCAAGTACCAGGTCCGTCTGCCCTTGGTTGGTGATATTCTGCTGCGTGCCGCGCTGGGCCGTTTTTCCAGGGCGTTTGCCATGTCCCTGAGTGCCGGGGTCCCCTTGATTCAGGCGCTTACCGTGGTGTCCAGGGCCGTGGACAATGACTATATCGGGGATCACATACTCAACATGCGCAACGGCATCGAACGGGGCGAGAGCCTGACCCGTACCGCCGCCGCAACGAGTATGTTCACCCCACTGGTTTTGCAGATGCTGGCGGTCGGTGAAGAGACCGGGCAGGTTGATGAAATGATGGAGGAAGTGGCCGGTTTTTATGAACGCGAGGTGGATTATGATGTGAAAAACCTCAGTGCAACCATCGAACCGGTGATGATTATCTTAATCGGCGGGCTGGTTCTTATCCTGGCGTTGGGCGTGTTCCTGCCGATGTGGGACATCTCAACCGGCAGTCTGAAGCGATAACAAGACAGTGAGTGATGGCGTTTGAACCGACGCGTCTGGATCGGCCCCTGTCACGGTTTGAGTTGGCCGTTGTCGTCAGTTTAATAGGAATATTTATTACCATATTTATTTATAAAATACTTTTTTTAACCGTTGCAGCGGAGGCCCAGTCGCTGGAACTGACCATTAACCGGATGCGGGCAAGATTGATGATCTATAGTGCTGTACAACTGATACAACATAACTATGAAAATATTGGAAAACTCATCGATTCAAATCCGGTCGGCATTGCCGTCGATCCCCCTAAAGGGTATATCGGTGAACGTGTAGCGCCTGCCGTGGATGAAATCCAGGCCGGGGAATGGTACTACGACAGCCAAACCCACCTCCTCGTCTATAACGTGGTCAACAGCGATTATTTCGCGGCCACAGAAGCGGGGCCGGCCAGGGTCCGGCTGCGATTTACGCTGAGCTATATTGATAGAAACGAAAATGGCATATACGATAAAGGTATCGATTTACCCCAGAGTATTTCGTTACGGCCTGTCGAACACTATGAGTGGCGATACTGATAGATTGATTTGACTAATGATTACAGACTTAAATTTATATGAGTTTACGATCAGCATCTTCTTCTGGGCGGGGATCGTCACGATGCTAGTCGGGTTTTGTATCCTGCTTGCCCCGGATCGGGTCATCCGTACGGGTAGATGGCTTAATCGATGGGTCTCAACAGAAGCATTTTTTGATAAATTTGATGCGCCGGCACGCAGCGAACGCTTCTTTTATCGTCATCATACAATCCTGGGCATCATGCTGGTGCTCGGTGCCGCCTATATTTTTTACTCCTTCGTGTTTGCGTTTGATGCCGGGACACAGACGCTGTCCCTCTTTTCCAGTCCGGCGGTCAATGACTGGTTGATCACCTCGCTGAGCTTTTTAAACATTATGTTCAGCATCGTTATCTTCCTGATTGGCATTATTATGACGTTACGTCCCAGTGTATTAAAAAATATCGAGAACCTGTTGAATCGCTGGTTCACTGTCGATGAACGCTTGAAAACTCTGGATATACAATTTAAATCACCGGAACAGGTGTTCACAAAGAGACCCAGACTGCTGGGTCTTCTGATAGTGGCGGGCAGTCTCTATATCTGTATCAACCTGTGGAGCATGATGTAGACGATAGATTAAAGAAGTCCTGAATCGTTCAGGGTTTACCGAAATTCAGGAGCGGCGGATTGTTGCCGCTCCGGGATAATCCCCAGAAGGAGTTGGAGTACTAGATGGCACTGCTTTGAATGCAAGGGAGATTCAGCTTATCCGTGTTGCGGCATGTGATAAAACAGTGCTGAACATCCTGGGCTGCGGCCCGTAATAACGAGGAGTAAAAGATGAAAATGCAACAACGAGGTTTTACCCTGATAGAACTGGTGGTAGTGATTACCATCCTCGGGATCCTGGCGGCATTTGCCGTGCCACGCTTTGCCGGGCTGGAGACCAGCGCTCGCAACGCGGCGGTCAATGGCCTGGAGGGCAGTGTCCGCGCCGCCTCGGCCCTGGCCCACTCCGTTGCGCTGGTGACGAGCGCCACGTCCAGCCAATCGGTCCTCATGGAGGGGGCCACCGTTACCATGGTCAATCTCTTCCCGACTGCTGATAATGCCGGGATAACATCGTCCTTGCAGGATACTTCCGGGTTTGATACCAGCGGCAACGATGGTACATTCAAATTAAATGGTGCGCCGACACCCGCCGACTGTGGTGTTATCTATAATGCCGCCGGGGGCGGAGGTATCCCTCAAATCAGCGTGACAACCAGCGGTTGTTAGCAGATGTTCTGATAACCGTTAACCGTATCAAGGGCCCATTCAGATGGGCCCTTTTTTTAATCGATGTATGAACAAGCTTGTATGGCATTTAGGATTATAAGGTCTTGCTAAACTATAATCAGGCAAAAGATCGTGAACATTTTTTCAGGTTCATCCGTTACCGACCTTAGAGATAACGTTACAGAACGGCATCGACAGGCTATGCACAACCCCTCCGGCATACAGGGCGCGACCTTGGTAGAACTCGTTACGGTGGTAGTGTTAATCGGCATTATTGCCGCCATTGCCGCGCCACGCTTTTTTAAACGCCCCGATTTTGATGAACGTGGTTTTTTCGAGGTGTCCCTCTCCGCTGTGCGTTATGCCCAGAAGCTGGCCATCACCTCGGGCTGTGATACGCGCGTTTTATTTCAGGCGGGCGGGTTCAGCATCAGGCAATGGGGGGCCTGTATCCCCACAGACCATACCACTGCCTCCAACCCTGTCTCCAGACCCGGCGGTGGCAGTTTTACCGATAATGCGCCGAACGGCGTGGCGGTAAGTAATCTCGATTTCTTTTTTGATTCCATTGGACGCCCCCGTCAGGTAGTGATGGTGGCGCCTCCTAACCGGCCGCCACTGATCACCAACCCGGCCAGTCTCCAGGTAACGATTGGACCCAGGACCGCCCAGGTGGAACCACAAACCGGCTATACGCGATGTATTACAGGCTGCTGAAAAAGGTCCGGGGTACGACCCTGATCGAACTGGTCACGACCATCGTAATCATTTCCATCGCCGTGGTCACGCTGATCGCCGTGACCAGCCGCTCGAGCAGCCGGAGTGTTGATCCCATGATTCAGGAACAGGCCGTTGCCATTGCCCAGTCCTACCTCGAAGAGATCGTGCAGAAAGGATTTTGCGATCCGGACGTGGCCACAGATTGTGTGGCGGCCTGCGCCGGGGCCGGTGCTTGCGGGAATGCCGCCTGTACCGTCCCTGAGGGGCCGGCAAACCGGGCTATTTTTGATGACGTCTGTGATTATGACGGTTTGAACAACAACGGTGCGGTCGATCAAAACGGCGCGGCGGTCCCCGGACTGGGGCAATATAATGTCAGCGTGACGGTGAACGATAACGGCGTGACCATCGGACCTGCAGGTGCCCCTCTGAATTCCAACAACGGTGAGGTGGTGCGTATCGATGTCGCAGTCAGCCACCCGGCCATGCAGAACAGCGTGCGGGTGTCCGGGTTCCGGGCCAATTTCTAGGATGAACGGACAGCGGTCCACTGCCGGGTTTACCCTGATTGAACTCATTGTGGTGATCACCCTGACGGGCATTATCGCCACACTGGTGGCGCGTAACATCAGCCGGCCCATAGAAGGGTTCATCGACCTGGGTAAACGGGCGCAACTGGTGGATATCACAGAACTGGCCTTGCGCCGTATGTCGCGGGAGATCCGGCTGGCCCTGCCGAACAGTGTCAGGCTTACCGACGGGGTAACACAGAATATGCAGATCTGCGTGGCCACGGTTGCCACATCCTGTTCGGTTGAGATCCTGCGCACCCTGGATGGCGGCCGTTACCGTGCCAGGCCCGACGGAACGGCCGGGCCCTGCGGAACTCCCGGCAATGACAAATTGAATTTTTCGGTGAGTAATGATTGTTTTGAAGTTTTAGGGGCACTCACCAACCTTCCGGATGTTAATGCGACGGCTGATCAGACGAGTTGCGGCAATGGAATTTCAGATTGCCTGGTTATCTTCAATACCGGCCAGGCGGGTGCAAATGCATACGCTGCTGACAATATTGCAGGCATACAGGCGGCGGCGGCAAATACGCTTACCTTCGATATCAGTGGCGGGACGACAACGCGATTTCCGTTTAAGTCACCACGGCAGCGCTTTCACATTGTTGATATGCCGGTAAGTTTCGTCTGCAACCCGGCGGCAGGGACGATAACGCGTCAGGCCGATTATGCCATCACGACACTCCAATTACCGAACCCCGGCCCGCCCGGGAGATTACTGGCAGATAATGTCACCCAATGCACATTCAAGTATGACCAGGGCGCCAATTCGCGTAACGCCCTGCTGGTGGCCGATATCACCATCAGCGCCACGGACACACAGGGAAATCCCAACCGTGTCAGGTTGATCGAACAGATCCAGGTACCGAATGTCCCATGAGAAAGCAGTTGCAAACCGGATTTTCATTGATCGCCGCGATATTTCTGATCGTGGTCGTAGCTGCATTGGGTACCTTCATGGTAACCATCGGCACCACCCAACAGCAGACCTCGCTGTTTTCAGTATTGGGGACGCGGGCGCTGTTTGCTGCGGACAGCGGCATGCAGTGGGCGATACATTTCGTTGTCACCAATAACGCCTGCTTAATCCCGCCCAATGACAGTTTTACTCTCGTGGGTGGTGCGGCAGCCGGCTACGATATCAAGCTTGGCTGTGCCGTGACGAATGTAGACGAAGGGCCGGACAATTATAATGTATTCCAGTTGAGCGCAACCGGCAGCAGGGGGGGGGTGTTCGGCGCCCAGGACTTCGTCAGCAGAACAATCCGTGCCAGCGTTACCACAGCACCATGAACCTGACGTGCATGGACCTCGGTACCCCCTTGAGGGTTGTGCACTAATGCCACGTGCGCATGGACGCGCAGGACGCATATATGGAAATATGCGGTTCGATTACAGGATGTAATCGGTAGAGTCGAGTCAGGAACGGAGACCGAGATTACATCGGGAACAAGTAATCCAGCGGCGGAACCCTGAACCTTGAACCCTGAACCCTGAACCCTGAACCCTGAACCCTGAACCCTGAACCCTGAACCCTGAACC
>JBHHYN010000023.1:0-31761 GCA_046757565.1 Gammaproteobacteria bacterium | reverse complement strand
TGAAAATATATTGCTGGGCGACTTCATTGCCGGCCTGACGCGTTCCCTGGTATCGGGGAAAAGCGCGATCCCTCCGAAAGTCAGGGCGGACAGACACGTGCGGCGTCCACACAAACCATTCAGGGTAAAACCCAATAAAGCCTGCACCATCCGCCGTTTTTTCGAGCGCATGGATGAATACCTGGATGTGGACAGCATTGTCATCAGCGATATTGGTGACAGTCTGTTTGGCGCCGCCGACCTGACTATTTACAAACGTACCGAGTTTCTAAGTCCCGCTTACTACACATCGATGGGCTTTGCCATACCTGCCGCACTCGGCGCCCAGATCGGTTCACGCAACCTGCGGCCGGTAGTGTTTGTCGGGGACGGCGCCTTCCAGATGACAGGGATGGAACTTTCGACCATTGCCCGGCATGGCCTCAACCCCATCGTTTTTGTCCTCAACAATAAAGGCTACACCACCGAACGCTTCATTAATGATGGGCCTTATAACGATATCCATGAGTGGGCCTATCACCTTACTCCACAGATACTCCGCAAAGGCTGGGGGTGTGAAACCAGGACTGAGGGAGAACTTGAAGAGGCCCTGCTTGCGGCGCGGACACACACCCAGAGTTTCAGCATCATTAATGTCCATCTCGACAAACTCGATCGCTCCAAGGCCCTTGAGCGTCTCGGTAAACGCTTGAGACAACAGGCCGGAAACACAAAACGGACGACTTAATGTAATTCCTTCCTGCCTCTCTGTAACCTGCTCCCACACAAGGCCTTTTACACTCCCCGTCCAGCCCGATAGTAACGGGTAAAGGGGCATATTGTTGACAATCCTTTAAATTATAATGGGATTTCTTTATAATTCCCGCTAAATACCGCGAATATGTTGACAATCATCAGTTTTTGGTAAAAAGCGGAAAATGTCGTGTCCCAGCCTGAATACAAAAATTTATTGACCATTGCGGAGCGTCTTAGTGAAGCCTTGACGACCGCCATTGTCGAAGGTGAGCTCGCCCCAGGGTCCAAGATCAATGAGCCGGAACTTGCCAGTACCTATCAAGTCAGTCGCGGACCATTACGTGAGGCGATTTGCCGTCTCGAGGGCCTGCACCTGGTCGACCGGGTACCCCATGTTGGCGCCCGCGTCATCTCCCTGAACTCCGACGAAGTCACTGATATTTACCATGTTCGCGAAGCACTGGAAGGTATGGCGGCCAGGCTGGCAGCCCGCAATATGCCAAACGATGAGATTAATGAGGTGCAATTACTGCTGGATATGCACGAGCAAAATATCCGGCAAACCGATGGCCGTGAATACTTCAAGCAGGAGGGAGGGTTCGATTTTCACTATTGCGTTATCCACGGCAGTAAAAACAACCGGCTCATCGATCTGCTCTGTCACGAACTCTATCATCTGATACGTATGTACCGTTACCGCTCCAGCCAGACCAGTGAAAGGCCGCATATGGCCTTGCAGGAACACCGTCATATTATTCAGGCAATCAAACGACATGATGAAGAATTTGCAGAGATACTGATGCGCAGGCACATCAGCACAGCCAGAAAAAATATCGAACAACAACTGTTAATAGAAGAGACTTAATCAGTAATGACAGCGACACCTGGTATGCGGTTTCGACAGGCAGTCGAGAAATACAATCCTCTGCAAATTGTCGGGACAATCAATGCCTATATGGCACTGCTGGCGAAACAAACAGGGTTCACTGCCATCTATCTGTCGGGTGCAGGTGTAGCCAATGCTTCCTTCGGTATGCCCGACCTTGCTGTCACCACACTGAATGATGTACTGGAAGATGTACGCCGCATTACGGCTGTCACGGAACTGCCACTGCTGGTTGATGTAGATACCGGGTGGGGCAGCGCTTTGAACATTGGCCGCACAACACGGGAAATGATCCGGGCAGGTGCTGCCGCCATGCATCTGGAAGACCAGATCCAGGCCAAACGCTGCGGGCACCGCCCCAACAAGGCCCTCGTCACTACTGAAGAAATGGTGGATCGTATCAAGGCGGCCATGGATGCCCGCAACGATACAAACTTCGTTATCATGGCCCGCACCGATGCCTATGCCAGTGAAGGCAGGCAGGCTGCTATTGATCGGGCCGGCACCTATGTTGAAGCGGGGGCGGACATGATCTTTGCCGAAGCCTTGTGTGAGCTTGATGATTACAGGGCATTCACCTCCGCAATAAAGGTCCCCGTGCTGGCAAACCAGACGGAATTCGGCAAAACACCCTGTTTCACCGCGCGGGAACTGGCCGACACCGGCGTAAGAATGGTGCTGTATCCACTGACCGCCTTTCGCGCCATGAGCAAGTCCGCACAGGAGGTCTATACGACGATCCTGCAACAAGGGACACAGAGAACAGTGATCGATAAAATGCAAACGCGTTCTGAGCTGTATGATGTACTTGGCTATTACGGCTATGAAAAAAAGCTCGACGAACTGTTTACCGGCAGCGAAACCGATCCATGAGTGCGCAAAAGCCGTCTGCCAGCCTGCGTGGCGTTGCCGCCGGCGAAACCAGCATCGCTACGGTCGGCAAGGAGGGTGTCGGCCTGACTTACCGCGGTTATGACATACAGGAATTGGCTGAAAAAGCGAACTTTGAAGAAGTCGCCTATCTGTTAATGTACGGTAAACTACCCAATCAGGCAGAACTGGACTCATATACAACCCGATTAAAAAGCCTGCGCCGGCTGCCTCAGGATTTGAAGGAGGTACTTGAACGTATTCCCGCAACGACGCATCCCATGGATGTTTTGCGCACAGGCTGTTCCATGCTGGGAACACTGGAACCGGAAACGGATTTTGCAAACCAACACGATGTAGCGGACAGGCTGGTAGCCATATTGCCGGCTATCCTGCTCTATTGGCACCACTTTGTCAGCAGTGGAGAGAGGATCGAGACACAAACCGGAGAAGATTCCCATGCGGCTCATTTCCTGCATCTGCTGCACGGGCAATCGCCCGGTCCGCTGCACCATCGGGCAATGGATGCATCCCTGATCCTGTATGCCGAACATGAATTCAACGCCTCGACTTTTACTGCCCGGGTATGTGCCGCGACCCTGTCGGACTTCCACTCTTCCGTTACCGGCGCCATTGGCACATTACGTGGGCCCTTGCATGGCGGGGCTAATGAAGCGGCCATGGCATTGATCGAAAAATTTGATTCACCCGAAGAGGCAATTACCGGCGTCAGGCAGATGCTTGCCAACAAGGAAAAGATAATGGGCTTTGGGCATGCCATCTACCGGACAGCCGATCCGCGCAATAGCCTGATTAAGATGTGGTCCAGGACCCTGGCAGAAGAACAGGGCGACAGCAAACTCTATGACATTTCGGCGGCGATCGAGAAACTTATGCAGGATGAAAAGAAGCTGTTCCCCAACCTCGACTTCTATAGCGCCTCGGCCTACCATTTTCTGGGTATCCCGACCCCTATATTCACTCCGATCTTTGTATGTTCGCGGATCTGCGGCTGGTCGGCACATATTATGGAACAGCGCGCCAATAACCGCCTGATCAGGCCGACTGCGGATTACATTGGTGAGGAACAGCGCCCGTACCCGCCTATCGAGTTACGCGAATAACGATCCTTCGCATTGCAACAATACTTTTTAAAAAAGAAAATGGTCCCCAAGGCAGATACCGGCATTCGCGACACCCACCGTCCCCGGCCTGATCTTTTATTGCAAGAGATTGCTGATTACGTGTTAAATTTTAATGCCGACAGTGATGACGCCCGTCAGACGGCGCGCTATTGCCTGATGGATACACTCGGTTGCGGGATGCTTGCACTCAATTACCCTGCCTGTACAAAACTGCTCGGACCCGTTGTCCCCGGCGCTGAAATGAGAGGAGGGGCACGTGTCCCTGGAACAGGCTATGAACTGGATCCCGTTACGGCTGCTTTCAACATCGGCGCCATGATCCGCTGGCTGGATTTCAACGATACCTGGCTGGCAGCGGAATGGGGACATCCATCCGATAACCTGGGCGCAATACTGGCAAGCGCCGATTACCTTAGCCGTAAAAAGTTAAGCAAGGAGAAAACAGCTTTCACCATTGGTGAAGTATTGACCGCCGTGATCAAGGCCCACGAGATTCAGGGTCTGCTTGCCCTTGAGAACAGTTTCAACCGTGTCGGACTGGATCATGTATTGCTGGTCAGGCTTGCGAGCACTGCGGTGGTAACCCAGATGTTCGGCGGCAACCGGGAACAGATCATGAATGCCATCTCCAATGCCTGGATCGACGGCGGCGCCTTACGTACCTATCGCCATGCGCCGAATACCGGTTCCCGCAAGAGTTGGGCGGCCGGAGACGCCGGCAGCCGTGCCGTCCGGCTGGCGCTCATCGCCTTATCGGGCGAGATGGGCTACCCCTCCGCCCTGTCTGCGGAAACCTGGGGATTCCAGGACGCGTTATTTAACGGCAACCCAATCGTAGTAAACCGTCCTTACGGCTCCTATGTGATGGAAAATATTCTGTTCAAATTATCTTTCCCGGCAGAATTTCACGCGCAGACTGCGGTCGAAGCCGCCTTAGGACTACATAAGGAAGTCAGAGATCGGTTGGATGAAATCGATAAAATTGTTATCGAGACACAGCAGGCCGGTGTTCGTATCATCGATAAAACAGGGCCCCTGGATAATCCGGCTGACCGTGATCACTGCATTCAGTATATGACGGCTGTTCCTCTCATTTTCGGTCGTCTGAGCGCGGACGATTATGAGGACAAGGTAGCATCCGACCAGCGTATTGACATATTACGCCGGAAGATGGAAGTCAGGGAAAACAGACAATTCAGTCTAAACTACCTGGATCCTGCCAAACGTTCCATAGGCAACGCTGTACAAATTTTCTTCCGGGACGGTTCATGCACGGACCGCATTGAAATCGAATACCCTGTTGGCCATAAGCGGCGACGTAAGGAAGGCATCCCGATTTTGATAGACAAGTTTAAACACAACCTGACGACACAGTTTTCTCAAGAACAATGCGAGCGCATCGTATCCATTTGCAGTGATCACGTGGCACTGGAGAAAATGCCGGTCAACCAGTTTGTGCAGCTCTGGATCAAACAGTAGAGATTTTTTTGGATGGAGATTGCCTATGGCCGATAAGAAAAAACCCTCCGGCATTAAACATATTTATTACTTCAGCCGGGAGATGAGCGAAGGCAACAGGGACATGGGTGAAATACTGGGAGGCAAGGGCGCCAACCTGGCAGAGATGGCCGCCATCGGCCTGCCCGTTCCGCCCGGATTTACGATTACCACCATGACTTGCGCCTCCTTTTTCGAGGCGGGTCAGCAACTGCCGGACGGTTTGCTGCAGCAGATCCGCAAAAACATCAAGCGGCTCGAACGCGAAACCGGCAAACAATTCGGTGCTGTTTCCAGGCCATTGCTCATTTCTGTTCGCAGTGGCGCCGCCGTCAGCATGCCCGGCATGATGGATACGGTGCTGAACCTGGGCCTGACCGATCACTCCCTGGCAGGATTAATAAAGGAGACAGGCAATCGGCGCTTTGCATACGATGCTTACCGGCGTCTGATCAATATGTTTGGAAATGTGGTGATGGGGATCGATCACGAACAGTTTGAAAACGTATTTGACGACATTAAAAAACACTATAAAGCAAAACATGATACCGATCTGGATGAGGACAGCCTGGCCGAACTAATTGATGAATACAAAAGGGTTTACAAACAACACACTAAAAAAGATTTTCCACAAGATCCCTATGTGCAGCTTGAAATGGCCGTTGCAGCCGTTTTCAGGAGCTGGAATATCCCACGCGCCATCACCTATCGCCGCATCAACGACATCAATGGCTTATTGGGTACAGCAGTGAATATCCAGTCCATGGTATTCGGGAACATGGGGGATGATTCCGCTACCGGTGTCGTCTTTACGCGCGACCCGTCTACAGGGAAGAACAAATTCTATGGGGAATTTCTGATCAACGCGCAGGGCGAAGATGTCGTCGCCGGAATACGAACGCCGCTGCCCGTTGCAGAGATGAAAAAATGGCGGCCGCGCCTTTATAAACAATTGCTGGACATAAAACAGACTCTGGAAACCCATTACAGGGAGATGCAGGACATTGAGTTTACCATCGAGCGTAGTAAGTTATATATATTACAGACCAGGACCGGAAAAAGAACCGGCGCCGCCGCCGTGAAAATAGCGATTGATATGGTCAGGGAACGACGTATCAGCCAAAAAATGGCATTGATGCGTGTGGACCCCGATGATCTCAATCAGTTATTGCTGCCCTCCTTCAATAAAAAAGCCAGGCGGCGTGTCCTGACGACAGGATTACCGGCGTCACCCGGAGCCGCAACAGGTTACCCGGTCTATAGCGCAGACGAAGCAGTCGACAGGGCAAAGGCCGGAGACAGCGTGATCCTGGTGCGCAAGGAAACCAGTCCTGAAGATATCCACGGCATGAATGCAGCAGAAGGCATTCTCACCTCTACCGGCGGCACCACCAGCCATGCCGCCGTAGTGGCGCGTGGATGGGGGAAATGCTGTGTTGCCGGGGCCACACAGATAATCATCAATGAAAAACGCAAGAGCATGGTCATCAACGGCTACAAGATTACCAATAACAATATGATCAGTATTGATGGCGCCACAGGGGAAGTCATGCTGGGTGACCTGCCAAAACAGCCACCGGTCTTTTCAAAGGAATTTAAAATCCTGATGCAGTGGGCGGACAAGATACGCAAGCTGGGTATTCGCACCAATGCGGACACACCTGAAGACGCACAACAGGCGCGCAACTTTGGCGCAACGGGGATAGGTTTGTGCCGGACCGAACACATGTTTTTTGGTGATGCCCGCATCAGCGCCATGCGCAGGATGATCCTCTCCGAAAACGAAGAGGACCGGCGCATAGCCTTGAAGACACTGCTCTCCTATCAACGCAAGGACTTTGCAGGGATATTCAAGGCGATGCGGGGTATGCCCGTCACTATCAGGTTAATCGATCCGCCCTTGCATGAATTCCTGCCGCAAGACCGAAAATCGCAACAGCAGGCCGCAAAGGCAATGGGCGTGCCTGCCGGGAAGATTAAACGCCGGGTAGAACAGTTGCATGAGATCAATCCAATGCTGGGACATCGCGGCTGCCGCCTGATTATCAGCCACCCGGAGATCCTGGAGATGCAGGTAACAGCCATAGTAGAAGCCGCTATCCTGTGCCGAAAGCAATACATCAAGGCCATGCCGGAAATAATGATCCCTCTGGTTGGTATCGATCACGAACTTGCCTTGCTCAGACAACTCGTTGAAGAAACCATTTTAAATGTAAAGAGGAGAAAAAAATTCAGGGGTAAACTCGAGATTCCCATTGGCACAATGATTGAGGTCCCCCGGGCTGCGCTGACCGCTGACCGGATCGCTGAACATGCGGATTTTTTCAGCTTTGGCACCAATGACCTCACACAGATGACCCTGGGTTTCAGCCGCGACGATATCAGCAGTTTCCTGCCGGAGTATCTGGAAAAAAATATCCTGGAAAAGAATCCGTTTCAAACCCTGGATACATGGGGCGTTGGGCAGTTGCTGAATACGGCTGTACAAAAAGGGAGGAGTACGAAAAGAGATCTGAAGTGCGGGATTTGCGGAGAGCATGGCGGGGATCCGGAATCGATACAATTTTTTGCCTCCGTCAATCTGGATTATATTTCCTGCTCGCCGTTTCGTGTTCCCGTAGCACGGCTGGCCGCTGCGCAGGCCGTGTTGATTGGTTGAATATCATTGACACGAGGGTCTTTCCCCTGCAAACGCATCCATCAATAGTCTCTTAACGCCTTCAAAGGTAACCGCTGCAGGATTGGGACAGGGTTGTTCCGTCGCCAGGGCCGCGGCCCTGTCGATATCTTCTTCTTTCATTCCAAGGGATTTGATTGACATCGTTACGCCAACGCTCAGGCCCAGATCGTAGATACCTCCGGCGGCATCATCTACGCCCAGGGCATCTGCCACACGCTGCGTTCCCTCAGGGGCCGCCCCGGCATTGAAGGCCACGGCATAAGGCAGAATGACCGTGTGCGTCAGGGCGTGGGGTGTATCGAAGCTGCCGCCCAGAGTATGACAGAGGCGATGATGAATGCCGGTGGTACCGGCGCCCAGGGCCGCGCCCGCCAGGCATGTCCCGTACAATGCCTCTGTGCGAAATGCCAGGTTGTCCGGTTCCTTCACCACCTGCGGCAAGTTCATCGACAGGGTATGAATGGCCTCTTCCGCCATTAATGCAATAATCGGGTTATTATTTCCATCGGTGACGTTCACCACTGCATGCGCCAGCGCATTAATGCCGCTCGTGGCGGAAATTGCCGGCGGCAACGTCAAGGTAAGTTCCGGATCATAGATAGTCAGTACCGGGACGACCCGGTTATCGCGCCCGGTCGTTTTCCTGCCGGCTTCCGTCACGCCCCAGATGTTGGTCATTTCAGAACCGGCATAGGTGGTGGGAATAGCGATGTTGGGCAGGTCATCCTTTAATGCCAGTGCCTTGCCCAGGCCTGTTGTCGATCCACCACCAATCGAAACCGTGCAATCTGCATTACGTCGTTTAACCAGTTCCTGTGCCCTGGCTATTGTCTCCGACGGTACATGCATCACAGCCTGATCAAAAATACCGGCCGCCGCTGATCCCAGGATTGCCGCTATTTTTGCGGCATCATCGGATTGTTCCGGCGTTGACAGGATCAACGCCCTGGAAAGGGATAATTTTTTCAATTCCGCAGGCAACCGGGAGAGACTTCCACAGGCAAAAATAATATTCCAGGGTAAGGCTGAAAACTCAAATGAACGCATGGATATATCCTTGGGATCTGTATGATTTAAAAGTTATTCGATCTGCAGTTCCGGCCAGCAGGTAAATTCCAAACCGATGATGCTACCGATATTTTCACACTTAAACAATATCGCTGTCTTTTGGCCACCGATTGTGGACCCAGATCCACTGGCCCGGGTTTTCGCTGATCCAGCTTTCCAGTATGGCATTAATCCTTGTCATGATAGCGAGGACATCCGCTTCATGATCGTCTGTTTTTATAATTTCAAACGGCGGAAAAATAGTGACCTTAAAACGCGGCCCTTTCACACGAATTACCCTGACCGGGATAATCGGGCAATCAAACCTCAGTGCAAGAGTGGCAATAGCAGGGGCAGTCATGGCACCCAGGCCGAAAAAATTTACCTTCATGCCGTCATTCATCTTCTGGTCCATCAGCATGCCGACATGCCCGGCTTCGTGTAAAATACGTACCAACCGGCGGGAGCCCTGCTTCCCTTTGGGGACGGATTGAGACTGATAATAACTCCGCGTCTGTTGGATGAGATGATCGATAGCAGGATTGTTGCCCGGTCTGTAAACCAATGCCAGTGGGCAATCGTGGATGGCCAATGTCTTCGGGGCCACTTCCCAGTTGGCGTTATGGCCCGAAAAGAAGATACTGCCCCGACCGCCCCGTTTGGCGTTTTCGATATGTTCCACACCTTCGACAGTTGTAATCATTTTGTAATCTTCCTTATCAAGCTTGCCCATATGCGGGAATTCTCCAAATACACGCCCCAGGTTGTCCCACATCTCCCCGATAATTTTATTTATCTGATTATCATCAATCCCGGGGATGGCACGCTTGATATTTTTACGTGCCACTTTGTCTCTCTTCAACCAGGGCCCTATTGTCCTGCCTAAAAACCCACCCATGGCAGATGCGCCGTGCAGGGGCAATATTCCAAAAAATCTATAGGCCAATTTCATGAAAATTCCCTGGAAAAAATAGCGGATGGTTTTCGGCATTACCGGAGCATGACCCGTTTATACCTGCCGGGTAAACCCGGCATTAGCACCTTGTCTCATGAAAAACCGCCTTTCAATGCCTGTTTCCCGTATTTCTCCCTTTTTCATGTGGCCGTCTGTACCAGGGCAAACAAAACACACGAAAGCGTACTGCAGGCGGAAACAGCAAAACTGGAATAGTCAACAATAGTAATTGAGCAGGTGTATACCAATCCAGCTTGCGCATAGATGTGATGGCAGGCGGGTCCGTTATGATTTCGAAAGCAAGCCCGCGCTTCTTGCCCCATGACCTTAACCTTCGGGACAACCAAATCTCTTCACTGGCATAGACCTTTTCGCTAAAACCACCAATAGCCTCAAAGCCTTCACGTAAACAGTAAATAAAACAACCTGCCGCCCATCCAAATTGTACGGACAGGATATTCCATAATTCCATAGCGTAGTGCATGATCCTGGACGGGGATCGGTCACCGGCAACCCGAACGCCACCGCCGCAACACGTGCCGGCTTCCAGACTTTGCAATGCTGTCATTAGCAACACCTGTGACACCATCGTATCCGCATCAACAAATATCAAATATCTGCCGTTAGCAATCCTTGCCCCTGTATTACGGGCGCGTGAAATCTGGTTCACCGGTTCAAACACAAGCCTGGCCTTATGTGCCCTGGCAATTCCCGCCGTCCCATCACTGGAGTTGTTATCAACGACAATGATCTCCCCTGCCAGATCGATTCCTGACATGGCATCATTCAGGCGAGCCAGTGTCCCTGGTAATAATCTCTCCTCGTTAAAGGCCGGAATGATGACAGAATATTCAACCGGCATAAATATTCACAGGATGCCAATGGGAAAAGTTTTCAATGCACCGGCAAAACGGGACCGGAACAATACAAGGATATAAGCATCAGGATTCAAGGGACAGAAATCAATTAACCGTCTCCTTTCGCAGAAACGCAGTGTGATCGGCGCTTTGCACAATAACATCGTAAAAGTCACCATCACGTAACAGGGTCAACGGCACCTCTACGCCGGCGCTGCCAAGCCCCCATACCCGCCGGAAAAAGTTTGCCAGATTCAGTGAAGATTCACCATTGACGGCAACAAGGATATCGCCCGGTAACAGGCCTGCTTTATCTGCCGGGCAGTTACGATACACCCCGGCGATGATCAGCTGATCATTTTCATCGTGCACAAGCATACCCAGCCAGGGACGGGGTGGCGTTTGGCGGCGGCCAAACCGGCACATTTCATCGAGAATCGGAGACAGGATATCGACAGGCACGAACATATTCACTGCACCAATTGCTGTCTCGGATACCCGGTCCCTGATCAACAAGGAACCGGTCCCGCAGAGTTGACCTCGCCGATTCAGCAACGCGGCGCCTGCCCAGCTGGGATGAGCGGGCGCTGTATAGATCGCTTCATCAAGCACATATTCCCAACGCCCGGCAAATTCCTGTTTTGCCATGACCTGGGCCTTAATGGTTTCCCTGGCACCACCACCGCCCGCAACGAAAACAGTATCACCGATTTCAAGTTGTGCGGCCCGGCCAAGCACGGCATTGGGCAGATTAAGGGGCATTGTAGGTTTAACCAGTCCGAAACCGGAGTCGTAATCGTGGCCGATGACATAGGCCGGGACCATGGTCTCCCTATCCGGGCCAATCCAGATACTCTCCGCCTCGTTAACCAGATAACCGATGGTGACAATCAGTCCATCGTCGCGTATCACGACACCGTAGCCGCTACGCTCGGTGCCGAGCAGGTCTGCCGTCATGGCGTCCTCGGGAATATGAGTGTAGACGGAAACCACGGCATCCAAAACCCTGTTGATTTCCAGCGGCAGTTTTTCCTGCAGAGCGCTCATACGGCTATAACTGAATTTCCTCTTCTCCCGGATAAATGGTATATCGGTTTGACATCAGGAACCATTAATCAGATGTAACCTCGATCAACTTCTTATAACTGAGTAAAATGCCGTCCTCATCGGCGTAGACAAATTCTCCGGGCACGAAGGAGACATTGGCAAAGCTGACGACGATATCCCTCTCGCCAACATTATTTTTGACACTCTTTTTCGGACTGGTATTCAACGCCTTGACACCGATATCGATACCCGCAATGACAGCAGAATCGCGAATACAACCGGAAATAATTATTCCGGTCCAGCCGTTATCCCTGCCCAGTTGTGCCAGCATATCGCCTACCAATGCACAACGCAGGGAGCCACCACCATCAACCACCAGCACCCTGCCCATTCCTCCTTCCTGCAACGCCGTGCGGACAAGGCTGTTATCTTCAAATACCTTCACTGTAGAGATGGGGCCACAAAATCGCCTGTTGCCACCATAGTCGTTGAATGCCGGCTTTGCGACCTGCACGCTATCCGGATGCTCATCATAAAGATCTGCGGTTGCAAACGCCGTCATGACAGCAATTTCCGATAGTATTCGGGCCTTCTATCCGCCATGACATCGTTATAAGCCGTAATCATCTTGTCGCATGACTGCTCCGGATTGATATCGGTAATATACAGCATCTGCCGTTGTGAAGGTGCGGAAAATATCCGTTCTCCGTCCGCTGCAACGATCTGGCTGTTGCCGGTAAATTCCATTTCTCCATGAGGCCGTTTATCCATACCAAAACGGTTTGCCGTGATGGCAAAAACACGGTTTTCAATACAACGTGTTATCATGGCTTGCTGGCAATAGGAGAGCACCAGGTTGCTCGGGTGGCAGATGATCGCTGCGCCCTCCATTGCCAGGATCCTGCTGACTTCGGGAAAGATCCAGTCAAAGCAGATCATGATACCAATCTTTGCATCTCTGATTGTATTCACCTGCAGTGGTGTATCGCCCTGATCAAACCAGTTCTTCTCTTCATTGAAGAGATGCAGCTTGCGATACCTGTACAGAAGCCCTTCCGGCCCTATCAGTACGGCGCTGTTGAAGCATTTGTCCCTGTGTTTCTCGGCAAAACCACTGACAAGATAAAAATCCCGTTCCCTGCATACTGCCTTCAATCCGTCAATAGTGCTTGAATTATCCAGGTCCTCCGCCAGCGCAACGGTTTCATAACGGTCTCTGAAATAATAGCCTGTGAACGGAAGTTCCGGCAGGACGATTAAATCGGCATCAACCTGTTGTAATCCCGCCAGCACCTTTCTCAGGTTTTTTTGTACCTTGCCGAAAACGGGCCTGAACTGGTAGAAACCTACACGCATGGCAACATGGTAATATAATGATGAGCCAGCACAGCAGGATGCGAACCGATCACCGATTCATACCTTCGTGCTATTTGCTCTTCTTCGGTCTTTTCCACCCCTTCACTGTGCGCCATTGTGTCCGGTTATGAATGAGCATACCGGCGTCCACGTCCCTCGTTATCGTAGTGCCGGCGCCAATCGTTACGCCATTGCCGACTTTTACCGGTGCCACAAGTTGCGTATCCGAGCCCACATGAACATTATTTCCGATAACGGTTTTATGTTTGTTGGCGCCGTCATAATTGCAGGTAATGGTGCCGGCGCCAATGTTGACATCTTTACCTATTTCACTGTCGCCGATATAGCTGAGATGATTTATTTTACTGCCAGCTGCTATTTCGGTTTTTTTTACTTCAACAAAATTTCCGATATGGACCTCTTCTGCCAGTCTGGTTTGCGGACGTATCCTGGAAAAAGGACCAATCCGGCAGCGTTTGCCGATAACCGCATTCTCTATCACGCAGTTCGGCAAGATAGTAACATCATCACCGATATCGGCATCCTTAACCATACAGTTGGGGCCGATTGATACATTATCGCCAATACTTACGCTGCCTTCAATCAACACGTTGATATCGATCATGACATCCCTGCCGGTTTCAAGATCACCGCGAAGATCAAACCGCGCTGGATCCATCAAAGTAACTCCCAGGCGCATTAGATAGTTTGCCTGGACCAGTTGATAATATCGTTCCATCTCCGCCAGTTGGGCGCGATCATTAATACCGGCAACTTCGGCCACCGATTCGGGGCTGGTGGAATTGATAACAACACCGTCTTGAACAGCCTTCTGAATGACATCAGTGAGATAATATTCACCCTGGGCATTATTGTTATCAAGATCCGCCAACCAGCGTTTTAACAGGTTTGCCCTGATACTCATCATGCCCGTATTGATTTCACATACACGGCGCTCTTCTTCACCGGCATCTTTCTCTTCAACGACCCTCAGGATCTCACCCTTGCCGTTCCGAATGACCCGGCCATAACCTTTCGGGTCTTCAATATAGGAGGTCAACAGGCTAAACCCTGACTCCGCAGCCGCTTCAACCAGCCGTTCCAGTGTCTGATAGGTAATCAAGGGAACGTCACCGTAAAGGATCAACACGTCATCAGCATCCGGTATTTTTGAAATAACCTGCTGAACGGCATGACCTGTGCCCAGTTGCTGTTTCTGTTCGACCCACTCGACCTGCAGGTGCGCCAACTCTATGGGTACGCTCTCTCCTCCATAACCGTAAACGACATAGGCCTTCCTGAACTGAAGTTGCAGGGATGCGGAATAGACATGCTCCAGAAGTGATTTGCCGGCCAGGAGATGCAGGACCTTGGGAGTCCTTGAATACATGCGTGTTCCCTGTCCCGCCGCAAGAATAATAATGCTCAATGCCATGAATAAGTAAAAAGTATAAATTTCAGGGGGAAAAGAAACACTATCCTTCCGGTCCGCATGATCTTGTGTAAATAGAGAAGAAGGGTGGACTTGTGAGGCAAGTGGTCAACACACCATTAAAGCCGCAATGGCTGTCGCTTTTCTACACTTTCCACTTTCCACTTTCCACTTTCCACTTTTAACTTTTAATCTATCAGGAACGCCCGGTACGCTTACGCAAGTGCTCAATGGCGCGCAATTGCGCTGCCAATTCCGCATGGTGCGCCAGGGCAGTTGCGTAATCAATGCCTGCTTCACCACGCTCCTGTAACTGCTGCTCTGCTTCCTCCTTGGCCTTGATAACGGCTGCTTCATCCAGGTCCTCCGCCCGCATGGCGGTATCCGACAACACCGTCACGATATCAGGCTGAACTTCCAGTATCCCGCCGGAAACATAAAAGGCATCTTCCTCCCCGTTTGGCAATTGCAACCTCACTTCGCCGGGAGCAAGCCGGGTAACGAGCGGTGTATGATGCGGAGCGATACCGACTTCACCCATCACAGCCGGGGCGAACACCATTTCCGCCGGGCCTGAAAAGATCTCCTGTTCGGCACTCACGATATCAACATGTATGGTCATGGCCACGTTTATGATACCTCCCGGCCTCTACATTGCATTGGCTTTCTCGATCACTTCATCAATCGATCCAACCATGTAAAACGCCTGCTCCGGTACGTTATCGTACTCTCCATTTACGATGCCCCGGAAACCCTTGATGGTATCCTTAAGTGGTACATATTTACCGGGGCTGCCGGTAAAGACTTCCGCCACGGAAAATGGCTGGGACAGGAAGCGCTGGATCTTTCTGGCCCTGGCTACCGCCAATTTGTCATCTTCGGAGAGTTCATCCATACCAAGAATGGCAATGATGTCACGCAATTCCTTGTAGCGTTGCAGTGTATTCTGGACGGCGCGAGTTGTATCGTAATGCTCCTGACCGACAACCAGCGGATCCAGCTGACGGCTGGTGGAGTCCAAAGGATCCACCGCAGGATAGATACCCAGCTCGGCGATCTGACGCGACAACACCACGGTCGCATCCAGGTGCGCAAACGTTGTAGCAGGGGACGGATCAGTCAAGTCATCAGCCGGGACATAGATCGCCTGAATAGAGGTAATGGAGCCGGTTTTAGTCGAGGTGATCCGTTCCTGCAGCCTGCCCATCTCTTCTGCGAGTGTGGGTTGGTAACCCACCGCGGAAGGCATGCGTCCAAGCAAGGCCGAACATTCTACGCCGGCCAGTGTAAAACGGTAGATATTGTCAACAAAGAACAGCACATCACGCCCTTCATCGCGGAATTTCTCGGCCAGGGTCAGACCGGTCAGGCCAACACGCAGGCGGTTACCCGGCGGTTCATTCATCTGCCCGTAGACCATGGAGACCTTGTCAAGCACACCCGCACTCTTCATTTCATGATAAAAGTCATTACCTTCGCGGGTCCGTTCGCCGACTCCGGCAAATACGGAAAGCCCCGAATGTGCCTTGGCGATGTTGTTGATGAGTTCCATCATGTTTACGGTCTTGCCGACCCCGGCGCCGCCGAACAGTCCGATCTTGCCGCCCTTGGCAAAGGGGCAGATCAGGTCTATGACCTTGATCCCCGTCTCCAATAATTCCGTGGCGGGGCTGAGATCAGTAAATTTGGGCGCTTCGCGATGGATACTCCACTTTTCCTCGGTTTTGATATCACCGATCTCGTCAATCGCTTCACCCAGCACATTCATAATCCGTCCCAGGGTCTCCTCACCTACCGGAACGGAAATCGGCGCATCGGTGTTGCTGACGCTTAATCCCCGTGTCAGACCATCAGTAGAGCCAAGCGCTATCGTCCTTACGACACCATCGCCTAACTGCTGCTGTACTTCCAGTGTTGTCTCGACATCTTCCGCATCAACAATCAAGGCATCGAAAATCTTTGGAATGGATTCACTCGGGAATTCCACATCGATTACGGCACCGATAATTTGCACAATCTTTCCAGAACTCATTTGTTTGGTTCCCCTTTACACAAAAAACCTTTTAATTTTGCACTGTGACCTTTGCTAAACTGCCGCAGCTCCACCGACTATCTCTGACAACTCCTGTGTTATTGCCGCCTGACGCGCCTTGTTATAGATAAGTTGTAATTCATCAATAAGCTTGCCTGCATTGTCCGAGGCGCTCTTCATGGCTACCATACGCGCCGCCTGCTCACAGGCGATGTTCTCTACCACACCCTGATATACCAATGACTCGATATAACGTTGCAGCAGATGGTCCAGCACCTCTTTCGCATCAGGCTCATAAATATAATCCCAGTAATGCTTGATTTCGGATTCACCACCATGTTTAACAGGCAGGATCTGCTCTACCTGTGGATTTTGTGTCATTGAATTTACAAATTCATTGGTCACCAGATAAAGCTGATCGATCCTCTCTTCGATAAATGCGTTCAGCATGATCTTTACCGCACCGATCAGGTCTTCAACGCCGGGGGCATCGCCTAAACGAGAGGCCTGCCCGACGATATTGGCGCCAATCCGATTAAAATAACCAACGGCCTTATTACCAATAATACACAGGTCCAGGTCAACATCCTGCTCCTGCCATTGTTTCATGCGCTGGATAACTTCGCGAAACAGATTTGAATTCAAACCTCCACATAAACCACGATCCGTCGAAATGATAATCAAACCAATGCGCCTGATCTCGGCACGTTCCCTGAGATAGGCATGATGATATTCCGGATGAGCATGACCCAGATGGGTAATGACGTTCCTGATCCTGTCTGCATAGGGGCGAGCCGCATGCATACGGTCCTGTGCCTTGCGCATTTTACTGGCCGCTACCATCTCCATGGCCTTGGTGATTTTCCGAGTATTTTTAACACTCGCAATCTTGGTTCGTATTTCCTTCGCTGCAGCCATTAGTTAATCCGCATCTTGAGTAACTCTTATCTCTCTACCGTTAACTCTATTACCAGGTATGGTTCTGTTTAAACTCCTCGATACCACTATTCAACGCCGCATCAATATCATCATCATAATCACCGCTGTCGTTGATCCGTTGTATGAGTTCGCTCTTCTCGGAATTCATGAAATTAAGTAACGCCGCCTCAAAAGCACCGATCTTCTCCAGTTCGATATCGTCCAGATAACCATGCTCCGCTGCATACAGGCTGACGGCCATCTCAGCGATAGTTAACGGCGAATATTGTTTCTGTTTCATCAACTCCATCACCCGTTGCCCACGTTCAAGCTGCGCGCGGGTCGTTTCATCCAGATCCGAGGCAAACTGGGCAAAGGCCGCCAGTTCCCGGTACTGGGCCAGCGCCAGGCGCACACCCCCACCCAGCTTCTTGATGATCCTGGTCTGTGCAGCGCCTCCGACACGGGAAACGGACAGGCCGGCATTTATAGCGGGGCGGAAACCGGAATTGAACAGATCGGTTTCCAGGAAGATCTGACCGTCGGTGATGGAAATTACATTAGTAGGAACAAAAGCGGAGACGTCGCCTGCCTGTGTTTCGATAATCGGTAGTGCGGTCAACGATCCGGTTTTCCCCTTGACTTCCCCATTAGTGATCTTCTCTACATAATCGGCATTGATTCTCGAAGCGCGTTCCAGCAGGCGTGAATGCAGGTAAAACACATCACCGGGATAGGCTTCCCGGCCTGGTGGACGTCTCAACAACAGGGAAACCTGACGATACGCCCAGGCCTGTTTTGTCAAATCATCATAGATGATCAGGGCATCTTCGCCACGATCGCGAAAATACTCACCCATGGTGCAACCGGCATAGGGAGCGATGTATTGCTTGGCCGCTGAATCGGAGGCCGTTGCGGCCACGACGATAGTATGTTCCATGGCGCCATGTTCATGCAGTTTATTGATGACAGCAGAGATGGAGGAGGCTTTCTGACCAATCGCTACATAGATACATTTAACGCCGGTACCCTTCTGGTTGATAATAGTATCGATGGCAACGGCCGTCTTGCCGGTCTGACGGTCACCAATAATCAATTCTCGCTGGCCTCGTCCAATTGGCACCATCGAGTCGATTGATTTGAGACCGGTCTGGACCGGTTCTGAAACAGACTGTCTGGCGATCACACCCGGGGCAATCTTCTCAACCGGGGATGTCCGGGTACAGCCAACATCGCCCTTGCCGTCTATGGGGGTGCCCAGCGAGTCCACAACACGGCCGAGTAATTCAGGACCGATCGGCACTTCAAGAATACGCTGTGTACATTTAACGGTATCGCCTTCCGACAGATGTTCGTAATTTCCCATGACCACGGCGCCGACCGAGTCCCGTTCCAGGTTCAATGCCAATCCATAGGTATTGCCGGGAAACTCTATCATTTCACCCTGCATGACATCGCTCAGACCGTGTATTCTGGCGATGCCGTCGGTCAGACTGACAATGGTTCCTTCAGTACGGGCCTCTGTTCCGAGATCCAGGCCCTTGATTTTTTTCTTTATCAGGTCACTGATTTCTGTTGCACTGATTGACATAATTATTCCTCAATAGCTACCGATTTAATTCTTGTTATAAAAAAGTTATTCCGCCAACTCACTACTCAATTGTTTCAACCTGCCTTTTAACGAGGCATCGATGACGGAGTCCCCGGCATGGATTACTGCACCACCGATCAGCGACTCATCGATACGGGTACTGATATTAATTTTTTTCTCAAAGTGCCTGGCCAGCGCATCGGTTATTTTCTCTACCTCGTCCCCTTCCAATGAATAAGCAGACACCACTTCCACCTCGACGATGCCTTCCGCCTCGGTACGGCTCTGTTCGTACAGTTGGTAAATCTGCGGCGCCAATATCAGCCGGCCATTATCAGCCAGGAGCTTGACAAAATTCCTGCCGGTTTGGGACAGATACTCCGAACAGATATCCTGGATGAGATCTGACAAAAACGATGCGGCCAGTCTGGGATTATTCAACACAGGCTGCATCTGCGGGTCCGATACCACCAGACTCAATACATTCAGCATCTCTGACCATGCCCCCAGATCACCTTCATCCCGGGCCTGTTCAAAGGCCGCTATGGCATAGGGACGTGCCAGTGTGATCTTTTCCTGCATTCCCGTTCGCCTTATAAGCCGGCGCTGATCCTGTCAAGGAGTTCCTTGTGGGCGTTACTATCCACTTCCCGCATCAAAATCTGTTCCGCGCCCATGACCGCAAGTTTCGCTACTTCCCGCCGTAATGCCTCCTTTGTCTGTTGTCGTTCGTGATCGATTTCCGCACGCGCCGCCGCCAGAATTCGTTCTCCCTCTACCTGGGCATTGCCCTTGGCTTCTTCAACGATCTCGTCCGCCCGTTTCTGTGCCTGGGCAATGAATCCCTGGGACTGTTCCTTGCCTTCGCGCAAAATCTCTATAGAACGTTTCCCGGCCAGTTCCAGTTCATGTTGGCCCTTTTCTGCGGCAGCCAGTCCGTCTGCGATCTTTGTTTGGCGCTCCTCCATTGCTTTAATGATATAAGGCCAGACAAGTTTCGCACAGAAAAACCAGAATACCGCGAATGCGAAAATTTGACCGATTAAAGTCGCATTGAAATTCATATCCGTCTCCTGTGTTAACTGCCGGATTCAGAAATTTTTTCTCATTGGCCGACCAGGGATTGCAAAGCAGCAATATAGGGATTGGCAAAGGTAAACCACATACCGATACCGATGCCGATCATGCTCACCGCATCGACAAGACCGGCGACCAGAAACATCTTCACCTGCAGCATAGGGGCCAGTTCAGGTTGACGTGCGGCGCCTTCCAGGAAGCGCCCGCCCAGCAGACCGAATCCGATTGCCGTACCCAGCGCACCCATGCCCAGAACGAGCAGGACACCTAAGACAGTAAATGCCAGAATTGTTTCCATTTTACCCTCCAGATTTTACAGTTATATTAGTTACACAGGCCTAATGCGATGTTTCATGGGCCATACCCAGATAGACAATGGTCAGCATCATGAAGATAAAGGCCTGCAAAGGAACAACGATGAGATGAAAAACCGCCCAGACAAAATGGGCGGGTAATTGCCAGTAACCCAGCATGGCAATAAGCAGAAATAACAATTCACCCGCATACAGGTTACCGAATAACCGTAAGGCCAGTGATACTGGTTTGGCAATCAGACTGACGCCTTCAAGAAACAGATTAAACGGGATCATGAACTTGCCAAATGGATGCAGTGTCAATTCACCGATAAAACCGCTGATACCCTTTATCTTGACACTGTAATAGATGATCAGCATAAAGACACTGATTGAGAAGCCGAAGGTGATATTGGGATCGGCCGTTGGTACGATCCTGAAATAAAGATGCGGATCGCCGGAGAGCCATTGCGCTAGAAGCGGGAAGATATCCACCGGCACCCAATCCATGCTGTTCATCATCAATATCCAGACAAATATCGTCAACGCCAGGGGCGCAATAACTGGATGGGAACGGCCGTGAAATGTATCCGTGACACTGTTATCGGCAAACTCCACCAATATCTCGATGGCATTTTGCAGACCGGCGGGAACACCGATAGTCGCCTTCTTGGCGACCCTGCGAAACAGGTAGGCAAAGATCAGCCCCAGAAAAACAGACCAACCCATGGTATCGACATTGACCGCCCAGAAACCCATATCGACGGCTTCTTCCGGGCTGTGGGCCAGGGTCCAGGTAGGTACCTGCACCACCTCACCATCATGACGTTCATAACCGGCCGGCAGTTTACCGTAAACCATGTTTTGCAGATGATGCTGCATGTAACCGGTTGAGGTCAGACCTTCATGTGTCGACATTTGTGCCGTCTCTTTGCTATTTGCTGTCAATTATCAAGGGATCTCCGATTAATCGGAGATCCCGGTGTTTACAGAGATATCTCCCTGCAGTTTAACCACAATTAAGTGATTAAACTGTGTGAGGGAAATGAAAACCGCATTGTCGTTTTTCGTCTCCGATTTCATCATGCATGTATATACCGGAGATCCCTCAGTTTGGAGCAAGCACCGCCAGTCCAATCAGGTTGACTACCACCATTCCAATAAACGAGGCAAACAGCACCATTACATTTATTGGATTCACCCATACAAAACAGACCGCGAAAATCAATATGGTGGTTATTATTTTTATCGCTTCACCGATATAAAACCAGGCAACTGCCAGGTTGGCCGAGGCAATGGCTGAATGTCTGAACGCATATCTGGCAAACAGCACATTCGGCGCAACAAACGCCAACCCGCCCAGGATTGCCGAATAGGCTGCCACAATATCAACACTTATAGACAAAAGAAGGGCCAAAAAAGCTGTAATGACGGTCTCTACAGCCAGAACCCTGTATGCGGCTACCTTGCCCTCTATATTGTTCGTATGGTCTTGCAACCGCCAACCACCCCAGGGCTTCAGCCGTAACCACATGCTGAGCCTGCTTATTATAGATATACCCCGAATCGAATCCCGTCTGAAAATTATAAATAGTCGGACACAGCTAATCAATCGTTGTCGTCTACAAACTCATGAATTCAATAAAAAAACAGGCCTCTACTTGATTTTCGACAATATCCCGTCCAGCTCCTCCAGAGAATTATAGGTGATTAGCACTGTGCCTTTACCTTTTTTCGTGTGTTTTATGGCGACCGGGCTGCCCAGACGCCCGGACAGATCAGCTTCAAGACGGCTGATATTCGGATCTGGCGTCCTGGCCGGTTTGTTTGCCTTAGCGGATCCGGCCTGCAGCCTGCGCACCAGGGCTTCGGCCGCACGAACTGACAGACCCTGTTTTACGATACGCTGGGCCAGCCCCTGTTGTTGTGGCCCGGACAGACTCAGTAATGCCCGTGCATGCCCCATCTCTAACTGCCCCTGCTCGAGCATCGCTTTGACTTTATCGCTGAGCTCCAGCAGACGCAGCAGATTAGTGACCGTGGAGCGTGAGCGGCCAACGGCATCGGCGAGCGCCTCATGGGTCATCTCAAATTCAAGCATCAGCCTGGACAGGGCCCGCGCCTGCTCAAGAGGATTCAGATCTTCCCGTTGAATATTCTCAATAAGAGCGAGACACATGGCGGTCTGGTCATCCAGCTTTCGCACCACGGCCGGTACTTCATGCAGGCCGGCCATTTGCGAGGCGCGCCAGCGCCGCTCACCGGCAATGATTTCAAACTTCTCGCCGTGACTGAGTGGCCGCACAACGATCGGCTGCACGACTCCCTGCACCTTGATGGAGTCCGCCATATCCTGCAGGGCCTGCTGCTTGAAATCGGATCTGGGTTGATAGGGGCTGCGTTGCAACAGGTCAACCGGCAGATATCTGAGTTCATCTTCGTTATCGAGCGCGGCAAGGTCACTGGCCGCCCGTTGTCCTAATAAGGCATCCAGTCCCTTACCGAGTCCCCGTTTCTTAGCGGCCATAAACAACAGTACCGATGGATTGCGTTGACAAGAAAGAATAAAAATAACAGGTATTCATCTTTTATTGTTTCCGTCTTTTGTCCTCTCTCATCTGTAATTTATGCCGCCTGGCCTGCACGGTTCAACATCTCTCCCGCCAGCGCCAGATAAGCCAGGGCGCCGCGTGAAGATTTATCGTATTTAATAATAGGAAGGCCGTGGCTGGGGGCCTCGGCCAGGCGTACATTACGGGGAATGATAGTGCGATAAACCGTATCGCCAAAGTGCTGCAGAAGCTGGGCCGAAACCTGGTTTGCCAGATTATTTCTGGGATCGAACATGGTCCTTAACAACCCTTCAATCCTGAGATGGGGATTCAGATACTTACGGATTTTCTCAATGGTCTCCAGCAGGGCGGTGAGCCCTTCCAGGGCATAATATTCACACTGCATGGGAATGATAACCGCATTGGCTGCCACCAGCGCGTTCACCGTCAACATGTTTAAAGACGGCGGACAATCGATAAAGATAAAATCGTAATTAGCCTTGATCCGTTCAAGCGCCTGGCGTAAACGGACTTCACGGGCAATCTCTTCCAGCAGACCGACTTCCGCTCCGGTCAGATCGGAATTACCTGGCAATAGATCATAATGACACGCCTCCGATCGCACCAATACCTGCGAGATATCCATCTCCGCCATTAACACATCGTAGCTGGAGATCTCCAGACTGTCTTTATCAATGCCGCTGCCCATCGTCGCATTGCCCTGCGGGTCCATGTCCACCAGCAGCACGGAGCGCCGGGTTGCCGCCAGCGACGCAGCGAGATTGACACTGGTGGTGGTCTTGCCCACGCCACCTTTCTGATTGGCAACTGCTATAATTTTGGCCACAGAATCCTGTGTTTTGTTTTAACGGGATTGATATTATTGCACAGTTAAGGTGGGGGGTGGCCCTCCATCACAATAATATGTCGCTCGGCCTCTGTCCCGGGCACTGTTAATTCATGCACGGCATAAGCCAGCCCTGCGCCTCTCATTACCTTCAATTCCGCCTCCGGGCAGGTTCCTTTCATTGCCACTATCCTGCCATCGGCACGCAACACGGGTAAAGACAGATTGCGAAACCCTTCGAGTGATGTCAATGCGCGGGAGATAACCGTCATAAAGCGTTCACCTGGCCGGTAATCCTCAAGCCGATTATGGACCACTTCCACGTTACCGGGTTTCAGTTCCAGAACCGCCTGACGCAGGAAGCGGATCTTCTTTTTATTACTATCGAGCAGCACCCACTCCTGTTCCGGCCTGGCCAGAGCCAGGATAAACCCCGGCAGGCCGGCGCCGCTGCCCACATCCAGGCATGGAGTACCCCGGACATAGGGCAGTGCCGAAAGGCTGTCGAAGATATGATGGGTCAGCATCCGTGCCTCTCCTCTTATCCCCGTCAAGCTGTAGGTCCGGTTCCACTGACTGAGTAACTCAATATAGGCGAGATAGGCTTCACAAGGGTGCGTGCCCGGCTCTTCTCCGAGTTCTCTCAATCCCTGCCTCAACCGCCCGTAATGACCTTGTCGAGACAAGGGGGATCAGGCACTCTGTTTGAGCATGAAGGCGCGTTTTTTAAGGTGAATACGCAGCATGGAGATCGCCGCCGGTGTGACCCCGGGGATTCGAAAGGCCTGTCCCAGCGTTACTGGTCTGTGCTCGCTGAGTTTCTGTGTTGCCTCTCTGGACAGGCCCCGGACATTTGTGTAATCCATGTCATCCGGCAACCGTGTCTCTTCATCATGCCGGTTACGTTCAATCTCGACCTGTTGCCGCTCGATATAACCATGATACCTGGCCTGGATCTCAAGCTGTTCCACGACATCGGGAGATACCGGGCTTTCTTCCATATCCGGTAAAGACATCAAGGCCCGATAGCTCACCCCAGGACGGCTCAACAGCTGCATCAGATTGGATTCCTTGAGCAAGGGCTGCCCCAGGACCCGCATGGCTTCCTCAACGGGAAGATTCTCCGGGGTAAGCCATATTCCCTGCAAACGGCTGCGCTCCCGATCAATGGCCTCCCGCCGGGCGGAAAAGGCGTCCCAACGCGCCTCATCGACCAGACCGAATTCGCGGCCGCACCCGGTCAATCTCAAATCGGCATTGTCCTCGCGTAACCGCAACCGGTATTCGGCCCGGCTGGTGAACATACGATAGGGTTCAGGAGCGCCGCGGGTGATGAGATCATCGATCAGCACACCCATATAGGCCTGGTCCCGGCGCGGACTCCAGGGCTCCCGCTGTTTAACCTTCAAAGCGGCATTCAGGCCGGCGATGAGCCCCTGTGCCGCCGCCTCTTCATAGCCCGTTGTCCCGTTGATCTGACCGGCAAAAAAGAGTCCGCTTATGTATTTTGTTTCCAGCCAGGGCAACAGGTCCCTCGGGTCAAAGTAATCATACTCAATGGCATAACCCGGGCGGGTGATACGGGCATTCTCAAAGCCCTTTATGGTGCGAACCAGGTCATACTGGACGTCGAATGGCAGGCTGGTCGAGATCCCATTGGGATAGACTTCATTTGTATTCAGACCCTCCGGCTCAATAAAGATCTGGTGGGAACCCTTGTCGGCAAAGCGCACCACCTTGTCTTCCACCGACGGACAATAACGCGGTCCGACACTTTCGATAGCGCCGTTATACATAGGGGAACGATGCAGGCCCTTGCGTATGATCTCATGGGTGCGCTCATTAGTATGGGTTATATGGCAGGCAATCTGCAGTGGATGCTGGTTTGCACTGCCCAGAAAGGAAAAAACCGGTACCGGGACATCGCCCGGTTGCACCTCCAGCCTGGAATAATCGACGCTGTTGCCATCGATCCGCGGTGGAGTTCCGGTTTTTAAGCGGCCTACCCGCAACGGCAATTCCCGCAGGCGTCCTGCCAGGGCATTGGAGGGGGGATCACCGGCCCGCCCCCCCTGATAATTTGTCTCTCCAACATAGATCCTGCCGCCCAGGAAAGTGCCCACGGTCAACACCACATACTGCGCGCGAAATTTCATCCCCATCCGGGAAACAATGCCCTTTACCGAACCGCCTTCAACGATAAGATCATCGACCCTTTGTTGGAAGATGTGCAGGTTTTGCTGTGATTCCAGGGCCTTCCTGATACAGACCCTGTACAAGGTACGATCGATCTGGGCCCGGGTGGCGCGCACGGCAGGTCCCTTACGGGCATTCAGTGTGCGGAAATGGATGCCGCACAGATCGGCGGCATGGGCCATGAAGCCACCCAGTGCGTCGATCTCCCTGACCAGGTGCCCCTTGCCAATACCGCCGATAGCGGGATTGCAGGACATCTGGCCGAGCGTATCAATGCTGTCGGTCAACAACAGAGTGCTCACACCCATGCGTGCGGAGGCCAGAGCGGCTTCGGTACCCGCATGGCCACCGCCAATTACAATCACGTCATATTTTTCCATACTCATCACAGGCTTCTTTATCTTCGCCGGCCAACTTGATTTTTATTCCCTGCCAACCACGATTACATCATACCTTTCCCTATTCATCTCAGGTTCCTTTCATTCTCGCCGATCAATTTGATTTCTGTTCCCTTAGCCGTTAGCTTGAAGACTTGCTCTATGTTCATCCTTCAACGCCACATAATGCCCGGCAACATACTCCAGAAATCCCAATTCCTCATCCTTCAGGGCACGGGATTTTTTTACCGGATGGCCGACATACAGGTACCCACTCTGCAGCTGTTTTCCCGGCGGCACCAGACTGCCGGCACCCACAATAACCCTGTCCTCTATCACAGCGCCATCCATTACCGTGGCGGACATGCCTATCAGGCAGAAATCCCCGACGCTACAGGCATGCAGCAAGACCTTGTGGCCAACCGTCACAGAGTGACCAATCGTTAATGGAAATCCCCCAGGTGCCGATTCATGATCATGCGTGACATGCAGAACGGATCCATCCTGAATATTCGTGTGGCTGCCTATCCTGATCGAGTGAACATCCCCTCTGGCTACCACCATGGGCCACAGCGAGGATTCTTCGCCGATGGTCACATCGCCAATTACCACTGCGCTATCATCGATATAAGCGCTTGAATGAATAGCCGGGCTGATCCCCCTGAATGTCCTGATAGTCATTTCGATATATTACCGGAAGCCTTTAGGAAACGTCTATCCCGACAAACACCTGAGCAGTGCCGTTATTTGGTAAACTATCGAACAAATCCCTGTGCGTCTGAGTCATATTATTATTATTGTACCGCCCTGGAACATAACATGAAACGCCTGGCAATTTCCCTGTTTGCACTGATTACCGGTATAGTGATCACCCTGCAATGGCTCGGACCTGCAGCGGCTGATATATTAGCGAAGCCCGGCCCGGCGCCTGAATTCACCCATACTCATGATGACGATTGGATAAACTCGGCACCACTCCTCCTCAGTGATCTGCGCGGGAAAGTGGTATTGGTTGATTTCTGGACGTTTGACTGCTGGAACTGCTACCGCTCTTTTCCCTGGTTAAAGGCCCTGGAGAGACGGCTTGAACCAAAAGGGCTGCAGGTCATCGGCGTTCATTCCCCTGAATTTGATCACGAGAAGGTGAAAAAAAATGTTATTGCAAAGATCGATGAATTCGGGCTGCACCATCCAATCATGATCGATAATGATTTTTCCTACTGGCGGGCCCTGGGCAACCGCTTCTGGCCCGCATACTTTGTCATCGATAAACAAAACAGTGTGCGCGGGGTATTTTACGGAGAAACACACGAAGGTGATCAAAATGCGGAACGGATAGAGGAGCTAATCACCGCCCTGTTGAACGAATAGGGACAACTGTAATACTCGTAACGCCATACCCAATCAGGACAAATCCCCCCGGCATTGATCCTTGTGCCTGAAATTACGAATTTATTTCAGATTTTCAGCTATCACAACCGCTATAGTGGGAGTGTAACAATGATTAAGAACTCCTTTGATGGCAGATTCAGCATTTCAATGAGCTGCAGGAGATGCCCTGCCTGAGTCAGAAATCCACCTCACTCCCGGCGTAAAAAAAGCAGATACATGGCCAAACCGGATACACCCCTTATGGAAAACCAGCAGGCGGCACACACACGCGGGTTGTTGTTTCTGGCCGGTAGTGCCATCCTTTTGGAGCGTCAGCACGGCAGCAGGCCCAGATTGCCCAGGCAAAATTAAACCTTGAATATACGACTATTACAGCCCCTTCTACCGGACGCGTGCGTATACAACAGGTGGATACCGGTGAATATGTCACGGCAGACAGGGAATTGGCCCGCCTGTTTGTCATTGACGAGGCCGAAATTACGGTCCAGTTAACTGACAAGGAGTCTGAATTCGGGACAGGCCGGGCACGGGGCCTGTCCCCGCGATTGTCTCCACTCACTATGGAAATCACGACTACTCCTGGGATGGATTCGTTGATAGGACGGAGGCGGCCATTGACGACAGCGCCCGCACGATCAATGTCATCGTACGGGTTCCACAACCTACCCGGCCGGGCAGCATCGATCACCCTGATAGTAATAATCCATTACCGGATTCCGCCCCGGCCCTGTCAATGCTTCCAGTCTTCCCGACATTATCCGATGAGCACTATGAAATGCATGAAACTGCATGAAAACGTGAGAAAAGTTACCGGCGGAGATGATTTGCAGGGCCGCATTCAATCCCTCTAATTCGAACTTGATCATTGATTTTATCGAAGGACATCAGTACATTATGACGGGGTGGCGCCGGTATGATCAACAATCCGCGTCCTGTATCACCTCTCTTTTCATAAATAACATGAATTTGCTGCGTTTTGCGACGAGTTCAACATATAACTTAACCGGAGAAGTAAAATCAAATCTTTTATTGAAGAAGTTGCTGAAACCGAGCAATGGCTTAGCAAGCCCCGCTTTAAGGAAATTACCCGTCTGTACACCCCGAAGCAGATCGTTGAACAACGTGGATCGATCCCAATAACCTATCCGGTTGCACAGCATGCCGCTGAAGCATTTTACGACAAGCTGCGGGAACTTTTTTCCAGGCATGAGCAAATTACGACATTTGGCCCCTATTCGCCGGGACAGGCGGTCACCATCAAACGCATAGGGATCGAGGCAATCTATCTGGGTGGCTGGGCCACCTCCGCGAAGGGATCGATCTCGGAGGATCCGGGGCCGGATCTGGCTTGTTACCCTTTAAGCCAGGTGCCGGACGAGGCTGCCGCCATGGTACGCGCGTTGATTTCCGCCGATAAAAATCAACAATATGCACGCTCCAGGATGACAGAACAGGAACGGAAGAACACCCCGCAAATTGATTACCGGCCCTTTATTATCGCAGATGCCGATACCGGGCATGGGGGCGAGGGACATGTGAGAAATCTAATTCGCCGATTTGTTGAGGCGGGGGTCCCGGGCTATCACATAGAGGACCAGAAACCGGGTGTCAAAAAATGCGGGCATCAGGCCGGAAAGGTTCTGGTCCCCCAGGACGAACAGATCAAGAGGCTGAATGCCGCCCGGTTTCAACTCGACATCATGCGGGTCCCCGGTATTATCGTGGCCCGGACCGATGCCGAGGCGGCAACCTACCTGGACGGGCGCGGCGATGAGCGTGATCAGCCTTTCATACTTGGTGCAACGAATATTGATATACCCAGTTACAAGGTCGCCTATCTGGCCATTCTGAAAAGATTTTATGAGCAGGGTATGGAAGAAATCAACGGTCATCTGTTATGCAGCATATCGGATACCCTGTACGACGCTGCCTTCTCGTGGCTTGAACGAACAGGGATCCTTGCCGGCATCGATGAAGGGATTACCGCATTAAAACAAAATGGTGCCGGCAGCGCAGAAATGCTACTGGATCAGACCGCGACAAAATTCCTGGAGCGTTGGCAGGTTGAATCCGGATTGAAGACATACGGTCAGGCGGTGGCGGATGTTATGCAATTTCGCATCGATGAAGGCACTGAATTCGATATGAACGTGGATGAGTGGCTCAGTTTTGCCGGAGCCGCCTCGTTTCAGGAAGCCCGGGACAAGGCCATGGCCATGGGGATCAACATTAACTGGGATTGCGAATTGTCCAGGACGCCGGAAGGGTATTACCAGATCCAGGGCGGCATCGAATATGCCGTGTCCAAATCCCTGGCCGTTGCGCCCTACGCGGATTTAATCTGGATGGAGACCAAAACGGCGAACCTGGATGACGCCAGGAAATTCGCCGAGACCATCCATGCTGTCTATCCCGATAAAATGCTGGCCTACAATCTATCTCCATCGTTCAATTGGGATACAACCGGCATGAGTGATGAAGAAATGCAGAATTTCCCACAGGAGTTGGGGAAGCTCGGATATGTATTTAACTTTATTACATACGGAGGACATCAAATCGATGGTCTGGCAGGGGAAGAATTCTCCACGGCCCTGAAAGAAGACGGTATGCTGGCCCTGGCCCGCATACAGCGCAAGCTCCGATTGATTAATTCACCTTACACGACACCTCAAACCTATGTTGGTGGTCCTCGCTATGACGCGGCCCTTGTGGCATCGACCGGACACACGGCAACAACGAAAGCCATGGGGAAAGGTTCTACACAGTTCCAGCATTTAATTCAAACCGAAGTCCCACCCAGGCTGCTGGAAGGGTGGCTTGAAATCTGGGGAGAACATTACCAACTATCAGAGACGTTGCAGGTGATACTGCGGCCCCACAGAGCCGGCTCGGACCTGCTGGAATTGGATATCCTGGATGGAGCAAAAACCAAGATAGCTGATGTTATATTTGCAACGATACAGGACCGTAGAAACAGACTGATTATCTCTATCAGGGACCAAAATACATTTGCTGATAAATTCCGTAAAAAACGTTTAATGACGCTGATGCATCTGTTTTTGATTCATCGCTATAAAGCAATCTCGGTCCATTATGTCAGTCCGACCGAGGACAATCTAAAACAAACCGCAGCGATGAAAAAGCTGGGCATTTACGGCGAAGTCAATACAGAAGTGGGAGATATCATCGTGGCTGGAGTCAACATGGAAAACGTCGAAGAGTTGCTGAATTCCGACCAGATTGAGTTAAAAAAGTTGATCTCTAAAAACACCAAACCGAAAAAACAGGCGGCATTAAGTACATAAGTCAAGGAGTGATAATATCCCTGGCAATTAATTTGCTGTTGTGGATCGGCGCTGCTTCAATGCTCTATCGACTTTAATGACAATGCCTCTGGCCCTGCCGGGGACATTTTTGACGTTCTCCTTGATCTGCTCCATGTTGACCGGCTTGCCTACAATGATAGCACCGGCCATACCTACGGCGTAGTGCGGGATACATTTATAGATATACACACCCTCCTTATCCAGGGTGACGCTGCCGTTCTCACCTATTGCGAACTTCCAGGGTTTCGCACCGTCCGGGATCAAACCCTCCATCGATACGGAGTCATGGATGGGTGACATGTTCGTCCACTGTACTGTATCGCCGGGATTGATAAACACAAGGATGGGATCAAAGCTGGTGGCCTGTGCATAGACCGTATGTTGCTGCGGGGGTGGCTGTGCATTCACCTCTGTAGTGCCTGCCGCCTGCTCCGCTTCCGCTGTCGTCATCTTGTCCGCAACGGGCGGCAATGCTGCTATCGCTTGCTGATTGGCCGCTTCAGTTGATGGGGCAGCCGTGGGGAAATCCGCCTTGCCACGGGCCGAAGCGGGCGCTTCGCCCTTCCCGCAGGCTACCATGAGTAATAAACAACAGCCGAGATAAACCGGCACCGAATGTAAAATTTTTTCCTTCATTGCAATCTTGTCACTTC
>JBHHYN010000022.1:0-31877 GCA_046757565.1 Gammaproteobacteria bacterium | reverse complement strand
TCCGAGATTACATAATAAGATCAATAAGTTAGACTTTATGAGCAGACTCTATTTATATATAACGTATTGTATTATATGATTTATCTGTGAGTCAGCCCCCGTCATTTTCCATTCTGTGAGCAGTAATCGGCACGGAGGCGTTCACGTTTACGAACATTACTCCATTTTTATCGGCAAAGATGAAACACTGTTTGCTACCCTAATAGATACAGTGCCTGTTAACCCATACTTGAACAAGACATAACATTCGGGTAATCAGTCTTTCTCAAGCCCGCTGGGAATAACTGAGAAATCTCTGCCTCAAGCGTAAATGAGTAGAGCAGAGGTCCCCTAAAAAAAACAAAATAATTATCAGCTATAATCATGAAGCCAGTGCAATATTCAGTGCCGCTCAGGAAAACAGCATCGGGAGAGCATATCGATACACGGCCGCTATATATAGAGGAGTGGCTTGACTCTTTACCCTATATCGACTTTCAAAAAACCAGCCGTCTGTTGTATGAGGCAACCAAGGCTACCAACAGGCAACCCGTCAAACCGGCCGTTCGTCTGGAACTGACAAGACTGTATGACCGGCCTTACCGCTATTATCTGGACTCCCAGATCAGTACCGGGGCACAACATACCCTGCAATCTATTGAAACCATGCAGGCCCAGATCAATGTGATGAAGCTTATTGCCGGCAATCTTGGTTATGGCTGCAAACTGGCCATGGAAGAATCACTAAAACAAAAAACCCTTTGGCGCCAGTCAAAACCTCCATTACCGGCGCTGTTGATGTCACTGAACTATCTGTCCCATGCGTTAATTTTCAGTTTCCTTGAATATTCACCCACACCAAAGAATGTCTGGCGTGAACTGAATCGCATTTACGATTTCGCCCGTGATCTCGGGCAGGAAAATACTATAATCGTGCCAATCGGCGGCGATCCTAAAAAAGACGCTACATCCATTTCAAGCGCTTATAAGCGTATCGCCCTGGCATCGCTGGTTGACCCGCATCACCTGCCATTCGGCGCCATCTGGGAAATCTTCGGACAATTGGGGAGTTGGTCTGACTATGCAGAGATAAAGGCTTTAGAAAAACCCGCCCGGCAGTCGGGATATTTTGTCATCGATTCGGAAAGTGATTCCAGGCCTGTCCCCTGTGCAAAGTTCAATATAAAAACCGGCCATAAAAAATACAGCATCATCGATACCAGGGCACTTGGGGGACTGGTACAAAAACATATAGACATACATAAATCGGGACAGGCTCTGGATGACAGCGTTCATCTCTCCTCTTATTTCGCCGGATCGATACTGGCGCAGATGTCCAAGGCATGGGGACTGCCTCCGAAACGTTATTTCCCACGGAAGACAAGAGAAGGCACTCTGGAACTGGCTCGCGGACTGCATGCCATCTATTTTCACCTGAACAACAAACAGGAATTCATATCCGCCAATCCCCCGGATGACGAGCACATTGTGACCGACACAGACGGCTTTTCCGGGCAAATGGATATCACTCCGGTGCAGTCCTATCATACAGAACAATGGAACATGGTCGACCAGGGCGCTGGAGGGCTGGCCCTGCTTAAACATGACAAACCAAAAAACGCAGTCAGAGTGGGGGACCTGATAGGTTTTGCTCCCTCTTTAAAGGGATCGGAACAACGACCGCAATGGTCCCTTGGCGTGATCCGTTGGTTAATGGTCAGACAAAACAGGGTTTACAAAATCGGAATTCAGATGATAGCAGCCCAGATCGTTCCGGCGGCAATCAGGGCGCTTGATGGGAGTTTTTCCGACAGTCAATTCCAGCGTGCATTCATCATCGGCGATCCTGACACCTCAGGCCCGAATACTATCATTACCGGCAAGGGACTGTTTATCAATGATCGTGAACTGGAAATCAGTTACCAGAATAAAACCTTCAGGGCATGCACGGATTCATTAATCGAATCATCACTTAATTTTGAACACTTTAACGTTTCCTGAAATCGCGCTTGCTATCCCCCCCCCCTGGTAGTGGAAAAATAATCACTCTTGTTGACAGTTTTCGTCCTGATGCCTCCGCATAAAACAAAAATACACCAATGAAAGTTACCATCTATCATAATCCACGCTGTTCCAAATCACGGCAGACCCTGCAGCTGCTACGTGATAAAGGTATAGAACCCGAGATCATTGAATACCTGAAGACACCTCCCGGGAAAACCCGGCTAAGGGAAATATTAAAGCTGCTGGGCCTTAAACCCAGGGAACTCATGCGCAAGAAGGAAACCGCCTATAAAGAGGCCGGTCTGGATGATGACAGTCTCAGCGTGGATCAACTCCTTACCGCCATGGTTGAACATCCAGTGCTGATCGAGCGTCCAGTTGTGCTGGCCAATGGCAGGGCCGCCCTGGGCCGGCCGCCTGAAAATGTATTGAAAATACTTTAAATCATGACTGAAATCCTGGTTCTCTATTACAGCCGTTATGGCAATGTGGCGGAGATGGCCAGGCACGTGGGACGAGGGGTAGAATCCGTTCCGGATTGTCGTGCACGGATCCGTACCGTCCCTCCGGTTTCGAGCGTCGCCGAAGCAGCGGCAGGTGATATTCCCGATTCAGGCCCGCCCTACGCCAGCAATGATGACCTGAAGGAGTGTGACGGTTTCGCCCTGGGCAGCCCGACCCGGTTTGGAAATATGGCAGCACCGTTAAAATACTTTCTTGATGGGACCGGTGACCTGTGGCTGTCCGGTGCATTGATCGGCAAACCCGCCGCCGTATTTACCTCGACTGCCAGCCTGCACGGCGGCCAGGAATCGACATTATTATCAATGATGTTACCCCTGCTGCATCATGGCATGGTCCTTATCGGTCTGCCCTACTCCGAGCCCGCGTTGATCGCCACTGCCAGTGGCGGTACCCCATACGGTCCCAGCCATCTGGCCGGCGCCAACAGTGACTATAAAATCACTGAGGAAGAGAAAGCGTTATGCCTTGCACTGGGCAAACGTCTCGCAACTACGGCAGTGGCACTGCTGCGGGGACAATCGTAAGCGGTAACCACTCCAGGCTCCGGACTGACCGGTGAGTCGTTTACTCCTCCAGCCGCAGCAGTTGCTTGACGAAGGGGATTGTAATCCGTTTTTTTGCAACCAGACTGGCGTCGTCCAACCTGTCCAACAGTCTGAATAAACTGTGTGTATCCCGGGCGGCCCTCTTATACAGGTAATTTATCACTTCATCCGGCAGGGTGAATGAACGTACCCGCGCTCGCTGTTTTAACGCGGTAATAACAGCTTGGTCATCCATAGGGGCCAGGCGATAGACCAGGTCCCACGCCAACCTGGACTTCAGATCAGGAAGGACAACGGCAATGCCTTGCGGACTTTGCCTGGCGGCCATGATCATCGGTCGTTGACAGTCACGCATGCGGTTGAACAGATGGAACAGTGCCTGCTCCCAATCAGTCTTTGCTGTAATCCGGTCCAAATCATCCACACAAACAAGATCAAGCCGTTCCAGTCCCTGCAATAAATCAGGCGTGAGTTCGTCTTCCAGGGCAAGGGGGATGTAGGCGGCATGATGCTGATTGGCCGAGGAAAAGGTGCAAACAGCCTGTAACAAATGGCTTTTGCCGGTACCTGCCTGCCCCCACAGGTATATATTCTTTGTCCCGTTACCGAGCGCGGCCTGGTGTAATTGTCGAACGGCTTCCCGGTTCAACCCCGGCAGATATGTATCAAAATGAAACTGTTCAAAGTTGCTGAATGGTAACGGGATCTGGCGGGGCTCTGTAGGTCGGCCGTTCATGATGCACACACATTGCTATCGAGATATTGCTGATGAATAAACCGTAATAACACCGTAATCATTGCCGCAACCGGAAGCGCCAGCAAGATCCCCAGGAATCCAAACAACTGTCCCCCGGCCATGACAGCAAAAATAACGGCCACCGGGTGCAAACCAATGCGATCACCAACGAGCCAGGGGGATAACACCATTCCCTCAATTGCCTGGCCAAAACCGAAAACCAGGGCAACATAGAACAGATGGATGAAATCATGAAACTGTATGAAGGCCAGCGCCGTGGCCATACCGATACCGACGATGGCGCCAAGATATGGCACAAAACTGACCAGACCGGCCGACAGGCCGATCAATAATGCGAATTCCAGTCCTGCCAGCCAGAGACCAAGGAAATAGATAATCCCCAGGGCCAGCATCACCGATAACTGCCCGCGCAGAAATTCAGCAAGCACCCCGTCGCACTCTCCGGCAAGCTTGACTAACGTGGATTCATATCGCTTTGGGAGCAAAGCCCTGACATTAGCGACGAGTATGTCCCAGTCCCTCAGTAGATAAAATGTCACGACTGGAACCAGTACCAGATAGGCCAGCCAGGCCAGCAAAAACCGGCCGGAATGGCCGACCTTTCCCAGGACAAAACCAAGAATATTACCGACATCCTGCCAGTTCTCCGTCAACGCCTGGCGTATAACATCAAGATTGATGGTAGTGGTGTCCGCCCCGATTGCAGAAAATAACCAGGGTAAAAAAACATCCTGGGTCCAGTTGATGATCCGCGGCAGGCGATCCAGCAAGGCAAGCAACTGCTCCTGCAACAGCGGGATGAGTATTAGTAATAACAGCACTCCCCCCAACAACATGACGGCGAAGACTATAATGACCGAAAGAGTCCTTGAGAGCTTCAGATGCTCTAGCTTATCGGTGATCGGGTCGCCAAGATAGGCCAGAAAGGCGGCCACCAGGAAAGGCGATAGCACCGGTGCCAGTAAATATAATAACCAACCGCTAAGGACCAGGCCGGCAAGGATCAACCATTTCTGTGTATCGGTCATCTTTTTTTCACTCGCCATCTGTATCTCACCGGCACTATTGCGAAAGTTTTCAAGGCAACAAACGATAGGCATTACCAGCAGTGATAGGCTGGAGTACACGGCCCAAAGCTATGGCCTGGGTAATGGCAAGTTCACCACCGTGCGCCGATAATGAAAATGTCACTTTGCCGGGCTCGACCCGTTTTACCTGCACATCGGTAACGGAATTCAGCGACTCCAGATAGTTAAGGGCCCGTGCATATTGGTCGACGTTAAAAATATCGGCGACGGCGATGTTAACATCCGTTATCTGAACCAATCCGCCGGAATGTGCAAATTGCGCCGCCAGTATATCGGACATGCCGTCAACCCCCTCATCCAGCGCCATATCCGGCAAGTCCCCCCGCGTCACCCAGGTGATTGTCTGCTCTTTTATATAAGCGGCCCAATGGCCTTCCCAGATACCAGGGGCCAAAGCCTCGAGACTGCCGGTCAATATGGAATCAACCTGATAACGCCTGGACGCGGCAATAACAGGCCCTTTAAAGCCACCCCAAATATCGCTGGGACGTAACCTGGAGGTGTCCTCAAGATCCAGTAATGGAAAAATCAAGACAATGCCGCGTTGCCGTGCCCGCCTGTCGATGACGGAAATATAGTCCGATTCACTGTCCATACTGAGCAATCGCCGGCCGGATGCATCCTGTACAACCAGCCATATTAGCGTCGATGGCCGCTCCTTGCCCCATACCGGCACACTGAGGCCACGCAGGGCACCATTCAGCGTCTCCTCGTCAAAACGCACCCATAATGTTAATCCTGAAATATCCTGGCCGGGTAAATCGGTATCTTTGCGTTTCGCTTCCTTGTAACGATACTGTTGCACATAGTCTCCGGCCTGTTCCAGCACCGGAGCCAGTGCCGTACGTTCCGGGGCATAACGGTCGCCAGTCAGTTTCACCAGCACCAGGCGTAGTGCTGTCTGGATGGCAAGCTGTCTGTTTTCGCCGGATTGATCGGCAATCGGCACCTCGACCTGATACAGACCAGGGATCTTGATGGCATCGGCGCATAGCGGCAACAGACACAGCAACAGGGTAATCGATTGAATGTATCGACTCATGCCGCCACGCTATGCAAGAGTCCGGCACAAGTCAAGGATTGCGATATAGGGTTGCGCTCTATACCATTGCTGTATGTCATCGAACGATCTGGAACAAACCAGCTACGCCGATGCCGGGGTCAGTATCGACCGCGGCAACCGGCTCATCGAACGTATCAAGCCACTGGTCAAGGGTACCGAACGATCTGGCGTGATGGGTAATCTGGGAGGATTTGGCGCGTTGTTCGATATGACATCTCTGAACTACCGCCATCCCGTACTTGTGTCCGGAAGCGATGGGGTGGGGACCAAAATCATGCTGGCCATCGAGGCAGAGCGCTATAACGCCATCGGCGTTGATCTGGTTGCCATGTGTGTTAATGACCTCCTGGTACAGGGTGCCGAACCGCTGTTTTTCCTCGATTATTATGCCAGTTCAACGCTCGATATAGAGGTGGCGGAACAGGTCGTGGCCGGAATCGTCCGGGGCTGTACCCTGGCCGGCTGTGCCCTGGTCGGCGGCGAAACCGCAGAGATGCCGGGTCTGTACCGGGCAGGGGATTTCGATGTGGCCGGTTTTTGCGTGGGTGTTGTGGAAAAAGATGAGATTATCGATGGCAGAGAGACCGGAATTGGTGATGCGCTTATCGGCATCGCATCCAGTGGACCCCATGCAAACGGCTTCTCCCTGATTCGCAAACTGCTGTCGGATTCAGGAACGAAACTGACCGATAAATTTCAGTCGGAGAGCTTCGCCGATGTCCTGTTGGAACCCACGAAGATCTACATAAAACCGGTACGCAGTTTATTGAAGGAGATCCCTGTCAAAGCCATAGCCCATGTTACCGGTGGCGGTTTACCTGAAAATTTACCCCGTGTTTTACCAACAGGGGTGCAGGCAAATATCGACTGTAGCAGTTGGCGATGGCCGCCCATCTTCAACTGGCTGATGGAGACGGGTAATATTGAACTGGAGGAAATGTACCGGACCTTTAACTGTGGTGTAGGCATGGTCCTCATTGTTCAACGGGATACAGCCGCCGGGACCATTGATTTATTACAGGAACAGGGTGAAACCGCCTGGTTGATCGGTGAAGTCAGTGAATGCCCGGAAAATAAAGGCCAGGTAAGACTGAAACACACAAATGCGGGCTAGTTTTTCTCCTTTCCGGCCTTTTCCTGTGAGGCTGCCAGGATCCCCCTGATGATGTTATATTCGTTGATATCCAGTTGCGCGCGATTGAGCAGGCGTTTCAAACGGCGCATCAGGAGCCTGGGCTTGGCCGGATCGTAGTAACCCATATCGGTTATGCACTGTTGCAGATGCTCATAAAGCTGCCTCATCTGCTCACTGGAAGCAAGCGGGGCTGATACATCCGTTTTTTCGATATTTATTTCACTATTCAATAAAGTCCGGCGTAATTCATAACAAATAATCTGTACGGCTGAGGCAAGGTTTAATGATGAGAATCCCGGGTTCGCCGGGATCCGGATCATGGCATTGCAGAGTTCCAGTTCGTCATTGCTGAGCCCGGAACTTTCCCTGCCAAATACCACGGCGACTTTCTCACCCTGGCGGGCATGTTGAATAATCTGCTCTACAGCCTGTTCGGGGTTTAAAATCGGCCATGAGACACTCCGTATTCTGGCGCTGGCAGCAAGGACCAGTTTGCAATCCGTAACGGCATCCTGCAGGGAATCATACACAGACGCAGACACAAGGATATCATCGGCGCCGGCAGCGCGAGCCGTGGCCTCGGCTCCGGGAAAAACCTTTGGAGCAACCAGCGCAAGCTGCTCGACCCCCATGGTTTTCATGGCCCGCGCTGTTGCCCCGATATTACCCGGATGGGTCGTGGCAACCAGTATAATACGGATATTTTTTATCACCTGTTTATACATATCATGCCTTTGCTGAATCTTAATCAACCCGTACAATGAATGGTATCTGGATCTGGAGAATATTATGCACCCAATGCTGAACATCGGGGTAAGGGCGGCCCATGCCGCCGGCGATCATATCGTAAAATATCTGGATCGTATTCAGGGCTTGTCCGTCAGCAGTAAAGGACGTAATGATTTTGTTACTGAAGTCGACCGGCAGGCAGAATCGATCATCATCGGCGCCATTCACAAGGCCTATCCCGATCATGGTATTCTGGCTGAAGAAAGCGGTACACAGAGCGGCGATGAATACCGATGGATTATCGATCCGTTGGACGGCACCACCAATTTCCTGCATGGGTTTCCTCACTTTGCAGTATCGATTGCCCTTGAATATAAAGGAGAACTCGATCAGGCAGTAGTCTATGACCCGCTGAAACAGGAGCTGTTTACCGCGAGCAGGGGTGCCGGCGCATTTTTAAATAAAAGACGGATTCGGGTCAGTAGTCAAAAATCCCTGGAAGGGGCATTGCTTGGAACTGGTTTCCCATTCCGAAATCATGAACGGCTCGAGGAATTTCTAAAAACATTCAGGACATTATTCCCCATGACGGCAGGCATCCGCCGCACCGGCGCAGCCTCCCTGGACCTTGCCTATGTTGCCTGTAGCCGTCTGGATGGTTTCTGGGAATTCGGCCTGAAACCCTGGGACATCGCTGCCGGTTCACTACTTATCCTTGAAGCAGGGGGCATGGTAGGGGACATGAATGGGAAATTGTCATATTTTAAATCCGGCAATATCGTCACTGGCAATCCTAAGGTATTTGAAGAATTGATCAATATTCTCAAATGAACACTGCCATCCAACTATCAATGTGCTCGACACCCTAAAGCATACTTTTTACAGCCTGTTTTATTTCATCAATGATTCTGTCTTGAGATGCCGGATCCAGATATGGATGCACGGGTATGCTCAGAACACATTCAGCAAGTTTTTCTGAAACAGGTAATATTTCCGCGGTTCTGGGGTATTTCATATACGCTTCCTGTAAATGCAGGGGCTTTGGATAGTAAATTGCGGTAGGAATACCCCTGCTTTTCAGGACCCGCGAGATCATATCCCTGTGCTCTGTCTGTATTGTATATTGTGCCCAGGCGCTTACGGAATCTTTCACTATAACAGGCACCTTAACAATCCGGGATAAAGCATCTGAATAATGTTCTGCGATAACCTGCTTTGCTGCCATCTCTTCATCCAGTATCGTCAGTTTTTCAATTAAAATTGCTGCCTGCAGGGTATCCAGCCTGCCATTAATACCTATACAAACATTGTCATACTTGTCCGTTCTCCTGCCATGTACTCTCAGGCTTCTGACGTGGAATGCCAAATCTTCGTCATCTGTAAATATTGCTCCGCCGTCACCATAGCAGCCCAACGGCTTTGCAGGAAAAAAGCTTGTTGCTGTTGCATCTGCCAGGGTTCCCACTATTCTGCCTTTGCACGATGCACCAAAACTCTGTGCCCCGTCTGACAAGACAAACAGTTTCTCCTGTTCGGCTATTTCATTAATAATTTCATAATCCGCAGTCTGGCCAAATAGATCAACCGGAATAATACATCTGGGATTTAAACCATCGCGTTTTGATCGTCTTATTGCCTGATCTAAAGATAAAGGGTCCATCAGGAATGTTTCGGGATTAACATCAACAAATACCGGTATGGCACCAAGCAATGCGACAACCTCAGCAGTAGATACAAAAGTAAAAGACGGTATAAAGACAGCATCCATGTTATCTATATTGTTCGCCAATAAAACCAATAACAGGGCATCTGTGCCGCTGGAACAGGAGATAACATGTTTCGCCCCTGTATATTTAGAGAGCTCACGCTCAAGAGCACAGACTTCGGGTCCCAGTATATATTTCCCATGATCCAGAACCCTTGCGATTGCCAGATTGATCCCTTCTTTTATCCGGGCCTGTTGTGCTTTTAGATCATTAAATATTATTGTATCAGGATGAGTCATACTGAATCACTCATCAAGTTCTTCCAGGCAATCTTTATTTTTCTCAATATATTTCCTGCCGCTTCGCGGACAGACCAGATCCGGTCCCAATTGTTCCCCTGTATGACTTACCCAACCTGTCCGCTTTGCCGGGATACCCGCCATTAATGCATATGGTGGGACTTCTTTTGTTACTACCGCCCCAGCGGCTATAAAACAATATTGACCAAGACTAGAGCCACAGATAATAGTTGCGTTTGCACCTATAGTTGCCCCTCTACCAACATGGGTACTCAAAAATTCATCTTTGCGTTCTATTTCCGCGCGTGGTGTATTGACATTTGTGAAGACGCAGGACGGCCCACAAAACACATGGTCTTCAAGTGTTACGCCTTTGTAGATACTGACATTATTCTGTATTTTACAGTTATCTCCAACTACCACATCCGGTCCAATCATCACATTCTGGCCTATGATACAATTTCGTCCTATATTGCTGCCCTCCAGGATGTGACTAAAGTGCCATATCTTTGTGCCCTCACCAATTTCACATGGATAATCAATCACTGCCGTATCATGTATATAAATGTTCGTTGGTGTTTTACCAGGATTAAATTCATTTAACACAAAAACACGCTGGAGTGCCATTGATTCTTCTGCTGCGTTAAGTACTCGTAATACACGCAGTCCCTCTCTACCATCAGTACGGCATGTTTCAATCCCACTAATACAATTTATAAAATGCTTACATTCATTCTTAAGAGGTTCACTTTTACTTACCTCTATATTAACTCCCTCGGCCTTCTCAGGAACAGGAAGATTATCTTTCCACAGGATGCGGTGTGGATATTTTATTAATTTAGAGCCCCAGGATTTCTGGTCATCAAAGACAAGCATACCGTTTTCACCGACGATAACCATTTTTTGCTCTTTAAAAGGATGTAACCATGATACAAAGATGTGTGCATTCTCCCCCCCCGGAAAGGATAGATTTGTAATGGTCACATCCGCTATATTCTTGTGTAAATAGGAACTCCCGACAGCACTTACATTTTCCGGTTCACTACCGACCAATGCAAGTATCATTGAAATATCATGGGGGGCAAAACTCCATAAAATATTTTCTTCACGGCGGACCTTTCCCAGATTTAGCCGCTGTGAATATATGTATTGCAGTCGTCCCAATTCACCATTTTTCACTATCTCCTTCAACCGAATAAATCCTGGATGATATTGCAAGAGGTGCCCAACCATTAATATAAGGCCGGATTTTTCCGCTATCTGACAAAGCTCCTCACCTTGCTCAACCCTGAGTGCTAATGGCTTTTCTACGAAAACGTGTTTCCCGGCCAATAATGCTTCTTTCACAAATCCATAATGCTGTTCTGCAGGAGTCGCAATAGCAACTCCATGAATTTCCGAAGAATTCAGTATTTCCGGAAAGGATTTTTCGGGGACTCCATATTCATTAGCAAATTTATCTGCTATGTCCTGTTCATTATCGCAAACAACTGCAAGTCCTTTTATATCATGAAAATTACGAACAATATTTTTTCCCCAATAGCCGCAACCGATTACTGCAATGCAGTTTTTTCTTCTTTTTCTCATTGTGCATTCAGTAATATCAGTTTTATATTATGTATAGCATCGAAGCTGATCATTATTAATAGAAATCAGCTTCAAGAATAGCTTTTTTTATAAATGAGTGTTCCTGGTTATCCTGAAATTAATACCCCTCACCAGTTCTTTTACCCTTGGTTCGGGACAGCACGCGGAATGATAAATCCACGACATCCCTGGGCGATCAGGGTTGACTGATGGTTCTTATGCCTTTAATTAAAAATGTATAATATTCGGATTATCTATTTATATCTCTGTGAATGGATCAGATTATAATATAATAACTCTTCGAAACCTATTGGTGATAACGACCAGATACCGTGTAAATTCTACGCACACAGATAAGGGAAGAATGCTTTATTTATGAATATTGATAAGCAGTATAGAGAACTGTTCAATGATATGCGTGATATAAAGATTGAATCGGAAAATCTGGTATCTATAGTGCCTTCAAATATATCCAAATCCCAGAAACAGACCGGTAAAGCATTTTCTGATAAATGGAACCAATACACTTATGGAACCCCGGAATTCAGGAAAATGGTTGAGCACCAGAAAAATTGGTATCTGGAATTATATGGTTTTGACAGTGAATCATCCCTGGCTGATTATTTGCAAAATTGCAGTGTAATTTTAGACGCTGGCGCCGGAACCTGTTATAAAGCCGCCTGGTTTGCAGAGCTTAGCCCCACATCAATCGTTGTTGCCGCAGACATCTCTGATTCCTTATATCATGCTGCGAAGCATTACTCTGGTTTGAAGAATATCTTATTCCTTCAATGTGATATAGCAAGTTTATCTTATTTTAATGACAACTTGTTTGACTATGTATCCTGTGATCAGGCGATTCACCATACTTATGAACCTTACAAGACATTTCAGGAACTCGTACGCGTTACGGGAATCAACAGGGAATTATCTGTATACGTATACCGCAAGAAATCATTGCCAAGAGAACTTCTGGATGATCACTTTCGTACACTCAGTAAAACACTGGATCATGACAAACGTATGGAACTTGCGGAACAGATAACAAAGTTGGGAAAACTTCTAAGTTCAGTTAACCGAAAACTGGATTTTCCGAAGATACCGCTACTGGGAATTGATGGCGGAGAGATGACAGTGCAAAGATTTATTTACTGGAATTTCATGAAATGCTACTGGAATGATGAGGTGGGTTTTCATAACTCCCTTATGACCAATTATGACTGGTATTCCCCATCCCAGGCATCCAGATATTCCGAGGATGAATTCAAAAGATGGATCGAAGATGAAAATCTGGAAATAACGTATTTTCATAAAGAGGAGGCCTGTTATAGTGGGCGTTTTCTGATTCCCTGAACATTTCAGTTGGTCAATTTAATAATTATCCGGTTATGAGAATACTGGTCTGTACGGTAAGTTTTCCTTATTTCAGGGAAAATATATATGACGCCAGATTCGTTTATTCTGAAGTCATTGGATATGCGGAAAACGGGGCCGATGTTATTGTCCTGACTCCTCATTTCCCCGGATCAGTTAAAATAGAAGAACTTCATACCCGCATAACCATTATCAGATTCCCCTATTTTTACCCGGAATCGCTTCAAGTACTGAAGAAACCCGGTATACCTATTTATGATACCGGTTCACTACTCGCATTAGTTCAGCTCCCAATAATGCTTTTCGTGTTCCTGTTGAATATTATCAGATATGCCAAACATGTTGATATAATCCATGCGCAATGGACCCCAACAGCTCTTTTGGCCCTGCCCGCCAAATGGATATTGAAAAAAAAGATTATACTCACTGCACGCGGGAGTGATATCAGAATATTGCCAAGATGGTTAAACAAATACATTTTTCGTAACGTCGATGGCGCTATTGATTGCTTCGGTCCTACACGATGGAACCTTTATATCAAATCGACATTTCCTTCAAATTATATAAAACTTCCACATCTCGTTTATGATGATACTTGTGGAAATATACCGGAGGAAGTAAATGCAGTTACTGATTCCAATGGAAAAACATTTATCATTCTTTATGTAGGCCGTTTCCATTCAATTAAAATTACTGATAATAAATTGCCTTTGTTTGATTTAATTCACGCCGGACGAATCCTGAAACAGAACAATGTCAATTTCCATATTTTCTACGCCGGTGGTGGTGATTATAAAATAGCTAATCAACTGGAAACATTAATAACCGATTATGGATTGAATACCCATGTCACCTTGCTGGGCGCGAAGACTAATGTTCTGGATTATATGCATTATTGCGATTTAGGTGTTGGTGGCGTTGCATTTAATGGTGTCAGCCAGGAATTAACCATCTGCAAAAAACCACAGTTATTGATGGATACACCTGAAAATACAAATAGCCCATGGCGGAATAACATCAACTGTATATTCGTAAAACCGGAAAACATTAATGATCTGGCTGACAAACTAGCCTGGGCGCAGGCCAACCCGGTTACCATCAGGAATATGGGTTACCAGGCTGCTATTGATATGAAATGTTATTTTATTGAATCGAGGGAAGGAGGGTATTTCTATCTGGATGCATTTCAAAAACTTGTAAAACAATAGTCAGTCCCGGGAATATTCTATTCCAGCGATATGTTTCATTGCTTAAAATATATCAGGATTGACAGAACCCATAATCTTTGCCGGATTTCCCCATGCCTTTGAACAAGGAGGTATATCCGTTAGCACCAGACTCATAGCACCAATAATACTGCCTTCACCAATTGTTACACCTTTCCCTATAATGGTATTGGGGCCGATATAACACCTTGAGCCAATCACGACGGGAGCATAATCAGTTGTTTCCTTGCCTCCGCTGATTGCCCAGTTTACTGAATCATGCGTATAGATCTGGACTCCTGAAGATATTGAGCAATTGTCACCGATAGTTAACCCCCCACTGCCGTCCAGTAATGTTAAGGGTCCTATCCAGGTATTACTGCCTACTCTTACATCGCCATAAACGTAGGATGTGTCATAAATGCTGGATCCCTTTCCGAATCCCAGATACTTCGCTTTTTCCCATCTGTCGAGAAAAAGCTCATTAAACGGAAGGCACCGTTGCCATTTTTCCGTAACCCGTGATCTCAGGTCAAAATAGAGATCACGCATACTTTGAGCAACAGTCTCAAATGTGAAACCATTTCTGTTTATGCCGGACCTTGAGATATCTTTTTTTTTGCTGATCATATACTGATCTTATGAGCAGATATTTTCTACAATTACAGACAGAGTCAATGTAAAAAAGTCTCGCACCACTGTTCGAAATTCAACAGAGACCAGATGAGTAAGCGGCGGTTTTTTCTGCCATCAAGATGCTCGTTTACCAGATTCATAATTGTCTTCCGGTCCATAAAGTTATAGATCATTGTATTTTTTTTAAATAATATGTTCCTGACATAGTTAATGCTTTCGCCTTTAAACCAGCTTGCGTCAGGAGCAGAGAAACCCTGTTTTATTCCATCGGAGATCCTATCAGGAATATATCGAGCCATGACTTTTCTGAGCAACAGCTTTCCATCTTTTGTTTTGTCAAAATACTTGTATGTCTTGGACCCGGGTTCGTTTTCATTTAGATATATGATCTCACCCAGATTACCAAGTTTTAGATTTACAGGCAATCGCATGCCAAAATCGACTAAATCATTATCCAGAAAAGGGACACGATTCTCCAAACCATGAGCCATGCTCAGTTTATCTTCAACGATTAGCAGCCCGTGCAAAAAAGTCTTGGCTTCAAAGTAAAGTGAGTGATTGATGTAATCTTCCGGCTGTGTTAATTCATGGGCATGTTTATCAAAAACATCACGAAATATATTGCGTGTTTGAATGTGTTTAACTTCTCCGTGTATTGGTTTAAAAACTTCCTTAATTAATTTGCCCGGTATCAGGCGTTGCCAAAACAGATAATATTTATCGATGTAACTCTCAAAACTATCATTAACAACTGCCCTGTAATACCGCCATGGATATCCTCCGAATATTTCATCACCACCGGTGCCCGCAAGGACAACCTTGACGAATTTACTGGCTAACTGGGACATATAGTAGTTAGGGTAAGACTGGCCCACCCTCGGTTCTTCCAGATGCCATGTCAGTTCAGGTAAAATACGTTCCATATCTCCTGCTTTCAAAACCATTTCGTAATGCTCTGTTTTAAACAGATAAGACATGAATTCAGACTTTTCACGCTCGTCAAATCCTAATTCAAGCCCCGCAGCCGAATGAAGATCAAAACCACATGTGAAGGTTTTAATGTATGGCAGCATTCTGGCCGCTACAGCTGTAATTGAACCGGAATCCATGCCTCCACTCAGGTAACACCCCAGTCCTACATCACTTATCAGCTGTCGGTTGACAGCCTGCTTGAAAAGGCGATCAAGTTCCTCTAGATAATCCTGCTCAGTAAGCCTGGATTCGGGTTCCTGAAAATCATAATCCCAATAACTGATTGGATGAATTGATTGTTTATTAATTCCTGGCGAGAGAATTGCGTAATTTCCAGCAGGGAAAAGACGTATTCCTTTCAGTAAAGTACGATCAGTAAGAATATTCTGGAAAGTAAAATACTCCGGTAAGGTTTCCAGATCAATTTCACATGTTATCTCCGGATGTTTCAGCAATGCCTTTTGTTCCGATGCAAAAAGGAATGTACTTCCCGTGAAAGCATAGTAAAGCGGTTTTATTCCATATCGGTCGCGAACTAGTAGAAGATGCTGTTTTGGCTTGTCCCATATCGCAAACGCAAACATGCCATTGAAGCGATCTACACAACCGGTTCCCCAGGCAATATAAGATTTTAAAATAACTTCAGTATCAGATTGGGATTTAAATTCATGGCCTAACTCTACCAAATCATTTCGTAATTCCCTGTAATTATATACTTCACCATTATATACCAATACATAATCACCCATATCCGTTGCCATGGGCTGGTCAGCATTGGATGAAAGGTCGATAATGGCTAATCGTCTGTGTCCAAAGCCGATATATTGATCAATAAAAAAACCCTCGTTATCCGGACCACGATGGGCAACAGCAGCAGTCATATTACCGAGTGTTACATGGTCTACAGGCTCCCTGTCAAGGTTAAAAATACCGCATATTCCACACATACGTGTTATTGGTTATCTCTGATTGATTTCTTCAGTTGTTGGACAATATATATCTGATCTTCATGGGATAAATCGTGAAATAGTGGCAGAGTTAATGTGTGTCCAGCCGCATAACTGCTCCCGTTCATGTCACCATGTAACCGGCAATTGGTCTGTGTTGAAAATGCAGGATGCTGGTGCAGGGCATAAGTCCCTATCTGCACCTCGATACCCTTTTTTCTCATATCTTTAATGACCCCGTCACGATTGTTGATGAATATACAGAAGGACTGGTATGAATGCTTCCCAAAGGGGGTAGTGACCGGAATTTTAATAGATGGGATTCCTTCAATTAATTGCCTGTAATGTCCAGCCAGACCGATTCTTTTTCTGAACAACTCATCTATAAGTCGCATCTGCTCAACACCAATCGAAGATAATATATCACTTAGCTTGTAGTTAGCACCCATAATCTGAAATTTCGCAGTGTTATTTGAAACAGTAATATCAATGCCAAAATGCTTAAACGATTCTATCCAGTCAGCCCATTCATTATTATCTGTTGTAAGCATGCCGCCCTCACCTGTAGTAATAAACTTACGCGGGTGCATGCTGAATACTGAAATATCTGCTAATTGTCCTACTCTTTTCCCGCGAAAAGTGGCGCCGATAGAACAGGCGGCATCTTCAATAATATGAATACCATATTCCCCCTTGATTAAATTAAGCTGATCATAATCCAATGGATTTCCAAAAATTGATACCGGAATTGTTGCCCTGGTAGAGGATGTAATTGCTTTTTCCATATCACTATAATTAATGAGCATGGTTTCCGGGTTGATATCGACAATTACAGTCGTTGCCCCTACGATGTTAACCACGTTGGCTGTTGCCGGATAGGTAAAATCCGGTACGATAACTTCATCACCTGGACCTATATCCAACGCCCTTAATGCTGTTTCCAGACCGGTTGTACAGGATGTGAAGGCAATAGCATACGATGCGCCAGTATAGTGGATAAAGGCCTCTTCTAATTCCCTGGTGATGCGGCCCTCTGTGATAAAGCCGCTATCCAGGACCTCAAGCACCCTGTCTCTTATCGCCTGATTTATAAACGGCTTAATCAACGGAATTTTTTTCATGGATTAAACAGTATCAGATAGTTTTGAATATCCCCGGAACCAATGCAAGACAAACAGTTTTATCAGTGTTTAGTATATTATTGACTTTTGCGCCATTCGATCAGTCGCCTTAAACCCTCTTCCAGAGGGACATCTGCCTTAAATCCTATCTCTGTCATAGCTTTCTCCGGGGAACCGACCCGATTACTTACAAAGGTGGTGCCCGCGGGTTCATATTCAATCTGTAACTTCGATTCAGTGAGGTCAAGGAGCAATTGTGCAAGTTCCCTGATCGAGGTTTTCCTTCCACAACCAACGTTGATGAATGAATCCGTGGCATCAGATTTCATGGCACAAACATTGGCCCTGGCACAATCCCATACATAGATAAAATCATAGGCTTGAGATCCATCTCCGAAAACTATGGGTGGCACTCCTTGATCCAGCCGATCCAGTATTTTCATTATTACGGCAATATAAGCGCCCTTATAGTCCTGACGTGGCCCATATACGTTCATATAACGCAGACCGATATAGTCGAACTCCCGGTCTGTATTCTTATATCTATGATACAATGCCCGGCACATATGTTCTCCCGCTATTTTCGTTGCGCCATAAAAAGTATTGTTGTTGTACGGGTGTTCCTCGGTCATAGGCTCTTCAACTGCATCCCCGTACACTGATGCTGAAGAAGAATAAACAAGCTTGCGCACACCATTATTGATCATTGCCTCGAGGACATTAAAGGTACCTCCGACATTAACCTCGAAGGCTGATCGAGGATAATCATAACAATGAAGTAACCATAGTGCCGCGAAGTGAAATACTCCATCTATATCCTGCATGGCTTTATCAAGTATATCTCTATGCAAGATGTTTCCTCCATGCTCAAAGACCTTTACTCTAGGGTCTTTCAATGCAAATTGTATATTTCCTTCGCTCCCTCTAGAAAAATCATCATAGATCCGTATTTCTTCAATATCCTCTTCAAGCAAAGCTTCAACTGTATGGGACCCAATCAGACCAGCCCCTCCGATTACTAAAAAGCGTCTGCCACTGACGTTCATTTATACCCCCTATTCTAATCCTGTCGAATTATTATCAGAAGTTGCTTCCCTGTGTAAAACATTCTTAATCCCAAGAATAAATCCAAAAATAATACCCAATAAAAATCCGAGCCCTGTGGACAGCATCCGTTGCAAGGTGATGATCACGATAGCTGTACTGTCACCCATATTATAATGCTGTAAATAGAAAAGCAGAGATGCATCCCGTGTACCTAGCCCCATGGGAATCATTGACACGGCTCCGACAAAAAAAGCCGTTGAAGTCGATACGATTGCTTGCCATATAGTCAGAGTTTCTGAAAAGTAAATGGATAACAAGTAAAGATTAATGCCATCGAGAAACCTCAAGCCCACAGCAAACAACACATATATGAACAGGTCCCTTCTTCGGAGATTTCGGAGCGAACTAATTATATTGAATAAATAACCCTGTAATTTAACCAACCGGCCAGTAATTTTGAATATGATCATTCCCGTGACAGCAAAAATTGAAATTATGCCCAGTAATTGAGCTGTCGAAACATTAACTGATACCGGAAAGTTGATAAATGCGATCACTGCACATAAACCTGTGCCAATAGCTAATTCTATAAAGATCATGGAAGTGCCTATTGAATAAGGAACTTTCTCGAATTTATTCAGTAAAAAAATTGCTAACGGAAAGCCGATTTTTGCCGGTGTCGTATAATGCGCAGCTAATGTAGAAAAATGAATATAAACAAGATTTTTATATCCACATTTAGCATTGAGCACATGCAACAGAAATTTTCTGGAAGATATCTGAGTTCCGGAATTTATCCCGAATACCAGCAATAAAACCAGTAACTGCCACATCTCCAATTCATAGAGGGTATTTAACATGTCCCGAAAGGAAACTCTGAAGATAAACATGAAAATCCCCACAAGCAAAAAAAATACAACCAGCCAGTATCGAGCGGCATACGTTGATATTGAATTATTCATGGTCTGCTTTGGGTTTTTTAATCAGACTATCCAGGACTTCCGTAAATTTTACAAGATGTATTGATATTATTCAGGTGTTGCTCATAATAACAGTTCACTTGCAATGCAAGACACGGGTTTCTCCAGTGGATTATGCTATTAATGATCCGAGCCCGAGTAAAGAAGATTTGTGATTTGCTCGGATATGAGACCCATAAGGAAAATAATAACTGAAGTTGTAAACAATAGCGCACTCATGTTAGTAAATCGGCCAACCGTTGTGTATGTATAGATATAATACGAAAGGCCCAATATAAAACTCACGACGCTGAAAGGAAGAAATATTTTAAGCGGCGAATAGAGCGTTCCAATCTTAAACAGAATAAGGAGGAAGCGCACTCCATCACGGACAATACGGATATGACTTTTACCAACACGATTGTTCGTTTTAATTGTAACATATTCTACAGAATAACCTGATCGGAAAAATGCCATGGTACAGGTAGTAGGGTAGGAAAATCCGTTTGGCAACAGGTAAAGGAATTTATGAAAATATTCTGCCTTTACAGCACGGAAACCCGACGTAAGATCATCAACCTTTTTCCCCACCATAAAGGAAGCAAACCGGTTATAAAATATGTTTGCAAGGAGGCGTCCCAGGCTCGCATGGGATGATGCCTGCCTGGCGCCAACAACCATATCAAAGCCCTCCTCAACCTTTTCCAATAAACGTCCGATTTCCTCCGGCCTGTGCTGACCATCAGCATCCATAAATACTAATATATCGCCCCTTGCTCTTCTTGCTCCCGCCTTGATTGCCGCTCCATTACCAAGGCTGACAGTATGATGGATGAGTTGAATACCCAGATCCTTACAAAATTCATCAGTTTCATCCTCTGATCCGTCATTAACCACAATCAATTCATAATCCGGGAATAGCTTTAATAATTTGGGTAAAATTATTTTTAAACCTTCCAGTTCATCTCTCGCGGGAATAATTATACTAACCTTCATAAATATCTGTTTCGTGTATTAGATGATATATTAACTATTAATTTTGCTTATCTTTTCTTCAAGTTGCTTGATAATCTTATTATAGGCAAGATACTCTTTTGGATGCCCTTTAAGATAATTCTTTAATCTCTGTAATAAACTGCCTGCATCGTTTTTATTTCCCATAGCAATTAGAATTTTCAGTTTTAGAATTATTGGCCCCGGGACAAATGAATACTTAAGAGTTTCATTAATATTTACGAGCGCAGATCCTGCGTCACCGATATGTATTGCCAATAGCGACACAAACTGATGCAGAGCTGCTTTATACTTACCATATTCAGGATTATGCGCTAATATAATTATGAGTCTCATCAAGCTTATAACATCGATACCGCTGCATTTATCTTTTTCTATTTTCCCTACAATCCCATCCAGTTCTGCCATTACTGCTGTCCCGTTATATTTTGCCTTTCCCGCTCTGGAATAAATTCTGTTCCAGTCATTTGCGTCAAATTTCAATTTTTCCACACAATGAGTAATAGTGATTTGTTTCAGGTCCGGATATATATCCAGGGGATATATCTTATTGATACGGTGAAATGTTTTCTTTGCCTTTTCTATCTCACCCAGTTTAAGATAAATAGAGCCAAGGTTGTCGAGGGCCCTTAATGATTTCGGATGTATTCTGGCCCATTCAACGGCCTGATAAAAGGGATTGGACCATAGCTTGGCCTCTGAATAGGATATAAACAGTGTAAAACCGAAATACAGGAATATAAATATAATGAATAATCCGGTATTAATATATTTATGACAATATATAGCAAGCCCGGTCATTATAAAAACGGCCCCCAATAAAGGAAGATAGTTTCTATGCTCAAAATATAATTCGAGATTCAGGTGGCTAGATTCCAGGCTATGTCCAAGGAAAAACCATAAAAAACCAAATGCTATTACAGGTATTTTCTTCCTTTCCAGAATACTTATGAAAATTATGACAACAATAGCAGTAATAGAAAAAATTGTTTTTATCGGGGTAAACAGACTACCTGATGCAGTAAAATCGTCATTATATAATCCATATGCGCCCAATCTCGGGAAAAATATATTCTGCATATAATTAAGCAGCACGATTGGTTGAGTAAGCAATCTTTCCCCCATAGTGTAATGGCGGTTACTATATGCCTCGATAGTGCTGCCCAGATTGTGGGATAAATATAGTGCCAGAAAAACAATGGGGGAAATTAAAAAAATCCATGCCCAGACACGCCATTTTACATTCATATATACCTCAGGAACTATCATGAACTCTATTAATAATATAAACAGTGGAAGTAAAATGGCGTTTTCTTTTGACAGGATACCTAAAACCAGGCTAACTGCTACGCACAGGCTCATTCCCGTAAACCCTGCTCTGGCGTCACCCCGAATGAGCTTCTCCCGAAAATAAAGGTATCCCAGGATACCTGTTAGCACAAAAAATACAGCGAGCATGTTCATACGCTGCACTACATAGAGCACTGTAGATAATTGCATTGGATGCAACAGCCATAAAGCCGTTACCAATACAGCATAGACCTTTGCCTTACACCGTTGTACACCCAATCTCGGAGCAAGGTATGTGGTTAACAAATAGACGAGTATACCGTTGATGAGGTGAATGATGAGGTTTACCAGCTTGAAAGCAAAAGGATCTTTAGGCCAGTGATTGTATTGTAGGGCAAAGGTAAGTAATGACAGTGGCCTGCCTGGTAAGGCCGTCATTCCACTTAATATATAATAGTTATAACCGTTACGGTTGATAAATGATAAATCTATCAGGTTATAATAATCATCCAGAATAAACCTGCTATCCAAGGCGGGGTAATAAATGATTACAGTACCAACACAAACAGAAACAAGCAGTAATAACGGTGCGTTTTTTATCCTTGGCATAAAAATGATTATAATAAAAAAGGCCGCATGTTAGCGGCCTTTAATTATTGTACAGGTGTACTTTTAATTATCTATTTACAGGCGCCCGGTAAATATTTGGTGGCCAGGTCAGTCGCAGCAGTTGCTTTAGCAGAAGCAGCACCTGTGGCTAGACCACAAGTCCATCCGTTACCACCGTCAATAGTTGCAAGACCCAGTTTCTTACCGGCGATGTTTCTGTTTACACCCTTTGACCTCATGATGGCCTGAATAGTTACCGACCCGCCGGCAAGATCAAGAAAATCTATATCCGAAACATATTTACCCGAAACCGTTGCAGAAATGGTTCCCGGGCCTGTGGGAGCAGCCCCCTGATCTGAGATATATTCCGCCAGGGCAGTCTTAAGAGCCGAGGATAGAGATACTGCCTCGGTTACCTGTGCACGTGCGGTATAATCCTGATATGAGGGGATCGCGACAGCAGCCAGGATACCGATAATGGCTACGACGATCATTAACTCAATAAGGGTAAAACCCTGTTGTATTTTCTTCATCATCTGTTCTCCTTAAGGATATTTTTTGGGTAATTTTAAGATATGAACTGTAACACCATAATCCAGTCACCTGGACTGAATCGAAACATGTAAGTTAGAAAAGTGCAAAATTAATACCATCTATTTATATTGCACGAATAAAGACTGTATCCTGTTGTATTAAAAAGAAATTACTAAAATACTAAATAGCGGGGATAGAATCCAGACTGCTATTAATCCGGGAGACCAGCCTATTTTCAGCAAAAACTGACGTAAATTGTCAGGCTGTTACGCATCCGTTATTTGCCGGTCAAACCGCTATCGGGGCTGGTTATTTATATTGCTCTGTGTTGCAATACTGTGAAGGATCTCTAATATCAACGGCACCTTTGTTACCTCGGGTGATATTTTAGTCAGATACCTGTCCCATAGATATAACGCCTGTTTATATTCTTCAAGTTTAATCAAACTGGTAAACAGGGCGGAAAAAAGAAAATGCCTCTGCTGGACTGACCATTTACCGCCGATAGATAACAGAGCACTTGAATATTTTGCAATCTTCTCGTAATTGTGCTCACCAATCGCCCTGTACAAACCCAGCCAGGCAATCTGATTTTCATTCATAAGGTTCTCACAGCGTGGCGTAACAATATTCAGCAAATCTTCAATCTCGTCAGGTTCCAGATAAGAAACCGTAGAGATAATCAAGTTAAACAGGGAATCAATCCATATATCGGGATTGATAAACGGTGTACAACCCGATGATTTTTCAATTAATATCCCGTATTTAATCAACTCGTTGCTTAGTATGGTCTCTATTTTTTCTCCTCTTAAATAATCTCTTATATTCTCAGCACGTGCTGCATGGTTTGCATAACTGTATGAACCACCACTGCTAATACTGGTTATTCCGTTAGAATCAAGGTTGCGGTGAAAATATTGTATTATCGGAAAATCATAATTTCTCACATTCAGAATTTCGTAAGCGTTTTGTTTCAGGAAGCGGGTGCGTTGTGCATTCAGATCCACTATTGGAAAATAATCAGAGTTTTTATTTACCTTGGTATTCTCGATATAGGCATCCAGAAAATCTTTATTTAATAAAAACCGGGCGTATAAATCCTGAATATTCTTAATACCAATATTTCCAAGATTGAGAGCCAGTTCATCTGAAGAAAATATTTCACTTCCCGGTAAATCCAATGTCTTGTCTACGCTGGCTACAATAACAATATTACTCACATCTGTGGCATAAATATTATAGTCGTAAAAATTTTCTGACAATGCCTTTAAAATAGAAAAAATAAGATCCTCATCGATCTCATATACTTGGATCCATTGAACCAGCAAGCCACCTGGTTTGATATATTTCCTGACCGAATGATAAAATTCATCAGTAAAGAGACTGGATACACCACTGACCCACGGATTGGATGGCTCCGAAACTATGATGTCATATTGCTTCTGATAAATTGAGAAAAAGGTTTTAGCGTCCTCTATATAAATATGGCTTCTCGGATCAGAGAATGTTTTTTCTACTCTGGGACGAAAATTCATGGCGCCTTGAACCATGGCTTCTTCTATTTCAATCGTATCTACTCTCTCGACACCAGGCCATGACAACAACATCTGTGTTGTCAATCCGGACCCCATACCGATGTTTGCGATTTGCCTGGCATCCGGATTCAATGCCAGCGGCAGTATACCGGTAACAAGCATGGTGCTTTCATCCCATGCCGGCTCTGTCATATCCTTCATATTGATCGAAGCATCCGGTTTCCCGTTTGTTGTTATCATTACCACGTCACCATCCCATTTATTCACTGCAACAGACGCGGTCCTGCCATCTTTATGGAATAATATTTCCGTATTCTTCGCTCTCATGTAATCACCATGGCGATATACGGTTGACATCATCTTCCTGATATCAAACCCGGAAAATACGGATATAGCGATGATTAAACAGATACTGATGAATGCCGGATTTATAAACTTAGCAGATACCAGATTTCTTTTTGTTGCCACAGCTAACAGAAACACGCCCAGCATCAGATCCATAGTGCTGCCAAATACCATTGTAAATTTCAATCCCATAAAAGGCATTGCCACGAATACTGTGAATACAGTACCGGCAATAGCTCCCAACGTATTGAACGCATAGATATGTCCGATACTTTTTTCACCATAATTCTGTTGTAATAAAATCAGGGTAAATAAGGGAAGGGTCATGCCGGCAAAGAATGTTGCCGGTAACATTACAAGCAGACAAATAAAATGACTCCCCAGGTTGAAAACGAGATAGCCTGATTCTGAACGTGAAAGTGAATTCATCAGAAATCCCATTATCTCGAAAGTGTAGTTGTATAGCGGGATCGTCAGCAGTGCGCAAATACCCATGGCAATCTGGATGATTCCGGCTGAGTATCCTTTGTCCTTCAGCGTATCTATGCGTTTACGGATCCACAGACCACCGAAAGCAAGTCCCGTAATAAATGCACTTAACATTAATTCGAATGCGTGAGTACTGCTGCCGAGAACCATGGAAAGCATACGTATCCATGCGATTTCATAAACAAATGATGCCGCGCCCGTAATAAAGGCCGCGAGGAGCCATAGAATGGGAATGCGATTACTAATACTTATCTCATCGCCGGAAATTGATCCGGTTTTATTCTTTACCAAAAAGTAGACCGTTATTGAAAGAAATATATTAATGATACCTGCGGTGAGTACTGTGCCGGGCAGGCCGACTTTTTCTATCAGATAGAAACCACTGAATAAGACGCCAATCGCCGCCCCGATACTGTTTGTAAAATACAGCATCGATAAAGTGCGGCCGGGGTCCTTTGAGTATATCCTGATTATTCCATTACTCATCAAAGGAAATGTCATACCCAATAACAACGATTGAGGCAGGATCAATAACGCACCTATTGTCCATTTATATAAATGGACCCACGCTGGATTAGATAAGGCAGGTATTACAACTTCAAAGGAGTAGATTTCAACCTGATGAAACAGATCATGAAAGGTGACTCCGAAAATACCGACGATCCCTTCAATCAGGGCGTATACTATTAATAAGTTTAACCATTTATACGTATGACGAGCCGCCAACCATGCCCCGATGCTCATACCACCCATAAAAATCACGAGCACAAGAACCTGCGCATAGGCCGCGTGGCCCAAAAAAAGCTTCAGGTAATGAGACCATATTGACTCATAAATCAATCCAGTAAATCCGGATAGCGAAAAAATAAAATAAAGTATATTACATAATGATTTATTACCCATGATTGTTTATTCCAGTCCCAGCTTTTCCAGGCGATAGCGAAGTGCCCTGAAACTGATTCCAAGCAGTTTGGCAGCTTTTGTTTTATTCCAGCGGGTCTTTTCGAGTGCATTAATTATCATATTCTTCTCGACATCATCCAGATATGAATCCAGTTTTGCTACCCCTGTTGGCTGTATTTGTTGTGTATCTTCATTCAAATTTTCAGGTATTTTTAAATCCTGCAGACTGATCACCGTGCCGCTGCATAAAGTCATTGCACGCTCAAGCATATTCTCCAGTTCCCTGACATTTCCCGGGTAGTTGTATTCGCGTAATGCACTTAAAGCATCCTTCGATATTTTTCTTTTCATGACGCCTGCTTCCTTTGCGAGACCTTCCAAAATATGCTCAACAAGCAATGGCACATCCTCCTTACGTTTACGAAGTGGAGGCACGAACAGCTCAATAACATTGATTCGATAAAATAAATCATGCCTGAACAACCCTCTTTTCACCAGGTCATTAAGATCCTTGTGAGTAGCGCTAAGAATTCTTACGTCGATTGGCGTTTCTGCCTGTTCCCCGACCGGGCGGATCTTCTTTTCCTGAATCGATCGAAGAAGCTTTACCTGCATACTTTGTGGTAATTCAGCAACTTCATCCAGGAATAGAGTGCCTCCTTCCGCTGCCTGGAACAAACCGTCCTTATCTGATACAGCTCCGGTGAAACTCCCTTTTTTATATCCAAAAAATTCACTCTCCATAAGTTCGTGAGGAATGGCACCACAGTTTACCGGGACAAAGGGTTTAGCAGCCCTCGGTCCCTGCTCATGAATCATGGCTGCTACCAGTTCTTTACCGACTCCTGATTCACCACTTATGTACACAGGTGCTTGACTTCTTGCCAGTTTACTAATCGTAGGTCTTAGATTTTTAATCGGCTTGCTTTCACCGATCAGGGTATGTCTTGGCTTTGCTTTTTCATTCGATAATTTCAGCGCCGAATTTACCAATGTTCTAAGTAGCTTAAGATCTACGGGCTTGGTAAGAAAATCAAATGCCCCGGATTTAAGAGCTTGTATGGCGGTCTCCATATTTCCGTGGGCAGTAATTACTGCAACCGGCAGATCGGGATAGTGATGTTGAATATAGGAGACAAACTCAACACCATCACCATCCGGCAGGCGCATATCGGTAAGGCATATATCAAAATCCTGTTTTTTTAACAGTGACCTGGCGGTTTTGAGGTCTTCACCACACAAGCAATCGATGTGCATGCGATTAAGGGTAATCTCGAGAAGTTCCCGAATATCCGGCTCATCGTCAATAATCAATGCAATCTTTTTTGACATTATACTAATACATGCTGTTTTTCAGGATGAGAGAAGTTTATCCTGAAACAACACCCATCTTTTGTATTTTTTTGCAAACTCAATGTCGCCTGGTTTGCCTCGCATAACTCCCGCGCAATATAGAGACCAAGGCCGGTTCCGTTTGCCTCAGTAGTGAAGAAAGGCTCAAACAGATGTTCTTCAACCCTGGAGGACAGACCTGATCCGTGATCGATGATATCGATATAAGGTCTCAGTGTTTCATCTCTAATCGCACACATGAGTTCAAGCAGTGGGCGCCCCTGACTGTATCGTATCCCGTTTTCAAGCAGGTTCCAGAGAACCTGATGAAGCTGAACAGGGTCCATCCTGGCAAGGACTTTATCCGGATCGCAGGACAAACTGATACTATTCGCGAGCAAACCATGGTCTGTTGCAAATTCTGCGATGAAATCGTTCAGCCATTTATGCAGTTCGATGCTAACGGGTTCACTCTGCTGCCGGCGGCTGATGCTCATGATATTTTCGATAATATTATTGACTCTTTGCGAATGCTCTTCAATTATAGCCGTCAGACGCTTGTCTTCCTGATCGAGCGATTTTGATTCCGATAACAGCTGCCCCGCATGGCTGATTGCACCGAGGGGATTACGCACTTCATGGGCGATACTGGCCGTCAACCTGCCCAGTGATGCCAGTTTCATCTGCTGGGCCCGTTGACGCAGTACCGATACATCATCAAGAAAAAGCAGCAGTTCGAACCTGTGTTCCAGATTCAATGAAACGAATGAAGTTTGTATATCAACGCCCCCTTTGACGTGTCGAAATACAATTGTTTTCTCGCCAGATCCCCTTAACCACTCTCTGGCATTATCAACAAGTTCTGGCGCAATCCTGTCTATGGATAAGTGATATTCATCCTCACCAATATTCAGTAATTTTTTTGCGGATTCATTCAACAGGAGCACATTTAATGCATCATCAAGAACAATAATCCCCGATTGCAAGCGCTGTACAATGTGTTCATTCAGTTTGGCAAGTTTCTCAAGATCGACGGCGCGTTGTTCTGCAAGGGCCTCGGACTCCTGGACCCTGCTTGCCAGAGTTTTGCTGATAAATGCCGTAATAAAAAAGGTGATCCCCAGAAATCCTGCATGGGTATAATTGGGAGGAGGGAATAATCGATATAACTGCACATACACTTCCTGCCCCAGCACGGCAATTGTCGCCAAAGCAGCAAACAAAACACCAATTTTTCCAGGGATCAACAGACCACCACCGGCTACCGTGATAACCAATAACATTCCAAACCCACTGTTTAGCCCTGCGCTCGCGTACATCATCAGGCTGACGATCACTATATCTGCCAGCACCTGGGCCATTACCTGATAGGGATAAGGGGGGGTGCGAAGGCGAATAAAGAATTGGGCCGCAACGGCCACTGATAAATAGATATGGGTGGACAGTGAGAACAGCGTTCTATCATACACGCCAAGCGGTTCGGGGAGTTGCCCAATCCAGAACAGTGCAACGAAGAGAAAGGCAATTAAAAACCGGTAGAAATTAAAGTAGGTGAGCGCCCTCCAGGCAGTTGTTCCCGTCTGGTTAATTGAAACTGGCGTATTCATTCGTCTTTGCTTATCATTGCCAAATGTTTATGCTCCGGACAACAATAAAATTGATCGTCTTCACGAATGGCCTCATCTTGCGTCAAATAGAGTCGGCAATAGCCACATCTGACCATTTTCGATGGTGGTCTGTTATGATGTTGCCTGTTATACGTCATTTTATTGGAAATAGCCCTGTGCAAAAGGCTTATCACCGTAAAGACCACAGCAATGATTAATAACAGACGAAACATTGTTCCTGATTTCCTGAATTATTTCCAAGAAAATAACGGGATTTTGACTATGAGTTCAAAGATCATGTAATGATGATTTCTCCATACACCCGTCTTGACTATATTTTATACAGATTTCACTCTCTATAAGGCAAGAAGACAATATGAATCTACATGAATACCAGGCAAAACTACTCTTCTCAGAGTATGGCATTCCTGTCCCCCCAGGGAAACCCGCCCACTCCGTAAAAGAGGCCACTCGCCATGCCGCCGACCTGGCGGGAGACGGCTGGGTGGTGAAGGCCCAGGTACATGCCGGCGGCCGGGGTAAGGCCGGAGGGGTCAAACTCGTGAGAAGTAAAAAAGAACTTGATGAGTGTGTCAAAGCGATGCTGGGGACACGTCTTGTTACCAGACAGTCAGGCCCCCAAGGCAAACCGGTCAACTGTGTCCTAATACAAGGAATTTCGGAGATTGAATCCGAACTATATCTTGGCATACTGGTTGACCGAAGCAGCCGCCGTATCTCTGTGATGGCCTCCAGGGCGGGTGGAATGGATATCGAAGATGTCGCCGCAACCAAACCCGGGGAAATCTTTACATTTGCTATCGACCCGATTATGGGATTGCAAAGCCACCAGTGCCGCCGTCTCGGCTTTCAGCTTGAACTGAATGATAAACAACGCAAGCAATTGATCGCTATTCTCCAGGGACTTTATCGCCTCTTTATCGACAAGGATCTGAGCCTGGTCGAGATCAACCCGCTCATTATCAAAAAGGACGGTAATCTTGAGGCATTGGATGCCAAGGTGGCCGTAGAAGACAATGCCCTGTTCCGGCAGACGGCGTTAGAGGAGTGGCGTGATCCGTCCCAGGAAGATGAAAAGGAGAACATTGCCAAGCGTTATGATCTAAATTACATTGCCCTGGATGGCAATATTGCCTGTATGGTGAACGGAGCGGGCCTGGCCATGGCGACCATGGATATTATCAAGTTACATGGAGGAGAGCCGGCCAACTTTCTGGACGTCGGGGGGGGTGCAACAACCGAAAGGGTTACCGAGGCATTTAAATTGATCGTCTCCGATCCCAAGGTCGAGGCCATTCTTGTCAATATTTTTGGCGGAATTGTACGCTGCGACCTCATCGCAGAGGGGATCATCAATGCGGTAAAAGAGGTCGGTGTCAACGTTCCGGTCGTGGTCAGACTGGAAGGAACAAAAGTAGGAGAAGGAAAACAACTGCTGAACGAGAGTGGCCTGAAAATCATATCGGGCGATGATCTGGCGGATGCAGCGAATAAAGTCGTGGCGGCGGCGAAGGGGGAAAACACCTGATGGCAATCCTTGTAGATAAGCATACCAAAGTCCTGGTTCAGGGTTTTACCGGGCGCCAAGGGACATTCCATGCTGAACAGGCAATCGAATACGGCACGGAGTTGATCGGTGGCGTCACCCCTGGACGCGGTGGCGCAACCCATCTGGATCGTCCGGTTTTTAATACTGTTCACGAAGCCGTAGAAGAGACAGGCGCTACCGCCAGCATGATCATGGTCCCCGCCGCATTCGCAGCTGAGGCGATCACCGAAGCAGCCGATTCCGGAATCAAGCTAATCATCTGCATCACTGAAGGCATCCCCGTATTGGATATGATTAAAGTCAGGGCTTACCTTGATCAACATCCGGATACACGCCTGATCGGACCTAATTGTCCGGGCATCATTACACCAGGCGAATGCAAGATAGGCATCATGCCTGCCAATATACACACCCCCGGTTGTGTTGGGATTGTCTCGCGCTCCGGGACGCTTACCTATGAGGCCGTACACCAGACCACTCTGGCCGGCCTGGGTCAAAGCACCTGTGTAGGTATAGGAGGCGATCCGATCCACGGCATGGATTTCATCGACTGCCTTGATCTGTTCGCGCAGGACCCCGGCACCAAAGGGATCATTATGGTGGGTGAAATTGGCGGTACGGCGGAGGAAGAGGCGGCTACATTCATCAAGGACAATGTCGGCAAACCTGTTGTCGCTTATATCGCCGGTGTTACCGCCCCGCCCGGAAAACGCATGGGACATGCGGGCGCCATTATATCCGGCGGCAAGGGGACTGCCGACGACAAGTTCACAGCACTTGAAGCGGCAGGCGTAACAACGGTGAGGTCCCCTGCATTATTGGGCTCAACCATTTCAGAATTACTATAAAATCGATTAAGTCACATTCTGTTAAACGATATAAAGCAAGCTGGATATATTGAAATTACCTGGGGAAAAGATTTTCGGGTCTTCAGCAGAATCTGTGGGTTGATATATAAACAGTAGCCCGTC
>JBHHYN010000021.1:0-32896 GCA_046757565.1 Gammaproteobacteria bacterium | reverse complement strand
TTAACCAGTTTTTATTCAAAAGTCTTTCTTGTTAACCCACAGATTCTGCTGAAGAGCCAAAAATATCAGCCAACGAGAAATACAAAGCACCTGTTTTACAGGGATAATGTTGAAAAAAAGTCCGTTTATGGACGGACACTAATTAAAGTCACTGTCCCCGGATCTAACCGCACTTCGATTCACCGCAGTTAAGACAGGTCAGGCAGTTGTCCATCCGGATCACTGCCTTGCTGTAACATTTATTGCAAAGTCCGGCGCCTTTGGGAAATTCATTCGCTGCGGATTCTTCCATCCGGTTTAATGAACGCTCATATTCGGCACGCTTCTCCCCCATAAATTTTTTCTGGTTCGCGTCGGGGCCATCGTCCTTGAGCAGGCCGATCATGCGCAGATGATTTTCCAGGACATCACCAATCTCCGCCACCAGAGAGGGCATGAACCGGCCTCCCTTTTTGAAATAACCCCCTTTGGGATCGAACACTGAGTGCAGTTCTTCCACCATAAACGTTACATCGCCGCCCTTTCGGAATACCGATGAGATAATGCGGGTCAATGCCACGATCCACTGGAAATGGTCCATGTTCTTCGAGTTAATGAATATCTCGAAAGGCCTGCGCAGTTCATGCTCCGTCCCCGCATTGAGTATAATATCGTTGATGGTGACATACAGCGCATGCTCGGAAAGCGGCGTCTTGACCTTGTAGGTGGAACCCAGAAGCATTTCCGGCCGCTCGAGCCGCTCATGCATCTGCACGACATTACTGCTGACAGTCTCAGCATTGTTCTCCTCGTTCGGCTGCCTGTTTTTTTCTTCATCCCTACTGACGCTGTAATCCACGATTTTTTTATCGATTTTAATAGTCATTGCAATTCCCCCGTTCTCAATACCTGCCGTAGTACCCCTCCTTTAATGCGTCATACAGATTGGCGGCGCTGTGTATTTCACCATCGTACTCGATCTCCTGATTGCCCTTTACCTCGATCACCTCACCATTATCCAGAGTGAAGCGATAGGTCGTCTTTTCCAGGTCCCGCTCCTTTACCAAAACCCCCTGAAACGCCTCGGGATTGAAGCGGAAAGTCGTGCAACCTTTGAGCCCTTGCGAATGGGCATAGGCATAAATGTCCTTGAACTCTTCGTAAGGGAAGTCCGTCGGCACATTGGCCGTTTTCGAGATGGAAGAGTCGATCCATTTCTGCGCCGCCGCCTGGATATCGATATGTTGTTTTGGCGTGACATCATCGGCTGTTACAAAATAATCCGGCAACTGCTGTTCCGCATTATCGGAACAAGGCATGGCATCAGGATTAACCAGTGTGCGGTAAGCGAGCAATTCAGGGGAATAGACATCCACCTTCTGCTTGCTCTTTTTATCCGGGCGGATAATATTGCGCGCGTAGTGATGGGCGAAACTGGGTTCAATGCCGTTACTGGCGTTGTTGGCAAGCGACAGGGAAATGGTGCCGGTAGGGGCGATGGAACTATGGTGGGTAAAGCGCGCACCGGTCTCGGCCAGTTGCTCAACAAGTTGCGGCGCCGCCTCTGCGATTCGCTGCATGTAGTGGCTGTAACGTGCAAACAGGACCCTGCCCTTGACCTTATCGCCCTCCTGGTAACCTTCCTGCCGCATCTCCGGCCGCGCCTTCAACATCTCTGTGGTGATGATAAAGTCTTCCTGCATGATGGGCGCCGGCCCTTTTTCCCTTGCCAGTTCCAGCGCCACTTCCCAACCGGCCAGCGCCACTTCCTTACTGACCTGCTCCGTAAAGTTCAGAGATGCCGCCTCACCATATCTCAATCGCAACATGGTCAGGGCCGATCCCAGGCCCAAAAAGCCCATGCCATGCCGGCGCTTGCGCCGGATCTCTTCCCGCTGTGCGGGCAACGGCAGGCCGTTTATTTCGACGACGTTGTCCAGCATCCGGGTAAAGACCCTGGTAACTTGCCGAAACCTTTCCCAGTCAAACCGTGCCTGGTCGGAGAAAGGCTCCAGCACGAAGCGGGTCAGGTTGAGTGACCCCAGCAGACAGGCGCCGTAAGGCGGCAGGGGTTGTTCGCCACAAGGATTACTGGCGCGGATCTCCTCGCAGAACCAGTTGTTGTTCATCTCGTTGACGCGATCAACCAGGATAAATCCCGGCTCGGCATAATCGTAGGTGGCGGCCATGATGACATCCCACAGGCGGCGCGCGGGGATGGTCTTGTGCACCCTGCAGGCAACCTGCCCGCTTTCATTGGTGATATAGCCATCGCTGAGCGGCCAGTTACGCCAAATGACCTTCTCCGGATCCTTGATATCGATATGATCGTTTTTTACTTCAGTTTGACTCAATGGAAAAACAAGGCGCCACAGGGCATCGTCCCTGACCGCCTGCATGAATTCGTCGGTGAGTAACAGTGACAGGTTGAACTGGCGCAAGCGGCCATGTTCACGCTTGGCCCGGATGAATTCCAGCACATCCGGATGGCTGATATCGAAGGTCGCCATTTGCGCGCCACGGCGGCCGCCGGCGGATGACACCGTAAAGCACATCCTGTCGTAGATCTCCATAAAGGAGAGTGGGCCTGAAGTCGTCGAGCCCGCGCCGGTAACATAGGCGCCTCTGGGACGCAGTGTGGAGAACTCGTAGCCGATGCCACAGCCACATTTCAGGGTCAGTCCGGCCTCGTGGAGCTTTTGCAGGATATCATCCATGGAGTCATGGATAGTGCCGGAGACAGTACAGTTGATGGTGGAAGTGGCCGGTTTACAGTCACCGGCACCGGCGTTGGAGACGATCCGGCCGGCGGGCATGGCTCCATGGTGTAACGCCCATAAAAACTTGTCATACCACTGTTCGCGCTGTTCAGTGGTTTGCTCAACATCGGCCAGGGCCCGGGCCACACGTTGATAGGTGTGATCAAGGGTTTCATCAACCGGTTTGCCGTCCTTGTCCTTAAGCCGGTATTTCTTGTCCCAAATGTCCAGAGAGGCAGGCTGATACGCTGTCTCAGTGAAAGTTGTATCTTCAGATTGTATCTCTGCTGTCGACATAGGTAGTTAAAAAAGATACTCAAGGTGCAAAAATCCGGGCAGATACCCGCTCCCCAAGGGGTACACTATACAATATCTTGGGGATTCATCAAAGAAAAACCACTATATAAATTGATTTGGATCAATTAATAACGCCTTGGAATTAATCAAGAACTTGAGTTAAGGGTAAATACCGCGCCCGCGGCATACACTACATCCTGTAGATAAAAAACCGCCTCACGCTGACGGGGCGATGCAAGAGATGAGGATGCACGTTTCGCGTGAGGCGGTGGGTTACACCTGATATTGATGTTAACTTGTATGCTTAATCTTTTCTATTTCTTACCTAGCTTATAAACACGTTTTTAATATTAGATAAATCCGGGATCACTAACATTGATTTAGATCAAATATTCGACGAATTTTCCACAGGATCCGGACTGTATGGGTACACTTTGTGCCCTCACTTCAATTTAAACTTTTTTGAGTATAAGTCAGGATTCTGGATCGCCTCCGTTTCCGTCGATCTCCAGGAATATTGGCAGTCATCGCATAGATACATTTCCCATACTTTCCCGACCGGAGACCTGGCGAGCACAATAACTTCCCGCCCCTCGCAACGGGGACACTGTTTATCTTCGCATTGCCCCCCCTCAGCTGTGTCAGTGATTACCGGCCTGTTCATTGTTTATTCCCTGCCTCGATGATGGCTTTCAGTGCCTTTTCCCATTCTCCGGTTTTTTCAGGGGTTTCCAGCAATGTTGTCTCGATCGGCACTATTTCCGGAGCAACCGGTGTGGTGGCATCAATTATCAATTTCGAGTGCATGCCGGGTACGCTGGAGGATGGGTCCAATGGCATGCCCGGCATATTTTTAAGGATGTTCACATCCCGCTCCGGATTGACCTGCGTCGTCATGGCCCACATGACCTGTTCAAGATTAAACGGATCGATTGTGTCATCGACAATGACGATAATCTTTGAAAACGGCATGCCATGCGGGGTGGATAACAACCGCATCGCGGTGGCCTTTGCAAAGCCGCCAAATCGGGACCGGGTCGAGATGATGACCCCGAAGCCATGGGTATACAGGGCATTCACCGCTTCGATTTCAGGCATGTCCGCTTTCAACTGCTTGTACAGGGGAACACAGGTATTCAGGCCCAGCAGATAATCAGCTTCCGTCCAGGGAATACCAAGGAAAAGATTTTCCATTATGGGGTCCCGCCTGTGGGTAATGGTATTGATTTCTATTACCGGCTTTTTACTGGCGCCACTGTAGCTGCCGGTAAATTCCCCAAAAGGACCTTCTGTTTCACGGATGCCGGCCTTGATGACGCCTTCCAGTATTATCTCGGCCCCGGCGGGCAAATCGTGGTTTGTATCTTCCGCCTTGATTATTCTGTATGGGGCCTGCTGAATGGCCCCGGCAAAGGCATATTCAGACTGGTGGTAGAGGATGGGTGCACCGCCCATAAAAGAAATGACCGGCTCATTTCCGATAGCAATGGATACCGGCAAGTCCCGGCCTGATTGCTCCGCCTTGCTCAGATGGATGCCGATGTCGTGGAACGGCTGGACCAGAATGCCCAGTCTGTTTTTGCCTTTAACCTGCAATCGATAAATCCCGACATTCTGCCTGTCACTGTCTTCAGGAAATTCAGGATCCCTTGAGACAACGCAGGCCTTTGAGATATAACAACCACCGTCATACCGGTTGACCTTGTGCAACGGGAGTATCTCAAACAGGTTGATATTTTCCATTATTTTCACCTCCTTCAACGGGGCGTCCTTAACCGGTACAGGGGCGACGGGATAGTTGTCCCAGCGCCTGTTGAGTTCAAGGAACTGTTGCTTGACGGTTGTGGTTTTGGGCAAGCCCAGCATCAAGGCGTGGTTATACCAGGAGCCGTGAACATTGATGATTAACGGTGTGTGACAGCCGATAACCTGCTCAAACAGTAAGGCCGGGGCTGACGGTCCCATATTGGATATGGCCCTGCCCGCCGCGGAGATATCCGGCTCCGGCATAACCGGATCAGAAATCCTCTTAAGTTGTCCTGCCGATTCAAGTTTATCGAGAAACTCCCGGAAATCAGTGTATGGCATCAGTGGTCCCTTATTTATTGTCAGGGGAGCAAGGATTCCCGGGGACAGTCTGTCACGGGTAAAACTCCTCTGCGTACATTTCTAACAAGCTGAATTATATAGAACTACAGGGGAGGCGCCCTCTTCTTTTGTGCACTATCCAGGTTACATCAATTTTTCGGTGAATTTTCTACAGGACGATGACCGTGGCCCACAACTGTTGCGTATGCGGAAAGCACAGGAGCGGCAGCCCCTCTGGATAGGCGTCTTTGCCCCGGCACCCGGTATCTTCTGCATTCAATTCAAACGATCCTGCAAGATGTCACCGTGCCAACCGGCCAGGGCGGCATCACGCATCTCCTTGATCTTTTGCACGGAATCACCAGTTTTATCCATCTTATCAATCGCCGACATGATCGCGTGGAAGTTTTTCATTCCACGCTCAAATGTCTCGCCGTAACCCTTTACCAGGCGCTGGCATTGCGCGATTTCAGCAGCAAGTTCATAATTTACAGGCGCCATTGACATGATCCTGCCCAGCCACTTCTCAACCTCTGCCTGTTCCCGCAGGTAACGGTAACTGCTTCTGCGCCAACGCCTCAGGCCGGCAATGCAATACAGCAAAAGGAAACCTGTTATTTTTGTTGTCGTGATTTTGCGTCCTTTCCGGCAAAACCAACCGATGGTTTTTCTTAACCAGGCTGTATTCAGGATAAAAGCACCCGGCCAGGCCGGTAAGGTGTCGCATATCTCCTCCACTCGCGGGTGCATGAATTCCGTTATCTGAACGATTTGCTCCGGCCCGGCGTGGATCTCATTCCGTACCCGGGAAAAGCGGCTGGAGCGTATCTTCAGATCGGCAACGCGGATGGTATCTTCATAGCTCATCCATAAGGCCAGATAACGGGCCGTTTCAATGGTTAACCGGCTGCCGTTAGCTCCCTGTCCATATTCATTATCAATGTCTCTTATTTTTTCCAGCCGGTTGAGATAGCTCCGTGCATAGGCTGTATCCTGATAATCGACAAGTTTCCTTGTCCCCTGAAGTAAGACTTCCTGTACCGGTCCTGGGAAATCATTTTTAATACGGGTGAACAGGGCATCAACTTCGGGATGTAGCGTCTGCTCCGGTTTCGTGCTGACGGGTGCAGCCTTTGTAGGCCCAGGTGGACTTTTATTTTGCATGGCAGACCGGGTTTGCTCATAACCCGCCGCAAATCCTGCCAGGTTTGATTCTATCGCCATACCGCCCGATCGAATGGCCTCCTCAAAAATCTGCCGTGGCAGTGGCAGTGCATCGGATCCCGCCAGCGCGCCAAACAGGACGGAACTGATAACGCTGCCGGTTGATTCAGCCACGCTCACCATGTCGAAACCGATAGTTTGGGATGAAGCTTCCCGCACGGCTTGCAAGATCTTTTCATGATCCATGCGGCCGTCTCCCCTGGCCATTTTTTCGGTCAGGGCATAATCGCGATGCGTCGAGGAGATTAAAATCGTTTTTTTTGCGGTGATAAACCCCCGTAACAGCGCACGTCCCGCCTCCGCCAATTCACCGGCAATAACAATATCCACATCTCCGGGTGCGGGCATCAGTGCCATCACCGGGGTTTGGCCTGTTTGTTCGGCATCTGCGTGCGAAAAAATTTCCAGATAATAAACCGTGGCCCCCGTGCGCTGTGCCACACCCGGAACGGAGGTGCATTGTGCCAGATAATTTGCCTGTTCTGCGGCATTGATTATCCAGTTTGCCAGCACACCTCCTCCCTGGCCGCCCATGGCAGCGATGGCAATGGTAATGGGACGTTTCCCTTTCACGCTATTCATGAATTTAAAATTGATATTTCATTAATTTCCGATCGATGCGCCGTTGCAGGAAGCTGATAAAGGCGTGACGGATCGTGCTGAGGATCTTGTCCCATAAATTCGGGTTTAAAATCGTATCGGCCCGGTAGAAAGAGGGGCATAGCACGGCGGCATGGGCCACCTCGCCACACACTCCGCAGCCGACACAGCTGTTAGTCACATGGGCAACAGGGTCACAACGCAGGGGATCGGGGTTCTCTTTAATTGTCAGGGAGGGGCAGCCGGAAAGCCGTATACAGGAGTGATCGCCTGTACAGGTATCCGCATCGACGCCAAAGCGTTCCCGCACGAAGCGTTTGCCCTGTTTTAACCATCCATCGAGGACAGGTTTAATCCGGCGTTGTCGGTTTAACTGGCATTCACCCTCCGCAATAATCACCTTGGGGCCTTTGACGTGCGTGGCCATTGCTTCGCGCAGTGTTTCCAGTGATTGGGAGATATCATAGGTACGCACAGTACGGACCCATTTTACGCCGACCCCTTTTACGGCTTCCTTGATAGAAATTTTGTATTGCCGGTTTCTGGCCTGTGCATTTGATGAGGGTGTCCACTGGCCGCCAGTGGCCGCTGCGTAACCATTATCTATGATGATAATGACCCCATCGTGTTCGTTTTCGACAGCATTGGTTATGCCGGAATTGAGACCGTTGTGCCAGAAGCCGCCATCCCCCATTAAACTGAGTGCCCGTTTTTTATGCGGTATGTTAAATGCAGAGGCACTCGATGCGCCAAGCCCATAGCCCGTAACAGTACTGCCCATATTAAATGGTTCCAGGGTGGCAAATGTGTGACAACCAATATCGGCACTTACCTGCAGTTTTCCCGTCTCCTTTTCCAGCAGTTTCATCGCTGTAAAGAATGGCCTTTCGGGACAGCCGGTGCACAGGCCGGGCGGGCGCTGTGGAAGCGCTTTTCGCAGTTCCTCCAGGCGGACTTGTGGGGTGTCTCCCGGTTGTGGTTTGATCAACCCGGTTGGGGAAGGACCGGTTTTACCCGGGTTGAGAATATTTGGACACCATTTCTGCAGAAACTTTTCAATGCCGTCCCTGACTACAGCGGCAGTGTATTCGCCTGCCATGGGCAGGACATCCTTGCCACTCACCTGCGCCTGGATGTCTGCCTTGCGCAGAATTGAATTCACGGCCTGCTCGATGAAATCCGGCTGTCCCTCCTCAATGATCAGAATGGCCCTCTTGCCGGAGCAAAATTTAATCAATTCATCATCGATCAACGGATAGGTAACGTTCAGCACATATATGGGGATTTCAGAATTACCGAATGTATCGGAACAACCCAGTAATTCCAGTGCCCGGTTGCCGGTGTTATATATCCCACCTTGAACAATAATGCCTGCATCGCCACAACGCCCGTCGATGATTTCATTCAGCCGTTCCTTTTTTATGAAATCAACGGCAGCAGATCTGCGTTCGTGGACCTTTTCCTTTTCCAGTTGATAAATAAATGGCGGCAGATTAATGCGATCCGGATTACGTTTCGGATCGTCCAGCGCATCCCTTATGGTAAATGCCGGTTTTCTATTCCTTTTTGCCACAAACTGTCCATATACGTGACAGGCACGGATGCGGAGCTCCAGCATCACCGGGGTATGGCTTGCTTCTGATAATTCAAAACCCTTTTCCACCATACGCGTGATCATCGGCAAATTCGGGCGTGGATCCAGCAACCATAGCTGGGACTTCATTGCATGGGCATGACTGCGCTCCTGAATAACGCTGGCGCCCTCACCGTAATCTTCACCGAGGATGATCAATACGCCACCTTTTACTCCGGCGGATGCTATGTTGGAGAGGGCATCTGAAGCAACATTGGTCCCTACCGGGGCCTTCCAGGTAACGGCCCCCCGTAACGGATAATTGATGGAGGCCGCCAGCATGGATGCGGCAGCGGCTTCATTGGCAGATGATTCAAATTGTACCCCCAGATCCTCGAGGATCTCACCGGCATCAGAGAAAACATCCATAAGATGCGAGACAGGGGCGCCCTGATATCCGCCTACATAGGCGACGCCTGACTGCAGCAACGCTTTCGTTACCGCAAGTATGCCCTCTCCATGGAATACTTCATCATCGCCCAGTTTCAATTTTTGAACTTCTTTGCTGAATGAACGCTCAGCCATTATTTCTTTGAAAGCATGGATTTGAATGCAGATACCATTGCCGGGCTGCTCATATCATGCCCTTCTCATTGACTGGTCTGATAAAAAAACTGATAAACAACCTGGCTGTAAGTGATCGCGTTTCGGGACAGTGTATGATTCTATCTGTTTATGGACGAATTTTCTGCGGGTCAATGACCTCGGTATACAAGAGGCACAGGAGCGATTGCCCGTTCGAATCTGCACCCCCTTGGTTCCCGGCCCATTATTCCTGCGCACTCAATATAACCTGTACGGGCACCCGCAGAGGTGAAAAAAGCCGATTGGATTACCGGCCTTTTTTCACCGACAGAGGAGGTCTGAGGCCGTTATTTCCAGCTGTATCCGACAGTTCCACCTATCCAGCGAGGTTTGCCATAGTTTTGCTGGTTGAACCCGAACAAACTCGTGAAATCGAAGGTATAGGTGATATACTCTTCGTCAGCGATATTATTAACAAAGACGGCGGCATACCAGTTTTCATTACCGCTGGTGTACTGCAGCCGCGCATTGCCCACCACATAACCATCCTGCTTGGAGACCGGCTGATTCTGGATATCGAAATAGGTCTGGCTCTGATAATTGGCGGTGGCCTGGATTGCCATGGTGCCGCCGAACTGATGCCATTCATACCGGGCGAGCGCGTTGGCAGAAACATCCGGTGCGGAAACCAGGTTACGGTCGCGGATTTCTGCCCCACTCGGCGAAGGGATATCATCAGCGGTGGCATCCATGAGCGAAAGACCAAACTGGAAATCCCAGCCTTCCCAGGGACTGGTTGCCAGCTCCAGCTCGCCGCCGAAGATCGTGGCATCGGTGTTGAAGATGATCTGGTTCAGCAGTTCGAAGCGGAAGGTCTGGAAGTCCCGGTAATCGTAATAAAAACCGGTGAGGTTGATGCGGGTGGTACCGTTGAACAGGGTGGATTTGATGCCCGCTTCATAGGCATGCAGGACCTCGTCCTTGAACGGCACGGTCGCTGCGGTATTACTGGCAAAGATTAAGGACTCATCCAGAAAACCGGTATTGAAGCCCGCGGATTTCACGCCGCGCGAGAAGGAAGTGTAGAGCATCACATCATCCATAGGGCGCCAGTCGAATTCGACCCTTGCCGTGCCATTGGATCGGTCCGATTCGGCCAGGTCCCCGACCGTCGATTTATTGAACAGGAAGGTGTGGTTTGGCGTCGGCCTGGTCGGGGTGATAGGAATGACGCCCAGGCCTGTCAGAAAAGCAAACAATCCGCTTGTCTCAAACCCTTCATAATCCATCTCTTTGGTTTCCCGGGTAAAGCGCGCCCCGCCGCTTATACTGAACTGATCACTGATATCGTAGTCGAGCTGTCCGAAGATAGACCATGAGTTGGTATCCTGTCTGTAATTAGAATCGAGAAATACGAAAGCCAGATTGGTCGTATCCAGCAGGTAATGCGCATCAACCGTATTATCGAAATAGAAGAAGCCGCCCATCCAATGGAGCTTGTCGAACTGGCCACTGACACGGATCTCCTGGGTGATCTGGTCCGTATCCGCCCCGAAGGTCGGCTCTATGAGTGGAAATGGACCGGCATCCGTATCCTCTTCCTGGATGCGGTCGACTTTTTCAAAGGCAGTAATGGAGATGATGTCCAGGCCCGCCACGTTCCATTCGATGCGGCCGGACAGGCCCCAATTGTCCACCTTGACCTTGCCGTTGCGATTATAATTCCCCCGATGCGGGTCGCCGTCGGTGTCAACATAGCCGAAACAATCCGTGCCCGGCGCCGGCCGCAAGTCGGCGGCATTGAGCACGAGATCGGCATTACAATCTACACTCGTGTCCTGGGCGGTTGGCGCCAGCGGCACGCTGATGTCGCCGTTGGGCCCCGTCAGCCGTGTGGACTGATGCTGCCACGCACCTACCTGAGCCCGATTCTGGGAGATGTGGGCCTTTATCAGCACTTCCAGGTCATCAGTGGGGTTATATAACAGTTGCACCCGCCCGGCGAAGGCATCGGTATTGTTAAAATCCCGCGTCGGTCCGTCATTTTTTGTATAACCGGAATTCTTGTTCACGGCCAGTGAAACGCGGGCAAGCAGATTATCCACCTCCTTGATCGGACCGCCTATGGCGCCTTCGAACTTGGCCTGCCCGAAAAATCCCGCTGTGAAATCACCGTAGGCCTCGAACTCTTCGGTGGGCCGTTTTGTTATAAAGTGCACCAGGCCGCCAGTGGTGTTACGTCCATAGAGCGTGCCCTGCGGGCCACGTAACACCTCGGTGCGTTCCATATCAAACAGTTGAAAAGCCAAGCCCCCCATAGCGCCATGGTAGACTTCGTCCACATAGGTGGCGACGGGATTTTCGTTGGCATCGGTAAAATCGTTCAGGCCAACGCCCCGCAGGAAGAAGTTTATCTGGCTACCTTCCGCATTCGGAGTGGTGTAATTCAGGCCCGGCGTCATGCTCACCACGTCAACACTATCGGTAAACCCAAGCTCTTTAAGCTGTTGCCCGGTGAACGCCGTGACGGAGAGGCCGACCTCCTGCAGGTTTTGTTCGCGCTTCTGCGCAGTCACGATGATCTCTTCAAGGACATCCGCGCTGACACTGAAAGCGAAAAGCAGTGCTAGTACTGCTGTAATGATGAGATTAAGAGACTTTGGAACCGTTACTGAGAAATACTGCATATCCACCCCCCCCTGCAAACTATTGGCGTTAACCGTACCGTTTTGTTCAGCTTACATGATATTTACTACTATGGTTTTGTTGATGCTTACCAATGAAATTCTAATGGGAGAAAACCGGTTTTCATATCAACCATAAGTATGAGATGAATGAAAAAAGGCGGGAGGGAACTGACTCCCTTAACCGTTCAGGTCCCGGAACAGTACGGAAATGAGTTCCTTGGTTGAGTGTACGCCGACTTTATTAAATATATGTTGTAAATGGGTTTTCACCGTCGCCAGGCTTAAATTCAATTCATTGGCCATGGTCTTGGTCTCGGCGCCGGCCATGACAATTTCCACTACGTCCAGTTCGCGATCAGTCAATGCATATTTCTTCAGGAAAAAATCACGTTCTGAAAACCGTTTCGGGAGATAGATATTATTCAATGAATACTCCAGAAACGGTTGTATATGGTGAATAAGATCGATTTCTTTCTCACTGAACGGTCCAAGCGTGTCATCCCTTAACAGGCTCAACACCGCGATTATCCTGCCATCCTGCCGAAAAAATACGTCTGTATCGTGATCATAATGGCGCGGCGCCATAAACTCCTTGTAAAAGACCGATTGACGCCACTCTTCATCGGACATCATGGTATCACTGCAGATGACGCTGGTTTCTGTGCCTTCAAACCGGCTTGGATGCAATGGATCCAGATGCGTGTACCGGGCCTGATAAATCTCCTCTGCTTCCTCATCAACGTTATAGGAGACATAACCCTTGATATGGATTTGAGGATTAACCAGTTGGAATCTGACTGCTGAAACTTCAATCAAATTTCTGATCAGATCGATAATTTCCTCCTGAAATTCAATCGGGAAATCCTTGCTGGGCGTTGTTTCATGTTCCATTGATCAGGTCTGTGTCCTGTGGATTCGCATCATGTGTGTCTGTAAAACGGCACGAGTATTCATCATCTTCTTCATCTATGGTTCCTCACGAGCCCCCTTACCTCCGGGTTCGGGAGGACCCCGTAATGTCACATTCCCCCTTTTAGAATTACAGCTCCCTCACTCCTGGTTCGGGACAGGGCCCGGAATGTCAAACCCTTCCTTTTAAGACTCCTCACATTTGTTCGGAATGACACATTACTTTCCCAGGTCCAACGCAGTGAAGTACCTGTCATCCCGTGACAAGCGCAGCGAGCCGAGGGATCTTATATCCCATGAATCAGCTAACGTAATCAGGAATATCTATTTAGAAGTCTATCGAGCATAAAGACTCCTGGCAAAATAGGTTGGATAAACCAATAACAAGAAATTTATTACATATTGACATCAATAGTATATGAAATATAATTCATATTATGATGATATTCAATCAGCAATCTCTGCTGTCCAGTGTGATTTGGAAGGTAAATAATGGAACATAATGGACGTCGCTGGTTGATGAACACCCTCGGCGGACCGTTTGTCAACGAGACCTGTTCATCTCAACCACCCGGCACGGGAGAGGTGACCGTCGAGGTGGCCGGCTGCGGTGTCTGCCATACGGACTTGGGTTATCTTTACGATGGGATCCCTACAAAACATCCGTTGCCTCTGACCCTGGGCCATGAGATCAGCGGCAGGGTGGTCGCTACCGGCCGGGACACAACCGATCTGCTGCACAAGGCCGTGATCATCCCTGCGGTCATTCCCTGTGGCAGTTGTGATATGTGCCGGCGTGGTCTCGGGAATATATGCCGGACCCAGAAAATGCCGGGTAATGATATACATGGCGGCTTCGCCAGCTATATTACTGTCCCCGCTGCCGGACTCTGCGAGGTGGATGAACAACGCCTGTCTGCGACCGGGCTGGAGCTGGCAGAGGTCTCTGTGCTGGCCGATGCGGTAACGACACCCTACCAGGCTGTGGTCCTGGCTGGTATTCAGCCGGGTGATGTAGCCATCATCATCGGCGCCGGGGGAGTCGGCGGTTATGCCGTGCAGATCGCCCATGCACTGGGGGCAACGGTCGTCGCCATCGATGTAGACCAGGACAAACTGGACAGGATCGGTCGTTACGGTGCGGCGTTGACGCTCAATGCCGGCCAGTTTGATGGCCGTGAGTTGAAAAAACAGATATCCGGATTCGTACAGGAACGTGGCCTGCGCAGGACCGAATGGAAGATCTTTGAGTGTTCCGGTACGGACGCCGGCCAGATCACCGCCTTCGGCCTGCTTACCTTCGGCGCCCACCTTGCCATCATCGGCTTTACCCTGGCTAAACCTGCGGTCCGCCTCTCCAACCTGATGGCCTATCACGCACGTATGCAGGGAAACTGGGGGTGTCTGCCTGAGCACTACCCGCTGGCGCTGGAACTGGTCTTTTCGGGGCAGGTGCAGATGCAACCCTTTATCAAGTTATATCCGTTGGATGAAATCAATACGGTCTTCGAGGCGGTCCATGCACAGCAGTTGACCGAGCGCGCTATTCTTGTACCCTGAATATTGATCTGTGAGGAACCAGCATGAGCGAGAACACTGCCGATATCAGCAAGCGTACCGCCCCGGCGGCACTGGTAGACCATAATATTGCCCCCCGGAGCGTTACCGAAGGGGTCCTGTTTGAAAAACGCCCGGCCAGAACAGCGGACGGAGAAGTGGCGGAGGGTCTGTACAACGCCTGGATCACCCTGGACAACCCCAAACAGTATAATTCCTATACCACTGAAATGGTGAAGGGAGTGATCCTCGCTTTTCGCGCCGCCGGCAATGCCCGTGATGTCAGTGCAGTGGTGTTTACCGGCAGTGGCCACCAGGCCTTTTGTACGGGTGGTAATACCAAAGAGTACGCTGAATACTACGCCGGAAATCCACAGGAGTACCGGCAGTACATGCGTCTGTTCAACGATATGGTTTCATCCATCCTGGCATGCGATAAGCCGGTAATCTGCCGGGTCAACGGCATGCGTATTGCGGGTGGCCAGGAGATCGGCATGGCCTGCGATTTCACCCTGGCGCAGGACCTCGCCAATTTCGGCCAGGCGGGTCCGAAACACGGCTCCGCTGCCATCGGCGGCGCTACCGATTTTCTGCCGTTGATGACCGGTGCCGAACAGGCCATGATCTCCGGGACCCTGTGCGAACCGTTCTCGGCCCACAAGGCCTACCGGCTCGGGATCTGTCACGACATCGTGCCCGCATTGAAGATCGATGGTAATTTCGTTCCCAATCCGACGGTGATCACCGACCGCTATCTGGATGAGTTTGGGCGTATCGTCCATGGCGAATTTAAATCGGGGGACGCCCTCAAGGCAGGCAAGCAGCTTATCCGGGAAGGCAGCGTGGATCTCTCCCTGCTCGATGAAAAAGTGGAGGGACTCTGCGCAAAATTACTGCTTACTTTTCCTGAATGCATGACCAAGAGTCTTGAGGAGTTGCGCAAACCCAAGCTGGATGCCTGGAACCATAACAAGGAAGACTCCAGGGCCTGGCTGGCATTGAATATGATGAACGAGGCCCGCGCCGGCTTCCGCGCCTTCAATGAGGGCAACCGGGAAACGGGTCGGGAGATCGATTTCATCGCCCTGCGCCGGGCCCTTGCGAAAGGCACGCCCTGGAGTCCGGAATTGATAGAAAGCCTGATGCCCGCAAGAACAACAAAACATGAGTGAATTACCACTAAAGGTACAACTGGATAGAGCAGGACGCCTGCTCAGGCTGTCCCTGGCGCGACCCAAAAAAAACATTGTCGATGCGGCCATGATCGCGGCCTTGCAGTCGGCGCTGGACGAACATCGGGAGAGCACGGATCTGGCCGCTGTGCTTATCGACGCCGAAGGACCCAATTTCAGCTTCGGCGCCAGCGTCGAGGAGCACCTGCCGGAACATTGTGAACGGATGATTAAGGCCATTCACCACCTGGTACTGACCCTTATCGGCTATCCGGTACCGGTGCTGGTTGCCGTTCAGGGATTCTGTCTCGGCGGCGGCATGGAGGTCGCCAGTGCCGGCAACCTGATCTTCTCCGCGCCGGATGCACAATTCGGCCAGCCCGAGATTCAACTGGCGGTGTTTGCCCCGGCCGCCTCCTGCCTGCTGCCGGAGCGCATCGGACGGGCCCAGGCGGAAGACCTGTTATTTTCCGGGCGGGCCATTGATACGCAAGAAGCCCTGCGTATTGGTTTGATTAATCGTATTGCCGATGACCCCCGGCAGGCGGCGCTGGAGTATATCGACGAGCAATTATTGCCGCGCAGCAGCTGCGCCATGCGCCACGCGGTATGGGCGGCACGAACGGATCTGGTTGAACGCGTGCGTGACAAGATTGCAAAAGTTGAAAAGCGTTACCTGGAAGACCTTATGTCCAGTCATGATCCCGTTGAGGGACTCAGGGCATTTATCGACAAACGCCCTCCCCATTGGGAGAACCGTTAACCCACAACTGATTTCATAATCCGAACAGTCCCTTATTCCCCTTTCCTCATACATATGGTTGATATGAAAACCGTCTATCCCCCATTAAGATTCAATTCATAAGCATCATCAGAATTATAACTACTCAACCAGAGTTGCACCATATTCTTGATCTATCATTAACGGTTTTCGCATGAGATTCGGTAGCGATCATACGGCTGGCGCATTGTGGCATATGAAAAGGTTTGCCTTCATTCTGATCCTCTCAACAGTTGTTGCCGTGATGGCGGGCTGTGAAAGTGACCAGCAGGGTAAAGATGTTAGCGTCGACAAGGCTAAAGGGGGGAAAGCGGCTACGCTCGATAAACCGGGAGCAGCCGTGGTCAAGACCAGGGAGGATCTTCCGCCACTGGTCCCGGAAACCCTTGGCGCCACTGCAACCTTACCTTCCGAGTACCCATCAAACTGGGTGTTTGTGCACGATGCGGCCTTCGCGCATATGCTCGAAGGCCGCATGATCATTATTGACCCACTGGCTGAGAATATCACAGGGCAGTACCGGGGAATGATGAACATCTCCTTCATGGGACATTTTATCCAGGCAACGACCCGGCCGGAGCTATACATATCAGAACGATTCTATTCGCGTGGTGTGCGCGGTAAGCGCACTGATGTCATTACCATATATAATACAGCTTCACTAAAGCCAATAGACGAAATAGTCCTCACTGAAGCAATCAATTTCCGGGGGATGCCGGAACGTTATGCGATGGCATTACTTGATAATGAGCGCTTGCTGCTTACCTTCAATATGACACCGGCCACCTCTGTTACCGTTATGGACGTTGTGAAACGCGAAATTCTCAGCGAAGTGAGTATTCCCGGTTGCTCACTGATGTATCCGACAGGTGAGCGCGGCTTTACCTCACTCTGCTCCAATGGAGGATTATTAAGCACACAGTTGGATGAGAAGGGCCAGGTCCTCTCACAGAAACGTGTCGGTCCGTTTTTTAATGTCGACAGCTCACCTATATTCGAACGGCCGGCCATTATTAATGGTGTTGCCTACTTTCCCGGATTCAGTAGTGAAATCCACCCTGTTGATCTCACTGGCCCCGTAGCGGTGCCGGGTGAACCCTGGTCGCTGGTGTCGGAGCAGGAGCGCAAGGAAGCGTGGCGGCCCGGTGGTGTCGGCCTGATCGATAAAGACACGGCCGGAAACTTCTATGTGCTGATGCATCCAAACGGTCATGACGGCACCCAGAGCGAAGCCGGGGCAGAGGTGTGGGTGGTGGATCCGGTTACCAGGCAGCACAGGCACAGGATCAAACTGAAAACCCGGGGCCTGTCGATTGGCGTGACCAAAGAGGAAAATCCGCTCCTGATCGTTACCAATACCGACATGAATGTTGATGTCTACCGTGTCAACAGCGGTAAATACATCCGTACCATCAGTCACTTCGGCCAGGAAACCCCCTTGATGGTGTACGCAGTTCGATGATGGACCCGGTACTGACCTGGATCGCCACCCTGTTAACGTCCCTGCTGTTCGTCAGCGCCGGCTGGCATAAACTGAGCGCGCCTGACTATTACCGTGTATTGATTCGGAAGTATATTGCTGTTCCGGAATCACTCGCTGTCGCTGCACAAATATTCCTGGGACTCGTGGAGGTTGCAGCGGGACTATTCATCCTGTTGCCTGCCCTAAGACAAGCCGCTGCCTGGGTGGCAATGACCCTGTTGATTTTTTATTTTCTACTGATAGCGCTGAGTTTATTGCGGGGACTCAATATGGATTGCGGTTGTTCGGGACCACTCAACAAACAGAGGTTGAATCCCTGGTTACTGTTCCGCAATGCCGTTTTGGCAGCCGTTGCATTTCTGCTCACTCAACCGGTATCGGACCGGATGCTGGAATTTTCAGACTATATGGTTATCGGGATCGCAAGCCTGGTGGCCATGCTCACGTATGTCTCTTTTGAACAACTGCTCACCAATGAAGAAAAACTATTACTGTTGAGGCGCCGTTGATGGAACTGCTTGTCATATCAAACCTGTTGTTATGGGTCGTTATTATGTTGATGGCCTGCATTATCTACGCCCTGGCCCGGCAGATAGGGATCCTGTATGAACGGGTGGCGCCGGCCGGCGCGCTGGCTGTGAACCGGAAACTGCAGGCAGGATCCGATGCGCCGCCCGTGTCCGTAAAGCCCCTGAACGGGGATGTGGATGTCGTCGGCGGCAAACCCGAAGATCATCGTTCGAAACTGTTGTTTTTTCTTTCGCCGGACTGCCCGGTCTGCAAGACGCTGTTACCAACACTGAAGTCGGCGGCAAAAGCGGAGGCCGGGTGGCTGGATGTGATCCTGGTCAGCGACGGCGAGGAGCAGGACCATAACAAATTTATCTCCAATCACGGCCTGCAACGCTTCCCCTATATCGTCTCCGAATTACCGGGGATGACGTACGGGGTCTCCAAATTACCCTATGCCGTCTTGATTGATGAAACCGGAACCATCGCCTCGCTTGGCATTATCAACTCGCGTGAACATCTGGATAGCCTGTTTGAAGCCAAGGAACGCAAGGTGGCCTCCATACAGGATTATGTACAACGGCATCAACTGAAAAAGCAACCCAAAGAGGCCGGATAATCATGAAGTGGCTGGACAGGCTGGCAGAGCAATCTGCACGAAAAATAGCACAGAGAAGTTCCCGGAGGGGTTTGCTGAAAGGCCTTGGTGCACTGCTGGTCGGTTCAGCTTCGATCCCGTTACTGCCGGTCGCACGGGCCACGCAACCCAATGAGGGCGCCCTTCAGGACATTGGCGATCCCACCAGTTGTGATTACTGGCGTTACTGCGCCATAGACGGCTTCCTGTGCAGCTGTTGTGGAGGGAGCGTGAATACCTGTCCCCCCGGTACTGAAATGTCGCCCATCACCTGGATTGGCACCTGCCGCAATCCCGTCGATGGACGCAACTATGTGGTTTCCTACAATGACTGCTGTGGCAAATCATCCTGTGGCGCCTGTATGTGTAACCGTGAAGAAGGGGACCGCCCTGTCTACCGGCCGGATAAAGCCAATGACATCGATTGGTGTCTGGGGACCCGGAGCACCATATATCACTGTTCCACGGCCCTCGTCATCGGAGTAGCAATTGATCAGAAATAGTTGCCTGCCTGCTCTTCTTCTTACCTGTCTGCTGTTTTCACTCAATGTCTATGGGCAGGGATTCGATGCACAACGCGCCCGCTACAACTACATGATGTTCTGCCAGGGTTGTCATCTCCCTGGTGGGGAAGGCGTGCAGGGTAGAGTGCCGGAGATTAAGGGATTTATCGGTCGTTTTCTGGAGGTAGAAGGTGGCCGGGAGTTTCTTGTTCGGGTGCCCGGGGCGGCGAATGCCGCTATCGGTGATGCGGAGCTTGCTGAATTACTGAACTGGATAATTATAACACTCGGCGGCGCCAGTGCCCCCGAAAATTTTGAACCCTATACCGCCAGAGAAGTCGGCAGGCTGCGAAAAGATCCGTTATTAAATGTCAATGACCATCGAGATGCCCTTATCGAGAAGATCAAGCACGAACTCACTCACTAGATTGCACGGCAATCGTTAGTTGAACATGCACAAATTTATCATTACCTTTATATGCCTGTCTGTCGCAGGTGCCGTCAACGCCGGTGATCCTGTGGCCGGCAAAAACAAAACCATGACCTGTATCGCCTGTCATGGTTTTAAAGGGATCAGCGCCAATAATGAGTGGCCGAACCTGGCCGGCCAGAAAAAAGGATACCTGGTCAACCAGATGAAGGCATTCCGTGACGGCACGCGTACTGATCCGGTTATGTCCGGCATGTTGAAAGGATTAAATGATGAAGATTTCGAAAATATCGCCACCTACTTCAGTGAACTTTGAAATCATTCACATAACGATATTAAATCACTACTGTTTCGTTAAGTTAACAGTAATGTTGCAAAATGTATTGAATACGCCCATTTTTATGGTTTGTATTAATAATTCGACACATGAGATGGCAAATCCAATCCCGTCATTCCGGAAAGTGCAAAGCACATATCCGGAATCCAGTATCTTCAATAGTTTGCAGGATGCGCTATCAAGCCTGCCCCGTACTTGATACGGGATCCAGCATGATAATGTAACATTAACGGGACAGCAGTGATATTAGAACCTATCTCAAAATATTAATGTTTATTCCCTGTTCGCTATTCACATAAAGAACGGCATGAGATGAAAGATACGCTGATAAAAGGACTAAGCAAAACAGCAAGGGTTGAAGTCAACCAACAACGCACAATCGGCTTTATGGGTGATGATTGCCGGGTTTACGCCACTCCCGAGCTGGTACGCGATATAGAAAACATCAGCAGGGAACTTATACTCGAGCATCTGCACGAAGACGAAGATTCGGTCGGCATCCATATCGCTATTGATCACATGGCTGCCACGCCGCTCGGTATGTGGGTGGATATCAGCGTGATCATCCAGAATGTTGATGGACGAAAGGTATCTCTGGCAGTAGAGTGCCGTGATGCCCTGGATATGGTGGCCAGGGGTGAACATCAGCGCTTTGTTGTGGACAGGGAGACCACGGCGCAACGAATCAGGACCAAGTCAGAAAACGCTGCAAGCTGATATGGATACAAAGGTTGAGAAGAAGACTGAAAAGGTAGCGACCTATTGTTACCAGTGTGTCGCCGGGCCCGATCTGCTTCACGTCAAGGTCGATAACGGCATCGCTACGGAGATACAGCCCAATTTCGATTCTGCCGGGGACACCCCGTCCGCGGGCAAAATATGCGTCAAGGCCTATGGGCTGATCCAGAAAGTCTATAACCCGCACCGCATCCTCACCCCGATGAAACGAACCAACCCTGAAAAGGGCCGCGATCAGGACCCGAAGTTCGTGCCCATCAGCTGGGACGAGGCGCTGGATACGATTGCCGGGAAAATCAGGGAAATCGATGCCAGGGGCCGTACTGATGAGTCCGGCTTTCCCAGGATCGCCGCCAGTTTTGGCGGGGGCGGCACACCCACCTATTACATGGGTACGTTCCCCGCCTTTCTCTCCGCCATTCGGCCCATCGATTTCAGTTTCGGTAGTGGCCAGGGCGTCAAGTGCGATCATTCGGAACACCTGTATGGCGAATTCTGGCATCGCTCCTTCATCGTCGTATCCGATACCCCGAGTTGCGATTACATTCTCTCATTTGGCTTCAATGCGGAGGCCTCGGGTGGTGTCTGTGGTGTAAAACGCCACGCGGATGCGCGCAATCGCGGCATTAAACGGATCCAGATAGAACCCCACCTGTCAGTCACCGGCGCCTGTTCCGCCGAATGGGTGCCGATACGGCCCAAGACTGATCCGGCATTTATGTTTGCCCTGATCCACGAGTTGTTGCACCGGCACCGGGAGAGACTGGATATTCCGTTTCTCAAGGCGCGCACCAACTCGCCCTATCTGGTCGCCCCCAACGGTTACTTCCTCCGGGACCCGGAGACGCAAAAGCCCCTAATCTACGATCTGAAGCGGGAGCAGGCCGTTCCTTTTGATACGGAGGATAAGGACCCCGCCCTGGAGGGACACTTCACCCTGAGTGGGCTGGAGCTGGGGCCCGATACAGACCAGTGGCAGCACAACAATGTTGAAGTGGCGCCCTCCTTTCAACTGCTGCTTGAGCACATGGCCCCGTACAGCCCGGAGTGGGCGGGGCGCATTTGTGACGTGGACCCTGATTGCATCCGCCGTATTGCGACGGAATTTATCGACCATGCCAGGATCGGTGAAACCATCAACATCGATGGCCATACCCTGCCCTTCCGGCCGGTAGCGGTGGTGCTGGGGAAGACGGTCAACAACGGCTGGGGTGCCTATGACTGCTGCTGGGCGCGCACCCTGCTCGCCTGCCTGGTGGGAGGACTGGAGGTGCCGGGCGGAACCATCGGGACTGCGGTCCGTTTGAACCGGCCCGCTTTTGACCGGCACCTGAGTATCAAACCGTCACTGGATGGATTTATGGAGTACCCAATGAATCCGACCAGCAAGGAGGAGTGGGTCGAGCACTCCGGGGCGCGCCATGCCTACCGTACCCTGGTGCCGCTGGTGGCCAACTCACCCTGGAGCCAGGCGTTGGGTCCCACCCACCTCGCCTGGATGATGCAGGACAAGAACCTGGAACATCTGCCCGAGGCAACCCTGCCGGATCTCTGGTTCGTTTACCGGACCAACCCGGCCATCTCATTCTGGGATTCAAAGCGGATAACGAAAACCATCGCCCGTTTCCCCTTTATCGTAAGTTTCGCCTACACCAATGACGAAACCAACCACATGGCGGACATCCTGCTGCCGGACCGCACCGACCTGGAAGGGTTACAGTTGATCCGCGTGGGCCGGAGCAAATTCGTCGAACAATTCTGGGAGAATGAGGGTTTTGCCTTGCGCCAACCGGTGGTCGAGGCACAGGGGGAATCGCAGGACTTTACCTGGATCGCTACGGAATTGGCACGCCGGACCGGATTACTTGAGCAATATAACCAGGCAATCAACCGGGGTGCTGCCGTTGTTCCCCTGTCCGGGGAGCATTATGACTTTTCCCTCGACCCGGCGGAAGCGCACGGCGTGGAAGAGATCTGGGAAGCCTGCTGCCGCGCCGCCAGTGCCGAGATCACCGACGGTAAAGAGACCCAGGGACTGGATTATTACCGGGAACACGGCTACCGGGTGAAACCTTATCCCCGCTTCAAGTGGTATCTCACCCCGACCATCGAGGAGATGGGACTGCGTTACGAATTGCCTTATCAGGAGCGGCTCACACGTATCGGCAGGGAGTTGGGCCGGCGCCTGCATGAACATGACATTCACTGGTGGGACAAACAGTTACAGGAATATGAGCCACTGCCGCCCTGGAAGGACTTCCCCGGCATGTGGGAACAGGCCCTGGAAGAGAACTTCAATGTATGCATCGGCGACTACCCGTTCTGGCTGGTCACCTCCCGCACCATGCCGACTTTATGGGGCAGTAATGCCGGTATTCAGATAATCCGGGAGGTCTCGACAAACATCAAGGTCCACGGCGGCCTGGTGATCAACACAAAACGCGCCCGGGAGATGGGTCTCAAGGATGGGGACCGGGTGGAGATCCGTTCACCGTTAAGCGCCACCAAAGGGGTGCTCGTGACACGCCAGGGTATCCGCCCCGATACGCTGCTGCTGGTAGGGCAGTTTGACCAATGGGCGACACCACTGGCCAAGGATCTGGCGATGGGCAGTATGAACCCATTGGTGCCGACGTTACTGGACCTGACCGATGCAACGGGTTCCGGCGCTGACCTGACCCGCGTCACTATCAAAAAACTGGAGCACTGAGAGATGGCGCGCTACGCGATGGTAGTTGACATCGACCGTTGCGTGGGCTGCCAAACCTGTACGGCCGCCTGCAAGCATACCAATGCCACGGCGCCGGGCGTGCAGTGGCGTAAGGTGCTGGACATAGAGGTCGGGGAATATCCCGAAGTGCGCCGGACATTCCTGCCGGTGGGGTGCATGCATTGCAGCGATGCCCCGTGCGTGAAAGTCTGCCCGACCAGCGCCACCCGAAAACGTGATGACGGCATTGTCTCCATCGATTACGACCTCTGCATCGGTTGCTCATACTGCATCATGGCCTGTCCCTACCAGGCCCGTGACATGCTCAGGAATGAACTCAACGCCTATGGAAAGAACGCCATGCCCAATGAGCAGGCGCGGGCACAACCGGAGCGTAACGGCGTTGCGCAAAAATGTACCTTCTGTAGCGACCGCATCGACTACGGTAAAGAGAAAGGTTTAACCCCGGGTATCGATCCTGATGCCACCCCTGCCTGCGTCAATTCCTGTATCGGCGATGCCCTGATCTTCGGCGATCTGGAAGATGAAAACAGCAACGTGTCACAGCTGTTGGAAGAGCGAAAATATTTTCGCATGCATGAAGAACTCGAAGCGGGTCCCAATATGTATTACCTTTGGGACCACGAAAAATGAGTGTCAGCCCGGTACGGCAAACCCATTGGGACTGGCGGGCGGTAGGCAACTGGGTAGGCGGAGGCACCGGCAGCGGCATTATGATCCTGGCCGCACTGCTTGCACTCATGGGTATCGATAGCTACTTCACCGTCCTGCTTTCATGCGTGTTCATCATGGCAGGCCTGTTCTCCGTGTTGATGAAGATTGGGCGCCCGTTGCGCGCCCTCTATGTGTTTCGTAACCCGTTCACCTCATGGATGGCCCGTGAAGCCTATGTGGCTGTGTTACTGCTACCTTCAGGACTGGCGGCATTCTGGTTCCATTCACCGGCATTGCTGCTGTTGTCCGCCCTGTTTGCCTTTGGCTATCTCTATTGCCAGGCCTATATCCTCAAGGATTGCCGTGGTATCCCGGCCTGGCGTATTGACGAGGTAGTGCCATTGATAATAACGATGGCGCTGGTTGAGGGCGCCGGCATCATACTGCTGTCCGGACCTTTCATCCCGCCCCTTCAGCGTTACTTTTTATCCCCTGAAATTCAACTCTCATCCCTGGCTAAAGAGATTTCATCACCCGATCTATTAGTGACGGCGTGGATTCTGCTCGTCGCCCGCGTGATTACCTGGCAGCGTTATTATAGCGCCTTAAAAGAGAATAGCCCTGTCGCCACTATTGAACAGTTACGTCAAGTAAACAGACCTTACCTGATGTTTGGCAATCTATTGCCTGTATTACTGTTATTCACACCATGGTTGCTTAATGAGTTCATAACCGTCCCTCTCGTAGTGGCAGGGCTGTGTATGCTGCTGTCAGGATGGTGGGTAAAATTTATCATCGTTGCCCGGGCAGGTTATGATCAGGGCTTTGCCCTGCCCCATTCCCCCGCCCGTGGCGCCGGCAAACCCGGGCCGGGGGTAAAACCCGGTTGGCCGGAAAACAACAACTTCTGACATCTGTTGATGGTTCGTGATCGACCCAACCTGGAGACAACCGATGGCACAAGAAAATAACAACAATAGTGACGATTATTGCTACGACCCTGGCAATGAGTTTATGCCTCGCGAGGAGCTGCAAGCGCTGCAGTTACAGCGTCTGCAGAAGACCATCAGACACGCCCACGATAATATCGGCCATTATCAGCGTAAATTTGCAGAGGCCGGTGTAAAACCGGGCGACCTGGCCAGGCTGGAGGATATCAGCCGTTTCCCTTTTACCGTCAAGGACGATCTGCGCGACGCCTACCCGTTCAAGATGTTTGCCGTCCCGCGTGAACAGCTGGTACGCGTACATGCCTCATCGGGGACAACGGGGAAACCGACTGTCGTGGCTTACACGAAGCAGGATATCGATACCTGGACCGGCCTGATGGCCCGTTGCCTCGCCTGTGCCGGAGTCAGGCCGGGCGATATCGTTCACAACGCTAACGGTTACGGTCTGTTCACCGGCGGTCTCGGGATGCACTACGGGGCCGAGCGGCTCGGCTGCACAGTGATACCCATGTCCGGTGGCAATACGGAAAAGCAGATCCTGTTACTGCATGATTTGGGCGCGCACGTGCTCTGCGCCACCCCCTCATATGCCTTGAACATCGCCGAAGTGGCGGACAGGGAAGGTCTTGATCTTGAAAACGGCCCACTGCGTCTTTGCATTTTTGGCGCGGAACCGTGCAGTGATGCCCTGCGCAAGGAACTGGAAAAACGGCTTGGTGTGACGGCGAGTGAATTTTATGGTTTGTCAGAGGTCATGGGGCCGGGAGTCTCCAGCGATTGCCGCGAGCATGCAGGCCTGCACTGTTGGGAGGACCATTTTTTGTTCGAGATCATCGATGCGGACAGCGGCGAACCACTACCCTTCGGCGAGGAGGGCGAATTGGTGATCACTACTCTGAGCAAAGAGGCGCTGCCGATGATCCGCTACCGCACACGAGATATCACACGATTAACAAACGAACCCTGCGCGTGCGGTCGATGTCACATGCGCATGCATCGCATTAGCGGCCGTGATGACGACATGATCATTATTCGGGGAGTGAATATCTTTCCCTCACAAGTGGAAGAGGTCCTGCTTGGTTTCAGTGATTTGGCCCCCCAATACCAACTGCTGGTAAGCCGCGAAGGGGCACTCGATAAGCTCAGGATTGAAGTAGAACCTTCCCCCCAATTCTCCGGTGACCGCAAGCAGCTCAGCAAAGAGATCCGGCATCGTATCAAGTCTCTCATTGGTGTAACCTGCGAAATCGCTGTTATGGAAATCGGACAAGTGCCACGATCACAAGGGAAGGCCGTGCGTGTCCGCGATCTTCGTGATCATTAACCGGATAATCACTCAGGGCCTTATCTGATACTCGACGTTTGTCGTTTGTCCCTATGTGACCTATAACTCATGACTTTTGACTTCTAACTTATGACTGTCTCATGACTGATGACCTGAACTTCGCCATGTTGCCGGAATTACTCGGCTACAATATCCGCCTGGCACAGGTAGCGGTATTCAGGGATTTCGTCAACACCCTGGGTAGTTATGAAATCAGTCCCACCCAGTTCGGCACCCTGGTCATTATCCAGTCGAATCCGGGCATCAAACAATCGGACCTTGCCAAAGCGATGCAACTGGACCGCTCCAGCATCGTGCCGCTGATCGACCGGCTGGAAAAAAACGGACTGGTGATGCGGGAGCGGCTGCAGGATGATCGCCGCACCAATGCCTTGAACATCACTCAGGAAGGCAACAAATTACTGAAAGTGCTGCAACCCCTGGTTCTCAAACATGAACATCGCCTTGTCAAAAATCTAACAAAAACTGAGCAAAATCAACTTATTACTCTTCTAAGAAAGATTTTTTCCGGATAAACGAATAGCCATCATTAAATATTTATATAAAATTGTTTGATATCAAACAATATACCGCTATACTGTAGATTATTGACAGCAGAACCGGGTGGCCGATATGACAATCAGAGAGCGAATTGCCGCGCTAAAAGAGCGTATGCACGATGGTCCGCAGTATCCGAGCCAGGGCAAGGTCCTGTTCGTTGACCTGGAGAAGCGGACCACGGATCAGGCCTACATCGGCGTGGAGGTAATGAAAAGCTTCCTTGGCGGCCGCGGTGTCAATATGTATCTCCTCTACAACCTGATGCAAGAGGGGCTTGACGCACTGGATGCGGACATCCCGCTTATTTTCGGCACGGGGGTGTTATCGGGAAATGTACCCTCCGCCTCACGGGGTAACGTCACCAGCCTGTCACCGGACAGTGACGCCCTCCTCGACAGCAATGCCGGCGATTTCTTTCCCATCTATATGCGCTATCACGGTTATGATCACATCGTGCTCTATGGCCGCCACGACCAGTTGACGCTGCTGACCATCAGTGAAGAGACCATTGAATTCCATGATGCCACTCCTTATGCCGGTCTCGACAACATCGATCTTACCGCGGCAGTAGAACGGGATTTCCAGTGCAAGGAACGCAAGGATATGGCGTTCGCACGTATCACCAGCGCCGGCGAAAACCAGGTGCTCTGCTCCGGCATCATGGCCGGCCCCAAGTCAATCTGGGCGCGCGGTGGCCCGGGCGCCAAGATGGGCGCCCTGAGATTGAAGGGGATACTTATCCACGGTAAATCAAAACCGGTGCCACTGAGCAGCAGTTTCAAACTGAATAACCGGGAGATCGGCAAGAAGATCCTCGGCACCAGTGTTATCCGCAATGCACTGAAAACCACCGGAACACCGTTCCTCTACAAACCCAGCCGGACCCTGGGCGCCATGGGGACCAAGAATAATCAGGAAACCACCTGGGTGGATGACCTGGACGCGGACAACATTGACCCATACCGTCCCGGCATGGACGGTTGTTACCGCTGCCCCGTGAATTGCCGGCCGTTAAACGACATGACGCCTGAAGGCAAGGGTGGCTGGGGCGCCTCCGCATTGAAGGGACTGACCGGCAATGCCAGTTACGACAAGGCACAGGTACAAATCACCCACGATCAGGCGCGCACCTATCAAGGCAGCAAGGAAGACGGTGTGTTTGACCGCTACGACAAGGGAGACGGCCCGGAGTATGTCACCCTGGGCAAGTTGGGGCCCAATATCGGTATCAAACAGGCAACGCAAGTCCTGCGCCTGAACAATATCCTCAACGACCTTGGCCTCGACTCCGCCAGTACCGGCAGCGCTATCGCCTGGGCCATGGAACTGTATCAACGCGGCATTATCACGAAAAAAGAGACCGCCGGACTGGATCTCAGTTGGGGTAACTTCCCGGTGGTGGAACAACTGCTTTTCATGGCCGCCCGGCGCGAAGGGTTTGGTGACACCATTGCCGACTCCGCCCGGGCCGTAGCGCGGGGCAAATATCCTGAACAAGCACTCGACTACCGTATGGCGGTGAAAGGCCTGTTTCAGTCCGATCCCCATGATGCCCGGATCCTGAAGGCCTTTGCGTTGGGCCTGGCGGTGGCCACCCGCGGCATGGACCACCTTCGTAACCGGGTGACCCTGGAAATCAACGCGCGCATTAATGACGATCCGGAATTCAAGGCATCCCTCTATGGGGGGAACGTCGCGGCGGAACCAAACAGCTACGAGGGGAAGGAGTATGCCGTGCGCCGTTGTGAAGATACCTTCGCCGTCGGCGATGCCGTCGGCATGTGCCGCTTCGACACCAAGCTCTTCAACTCCCCCAATTTGCCGGATTGCCGGGATTTCGCCGCCCAGTTGCAGGAACTGACCGGCATCGCCTTCAATGAAGAGGAGCTGTTCCAGATCGGTCGCAATATTACCGGGCTCGAGCGCATGATCAATGCCCGCCGCGGCCTGGGCGAGAAAGACGACACCCTGCCGCAACGCTGGTTCGATGAAGAAAACAGCGCCGGTCCATTCAAGGGAGAACGCATCGATAGAGCCAGGTTCAACGAACTCAAGCAACGTTTTTACGACATCAGCGGACTCGACAAGGACGGTCTGCCTGAAACCGAATGGCACATTAATTTATCGCAGGCACTCACCGGTTATGCCATCACGGTGGATCTCCCGGAAATGCCTGGTATCGACACCCGGAAAATTATTATCGATAACCCGGTTAAAAATATCTCCGAGCTACGCGACCGGATTAAACAACGCCTCCCTCAAGCCTCGGAATACCTGGATGACGTAACGCTGGGTGTTTCCGTGAACGATGAAATCGCCTTGTCAGGCGAAGACCAGATCCCGTTGAAGAGCGGGGATCAGGTTATGTTTGTCCCGCAGATCGCCGGCGGTTAAGAAAGGGTGTTATGCGCTTCTCGAACTGAGGAATAACAACAAGTAATAGACCATGCCATTTATCGTCATTGAAGCTTGTATAAAATGTAAATACACGGACTGCGTCGAAGTCTGCCCCGTCGACTGCTTTCATGAAGGACCCAATATGCTGGTCATCGATCCGGATGAGTGTATCGATTGTACCCTGTGTGAACCCGAATGCCCGGTCGAGGCCATCATATCGGAAGATGACGTGACCGAAGAACAACAGCAATTCATAGAGCTGAATGCCGAACTTTCCAAGGTATGGCCTGTTATCAATGAGATGAAGGACCCGCCGGAAGATGCGGACGAATGGAAGGATGTCAAAGACAAACTGCAATATCTGGAGCGAGAGAAAAAGGGGTCAGCGACAACGTGAATCATTAGCTTTGCTCACCGAGACAGTGATATTTACTGATCATCGTTGCTATTATTATTTTTGTATTTATTCAATGCTTCCAGATCAGCTAAATCTTTAATTCTGCCAGTTGCGCGTTTGTTAGCGGCAAACTCTTCCAAGCCAATATAGTAAACGGGAACATCTCCATAAATCCCTTCTACTTTGTGGGCAAATGCCTGTTCCCAGGAGACACCGGAAATAGAGGTCAGGATGTCCACCCGAACAGGGGGAACACCAAGCTGGATTACATTATCTGGAATTTCAAAGTCATTTTGTGTTAATTCCAGGGAACCAAAACCAAATTCATGCAATGCATCCAAAATATGTTGAGAATTAACGGGTGCGGTGTCGACAAGAATATCGATATCTCCAGTAAAACGAGGTGCACCATGGAAAGCAAGAGCATACCCACCAACAACTATGTACTCGACATTATGAGCGTTGAATAACGCGAGCAGTTCTCTGAAGTCTGCCTGTGTTTCCATAATATTTGCGACGTAAAGCATCGATCGCCTCTACCCGCGCTTCAGGTGTTTTGCTTAACCAGTACTTCAGATCACGGTTTTTTTCAGGATCCGAGAGTTTTCGCCTGGAAATCGTCTTTTGAATCATTCCGCCATTTTACTACAAAATACGACGTGTATCGTAAAAAAACCGTGGACAATAATCATCTCTGGCACAGAACGACATACCTGAAACTATTTGTTACCCAAGGTGTGGAAACGCCGCTAAATTTGCGCCAGTCGGATGTGCTAGGCTATATTCAGGTGGAAAAGAAATGAAGCGGCACAGATAAGGAGTAAGCATGACTGTAACAAACCAGCAATCAGGAACAAACGTCTATGAAATAGCAGACGGCATCTTTCGAATTAACACTCCGGTCGATATTGCAGGAGGGTTTTCATTTAATCAGTACCTGATCATGGATGAGCATCCCCTGCTGTTTCATACAGGTCCAAGAAAAATGTTCCCGCTTGTCCGTGAGGCGGTTGCAACTGTTTTACCCCCTGCCAGGCTGTCATTTATCGCTTTCTCGCATTATGAAGCCGATGAGTGCGGCTCTTTAAACGAATGGCTCAACGTTTCACCCGATGCCGCGCCACTCTGCAGTCGAGTGGCAGCGATGGTAACGGTAAATGACATTGCAGACCGCCCTGCCAGAGGCATGGCCGACGGCGAAACAGTTGTCCTTGGAGAACACAAGGTCAAATGGATCGATACACCGCATCTACCCCATGGCTGGGAGACGGGATATCTAATGGAGGAGAAGACCCGGACCCTGTTTTGCGGCGACCTGTTTACACAAGGAGGGGCGGACCTTCCCGCCATCACTGAATCCGATATTCTGGAACCCAGTGAAGAATTTCGAAGAGCGATGGATTATTTCTCTTACACAAAAAATACCGTGCAATTGCTCGAAAAGCTTGCGGCCGAGAAACCTGCAACATTGGCCTGTATGCATGGAAGTGCCTGGCGCGGGGACGGCGCCGTTCTATTACGCGCGCTCGCCGTCAAGCTGATGGAGTAAAAAAATCAATAAAATTAACGGGGCAAAAATTAATCCCGCCCGGCGTGTGTTTACGATGTTTATGTTTTCCAGTGCTTCAGGCAAACCTGTATTATGCTCTCCCTGTTTTTAGCCGATCTTGTTCTTGTAATTCATTTAATGTTCATTATCTTTGTGGTTTTCGGTGGCGTACTCGTTTACAAGTGGCATCCAGTCATGTGGTTTCACCTGCCCTGTGTTGTCTGGGGGGTGTTACTCGAGTTTCGCGGCTGGGTTTGCCCGTTAACCTATCTCGAGGACTATCTGCGTGAAGCCGGAGGCGCCGACAGGTATGGCGGCGATTTTATCCGGCACTACCTGGTACCGCTTGTTTATCCGCCTGGACTGACGGCCGATATCCAGATTCTTCTTGGTTGCATTGCACTCATTATCAATCTGCTTGCTTACAGCTTTGTATGGCATCACTGGCGGAGCCATTAACTATTCTGGTACATAATAATAAACGTCCCCACCGCAAACGGACGTTGTCTTACTGGGCAATGATTGTTCCTACAATCATATTGCATTCCCACCATCCATGGCGGTCATTCCTGCTACCGGCTCGTAGGCCGGCACAAGCTTCGCAGGAATGACATCAACGCAGCAAGCTGCGGGGAATTAAACCCTCAAGAAAAAAAATTAAAAGATAAATTGAGCTATCCCTTTTAAAACTAATTAAGCAGTCACTACATATTCATCAATATTGGATATATTTCTGTGCCAGGAGTTTTGCTTTTTCAGATTGTTCGGGCGTTATTTTTTTTCTGATATGTTCCAACTCTTCCGTTATCATGCTCAGGTGAATGGGCGCGAAGATATCTCCTGGTTGATTCTCATCTACCGTCGAAATATCCACATCGATATTGCCACCCGGTTTCTTGCGGCTGTGCAATTCACTTGCAAAGTTTTGTTCCGCAGCAGCCAGCCACGCATAGGCCTTGACATTATCCTGTTTAACGCCATGACCCTGCGCATACAACATGCCGAACCTGAATTGAGCATGGGCATAACCTTTTTTTGCCACCTTGCTATACAACCGGGCCGCCTGTTTATAATTCCGGTCGACACCCAAACCCTCTTCATACATTAATCCCAACTTGTATTGTGCATCCAGACGTCCATATTTTGCTGCGCCTTTAAACCATTTGTAAGCTTTCTTGTAATCCTTCTCCACACCTGTCCCTCCGGCATACATGGAACCAAGCGCATACATTGCACGATGATCGCCTTTTTTCGCGACCTCCATAAATTTCCTTGCAGCTGTTTTATAGTCGCCTTTTTTATAGGCGATCCCTCCTTCTTTAAAGGTATCGGTGTCCGCATAGATAACTTGCGGATAAACGAATACAAAAAAAATGACTAAATAAATAAATCGCGATATCAACACAGGATATATTTTTATATACTTCATCACTGCTGTCCCGTTAAGTTAAATAGAATGTCACATAATGTACTGAATACGCCCA
>JBHHYN010000020.1:0-32948 GCA_046757565.1 Gammaproteobacteria bacterium | reverse complement strand
AATGACGGGCTACTGTTTATATATCAACCCACAGATTCTGCTGAAGACCCATAATTGTTAATGCCTGTTCACCATGATCTGCGCGTAACACATGATGGCCCATGTCCTCCAGCATGATTTCCAGAACGCGCTGCATCTTTACTTCGTCGTCTACAACGAGTATCCGGCATTTTCTCATTGTTATGATTCCTGTTGTTTCTGTGATAGTCGAATATGAAAAGCAGCGCCACCCAGAGGACTTTTGTCAACCTTTATTACACCCTGATGTCCCTGTATGATTTCCTGGACTATCGCCAGGCCCAAACCAATACCACCCGCGCGCCGGCTAACAAAAGGTTCAAGAATTTGTTTTCGTTCGCTAGCAGCTATTCCGGGGCCATTGTCTTCTACGTCGATGTAAATGTATGTATCATCTGCGCATGCAGTCACTTTTAGATGGCCGCCCGGTGGCAGTATTTGAATTGCGTTTACGATAAGGTTTAGTAACACCTGAATAATTTGATCGCGATCACACTCCAGTGTTAATTCCGCTTGTGGTCTTACTATATCGGTTTTAATAGCTTTTAATTCCAATTTATTGTGTAGCATCTCGATAACATGATCCAGAATCTTATTTAAGTCGTTTATTGTATACTCGGGTTTGTGGGGTCGGGCGCTATCAAGCAGACCACTAACAAGATTATCAATCCGATCACATTCTGTTAGTAAATATTCAAGCATTTCCTTGCTCTTTGCTTCGTGCGCATGCCTTCTTAGCAGTAATTCTGCAGAGGAGCGCATAATGCCCAGAGGGGTCCTTACCTCATGAGCAAGCCTGGCCGCCATCTCACCCACTGCGGCCAGTTTGCCGGCGCGCACAAGATGTTCCCTGGAACGATTCAGATCTGACAGCATAGTATTGAATGCCAGATTTAACTCCGATACTTCGTGGCCGCCAGGAATAATTTCGAGAGGCATATCAGTTTCCGGACGGACCCTCTGGGCATATGCCGTTAAGGCCTGTATCGGACGGGCGATACGCCGTGATATCCACACAGCCAAGATTATGGCTATCAGAATAATGGCGGCTAATAAACCATAAAGACCCCAGAGTAAGCGCCTTATAGGATAGAAGGCTACTTGCTCAGGGGACAGGATCAGCAACTTCCAACCAAAATCGGGCAACCCTTTATAGCTCGTAGAACCAGTAAAACCAACCAGAAGTTTATCCACGCCTAACCATGTGCCATCTATTTCAATAACACCATGCTTCATTTGCAAGGCTGTTAAGCCTGGGGGGGACAAAGAAGCAAGATCAAACCGTTTCCTTAAAGTTGACGATGCCGCGAGTATCCGGCCGGAGTCATCAAGTAAAAGGGCAAATCGTCGAGTGTGTTCTACGGCTGTATCAAGTAAATGGCCTATTTTTGAAGTTCCTGAAATTGTACATCAGGCTCCCTACGACTCATGGTGAAAAACAGACAACCGATTTTCAAGGAACAAGAAACAGGGTGGCCAGGCCCAGGAAGGTCATGAAGCCGATGACATCGGTCAGGGTGGTTAGCAGCACCCCGCCGGCAAGGGCCGGGTCTACTCCCATGCGTTTCAGCGTTACGGGAATTAATGCGCCTGCAATGGCGGCAATCAACAGATTAATCACCATGGCGAGCCCGATAATCATCCCGAGCGAAATATCCTTGAACCAAACGGCGGCAATTACGGCAACGACACCGGCCCAGAGCAGTCCGTTGAAAAGACCCACGGCAAACTCTTTTAACATCAGGGAACGGACGTTGCCCTTACTGATCTGCCCAAGCGCCAGGCCTCTGATGGCGATAGTCAGTGTCTGGCTCCCGGCGATGCCGCCCATACTGGCAACGATGGGCATTAACACAGCAAGGGCGACCAGTTGTTGGATGGTATCTTCGAAACGGCCGATGACCCAGGAGGCGAGAAAAGCAGTTCCTAAATTAATTCCGAGCCAGACCGCCCGGCGTTTGGCGCTGGAAAACACCGGCGCGAAAATGTCTTCGTCTCCCAGTCCCGCCATGCTCAGTACTGTATGACCGGCCTCGTCCTGAATGACATCGACGATATCGTCAACGGTTATGCGGCCAAGTAGTTTGCCATCCGCATCGACGACCGCTGCCGAGAAGAGATCGCGTTGTTCAAACAGTCTGGCGACATCAAGAGCCGGCGTGTCCGCAGGGATCCCCGCATCCTCCGTCATGGCCTCTCCGACTGATGTTGTCGGTTTTTTGGTGAGGACGTTTGCCAGGGAGAGTACACCCATGTATCTGTTCTGGCGATCGACCACCATCAAGTTATCGGTCTGCTCCGGTATCCCGCCCAGTTGCCGCAGATATCTGCTGACTACATCCAGTGTGACATCAGCGCGGACCAGGACGACATCGATGTTCATGAGACCGCCCGCCGTATCTTCCGGGTAAGAGAGGATGGAGGCCACCCGTTCGCGATTCTGGGCGTCCATTGATGACAACACGCTATCGACAAGGTCTTCCGGAAGGTCTTGCAGGATGTCGGCGGCATCATCGATCTCCAGTCCCTTGGTGGCCGCGGCAACCTCCCCGGGATGCATCTGTTCGAGCAGATCGGCCCGTACCGCATCCTGTGTATGAGACAGGACGTCCCCTTCGAGCTCAGTGCCTACCAGGTTCCAAAGGACCTCACGCGCCCTGGGTGGTCGGCTCTCGAGCAAATCGGCGATTTCAGAAGGGTGTAATGCAGCCAGCAGATCACGGGCTTGTTCGAAATTCTCCGTATCCAGGGCTTCGATTATGGATTCTTGTGGTGTTTTTTCATTCATGCGCATGTTTTCTCCGGGCAGGAGAGAGTGTAACAGCGGCGCCGTAGAATGGGGAACGAAAATGTATGATGCGCAACCGTTATTCGTCGGCAACCGAAACGCTGCACATAGATAAACTGCAGGTTATGTCCCTGGAATCAGTGTTGAGCCTGATTCATACCGTCGATGATAACAGCAACTTCCGCACCGGAATTGGCAAATAACGCCTGTTGCGCAAGGTCTTCCAGCTCGTTGAGATTGCTCTCGGTAATAATTTTTTTTACTTCCAGGAGGTTTGTTGGATGGACGCTGAATTCGCGCAGGCCGAGACCGAGCAGCAGGCGTGTCATGCGCTTGTCACCTGCCATTTCTCCACACATAGCGGCCGGGATGTTTGCCTGTTTGCCGGCGTGTAATACAGTGTTTATCAAGCGCAATACGGCAGGGTGCAAGGGGTCATAAAGGTAATTTACCTCGTCATTTACCCGATCAATGGCGATGGTGTATTGAATGAGGTCGTTTGTGCCGATGGAAAGGAAATCCAGACGATTGGCAAAGATGTCGGCACAGACAGCGGCGGCGGGGACTTCTATCATCCCGCCAATTGGGATGTCCCGGTCATAAGGTATATTTTTTGAATCCAGTTCGGCCTTTATTTGTTCAATTATCTGCAGTACTTGTTCCATCTCCTGGGTATTGGAAAGCATCGGTATCATAAGGCGTACGCTACCATGTGCCGAGGCCCGCAAAATGGCCCGTAACTGTGGGTGAAACAGCCCGGGATCTTTAAGACACAATCTGATGGCCCGCAAGCCCAGGGCCGGGTTCGACTGTACCGGTCCGATCTGGCGTCCGCCATCAACCTGTTTATCCGCACCCAGATCCAGGGTGCGTATGGTCAGGGGCAATCCACCCAGCGTATCCAATACATCCATATAGGTTTGAAAATGTTCTTCTTCGTCCGGAGGGGTTTCACGGTTCATAAACAGAAATTCGGTGCGGTATAAACCCACTCCGGCCGCACCGATTACCCTGACGGTATTAAAATCCCTGGGCAGTTCGATGTTGGCTTGTAGCTCTATATGCGTCCCGTCTCTGGTACGGGCGGGCGCCCCTCTGAGTTTGATGAGTTCGGCATGATACTGTCTGTCCCTTTGCTGTTGATCACGATAGTAAGCCAGGCTGTTATCGTCGGGGTCAACCAGGATAACCCCGCGGCCCCCATCAAGGATAATAATGTTGTCTTCATTGATATATTGAAGCCCTTGATGCAGTCCGATTACGGCAGGGATCCCCAGGCTTCTGGCCAAAATGGCGGTATGCGAGGTAGGGCCGCCATGCTCCGTGGCAAAAGCAACCACCCCCTGATGCTGCATGAGGACGGTATCGGCAGGTGTCAGGTCATCAGCCAGGACGATATATCCCGTCAACTTGCTGTCCGGAGATTCATGGCGCAAGGGTGTATGTTTGAGTAATATTCGCTGAATTCTGTTGACAACATGATCGACGTCATCGCGCCGTGTGCGCAGATAGGTATCATCCATCTCATCAAATACACTAACCAGGGCGTCCCGCTGGAGTTTTAAGGCCCACTCCGCGTTGTGTTGCAACTGGCGAATAAGACGTATGGGTTCCTGTGTAAACGCCGCGTCTTCGAGCATCAATAGATGCGCGTCAATAAAAGAGGCTATATCGGCCGAAGTGGCTTCGGGAATGTGATCACGGATGACACGTAATTGCTGTTTTGCGTTGGTCACCGCATCGTCAAAGCGGCGTATTTCAGTTTCTATTTGTGCGCTGTCAATTTCATATTCAGGAATATCGAGTTGGTCACGTTGCATGATATGGACATTTCCAATCGCAATGCCACGCGATACACCGATGCCATGTAAGGCAATCGTCATTCGTCCTCTCCGAAACGGTCCATAATCAACGCTTCCAGTTCTGACATCGCCTCCTGTTCATCCGCCCCTGACGTGTTGATTTCAACGGTAACTCCCTTGGCGGCAGCCAACATCATGATCCCCATAATACTTTTCCCATTAACTTTTTTACCGTTGAGTGTAACATTAATATCGCAATTGAACTTCGAGGCCAGTTGTACAAAGCATGAAGCCGCACGTGCATGCAGCCCCAGTTTATTGATGATGGTGATGGATTTGTTTTGCATTCTGCCTTTGTATTAATCGAATATTCCGGGGAGATTACGTTTTCTCTGCACGAATAACTCCCTCTTTCCCGCCACTCACGGCTTTTTGTGCAAGCTCACCGATGGCAAGATCCGGATAATTTAATACACGCATCAACATTGGTAGGTTCAGGCCGCCGACAAGACAAACATCTGCCTGCCCCAGGAGTTGCCGGGCAACATTGCCCGGGGTTGCGCCGATCACATCCGTCAATATCAGGACGCCATCTCCTTCGTTGAGTTCTGTGATGAGTGCTTTGGCGTGATCGGCAAGATCCTCCGGATCACTGTCATGTGACACACTGAGAAGCTTGACGGGCAACGGACACGCATTCAGCATCAGGGTTGCGGTCCCCAGCACTGAAGGTCCGATACCGTCGTGAGTGATTATCAGCAGCCCCACCCTCATGTCACAGGTCCCTGTGTCTGACAACTATGTGTTTACCAAGCCTGTCGAAATGTTGTGAAAGCTCTTCGACAAGATAGACCGAGCGATGATGGCCTCCGGTACAACCGATGGCAATGGACAGATAGCTACGATTCTCCCGCTCGAATTGCGGCACCCATTTTTCCAGAAATTCTTTAATATGATCGGTCATTTCCATGACGGCAGGGTATTGCTGGAGAAAATCAACAACAGCGCGGTCTTTACCTGAACGGGTACGCAGATGTTTTTGCCAATAGGGATTAGGCAGGCAGCGAACGTCAAATACGAAATCGGCATCACGGGGAATCCCGTGTTTGTAACCAAACGAGATGAACTGCATGGACAGCGTGGCAGTTGTCCGCCCTGCCAGACGTTCACGGATAATATTCCTTAATTCGTGTACACTGGTGTGGCTGGTATCAATACGCAAATCTGCCATATCTGATATCAGGCTTAAAACAGCCCGCTCTTTATCGATAGCATCGGTTAACGAAACCTCGTCTGAGGACAAGGGATGCTTGCGCCGGGTTTCACTAAAGCGCTCAGCCAACACATTTTTGCTTGCCTCCATGAACACAATCTCAGTGACGACGCCCCTGTCCCGTAGTGCCCCTATGGAGGCAGGCAGGGACGATAGATCATCACCGGGAGTGCGCGCATCGATACCTACACCAACCCGCAGCGGAAAATCTGCAGGAGGTCCCGTAAGGAGTTTGCTGAGTTGATTGAACAGGCTGATCGGCAGGTTATCGATGCAGTAAAAATCCAGGTCTTCCAGGGCATTCAGAACAAGGGATTTCCCCGCTCCGGATAAACCGCTGACGATGAGGAGTCTGCGGAATTTTTCCGGTTTATCCATCGCCATTCTGTCCGATCAAAAACTTCTGTGCATCAACGAAATCTACTGAGGCGTTATAGCCGGCCATGCGCAGGCTATGATTGCGGGCAGCACATTCAAGCAAGATAGCCAGATTGCGTCCAGGGGCAACCGGCAAGGTTATTTCTGGAACATCCATGTCAAGAATTTTTCTCGTGCGATAGCTACCTTCCAGACGATCTAGTTGCGGAACCTGATCGTTGTCAAATGGTTCAAGTCGTACAATAAGACGCAGGTATTTGTTACCCTTTATAGCACTGTCGCCGTAGAGTCTGCGAATATTAATAATACCAAGACCGCGTACCTCAAGAAAGTTGCGTAACGCATCCGGACAGGTGCCGTTAATAATATCAGGCGCAATTCTCGAAAACTGTGGTGCGTCGTCGGCTATCAGCCTGTGTCCGCGTGAAATCAACTCCAATGCCAATTCGCTTTTTCCTATGCCGCTGGGTCCGGTTATGAGTACGCCAATAGCCATAACTTCCATGAATACCCCATGGATGGTTACGCTATCGGCAAAAAGATTGGCAAGATAGTAGTGCAGGGATTCGAATAGCTTGCTGCTGGAAATACCGGACAAAAACAGGGGCACATTTTTTTCATTACACTTGCGCCGCAGAAAGATGGGCGCGCGCTGATCGTCAGCGATGATAATGCAGGCCGGACTGTCCCTGAATAGATGTTTTATTGCATCGTGCCTGGTGATGTCTCTCAATCCATCGATGTATTTCAGTTCGAAATCGCCCAGCACCTGGATCTGATGCGGGTGAATCAGATTGAGGTAGCCGACCAGGGATTTTCCTGTTGGGCGGCGTATTGGAGAGGATGTTTTTTTTTGTCTGGCATCAAGATCATCGCCCGCGATGCGGGTGGAAATCTCTTCACTTGTCTCCGGAACGATAGTATTATCCTTTCCTTGCTGTCCGGCAACCAGTGTTAATTCAAGTTTTTCTCCATGCTTTGCAAACAATTCATCAACAGTGATTTGTTTAGTGATCTCAGGCATGCAATAGAATTAAATAATAAGGAGTTTAAAAACATCGTCCCTTGACGGCTTTTCTCTAAGCCGCCCAAGAAAATTATCATTATCGAACAGTTCGGCAAGCTTGGCTAGAATATCCAGATGTTCTTGAGTGGGTTCTTCAGGCACCGCCAGTGCGAACAGGAGATCAACGGGCTTATGATCTATCGCATCATAATCTATTCCGGACTGTAATTTGATGAAGGCACCAATGGTTTTGTCAAGATGCTTCAAGCGGCAGTGTGGCAGTGCGATCCCATGTCCTAATCCAGTGCTCCCCAGTCTTTCCCGTGCCAACAGACTGTTAAATACTTCCGTTTGTCTCAGACTTGAATCAGCACTGGCGATAAGACTGGCCAGTATTTCCAGTGTCGTTTTTTTACTGCTGCTACCCACATCACAGAGGGTGCGCTCCAGAGAAAGTATATCTGAAATCTGCATCGGATCAGTCGTTGCTGGTTTTGAATAAATTTCGATTACCACAACATCAGGCGGATTCCTGTCCTTTAAGGTTGCCAGCGAACTGGTGTCGCGCCGTCAGTTTTTCCTTGTGTTTTTTTATCTGACGATCAAGTTTGTCGATGAGCGTGTCGATGGCGGCATACATATCTCCATGCTCGGAATCGGCAAACAACTTGCCCTGGTTAACATGTATGGTCGCTTCAGCTTTTTGCCTCTCTTTTTCGACACTAAGGATCACATGGATGTTTGTCATGTTGTCAAAATGCCGCTCCAGCCTCTCGAATTTATTGGTCACGTAGGACCGTAATGCAGGAGTAATGTCCATATGGTGCCCGGTAAGATTTATTTGCATCACTTTCTCTCCAGATGATTTTAGGGTTTTGGTTATAAGATATTTAATAGAATGCATGGTAAGGGATAGACGGCCGGAGTGCCGGCTATTGGCGGATGGAAACCACTTTCACCGGATTTGTGTGTTTAACTACGCTCACCCGTGGATTTTTTAGTGATTGCCCTAAACAAGTCGTTTCCTTTCGTTAGACGGAGGTATGGTCATCGCTTCTCTGTATTTTGCCACTGTTCTGCGGGCGACCCGGATCCCCTGATCAGCAAGAATCGCCGCAATTTTACTATCACTCAGTGGCTTATGCGGGGTTTCTGCACTGATGAGTTTCTTGATCAGCGCCCTGATTGCAGTTGATGAACAAACGCCGCCGAAATCCGTACTGACATGACTTGAAAAAAAGTATTTTAATTCGAAGATGCCGCGTGGGGTATGCATATATTTGCGGGTAGTAACCCTGGAGATAGTGGATTCATGCATGTCCAGGGATTCTGCTATGTCATGCAGCACCAACGGCTTCATAGCCTCTTCGCCATATTCCAGAAAGGCCCGTTGCCGCTCAACAATAGCGGTTGCCACCCGCAGCAGAGTATTGCTCCTGCTTTGCAGGCTCTTGATAAACCACCTTGCCTCCTGCAAATGTGCCTTAAGGGAGGTATTATCGGTACTGTTATCGGCACGTCTTATCATGCCGGCATAACCGGAGTTTATGCGAAGATGAGGGGTCGTGTCCGTGTTCAGCTCGACCTTCCATACTCCCTTCTCTTTTTTTACATACACGTCGGGAGTGACGTACTGTATTTTTGTGTCCTGTACCTGACCGCCTGGACGTGGATTCATGGATTGTATGAGCGCCACGGCTTCCGTTAATGCCTCCCTGCTCAATTTCATGCGGCGCATCAACTGATTATAGTCATGGGAGGCCAGTAATTGCAGGTGTTTACTGACCAATTCCCTGGCTGTCATTAGCCCCATTGTGGCGGGGTCACACTGGGCCAGTTGCAGGGACAGGCATTCCTTCAGATCCCGGGCGGCGACGCCCACAGGCTCCATGGATTGGACCAGACGTATCACGGCCTCGACTTCATCAAGACCGACATCCATATCATCGCCCAGAATGGCAAGGATGTCTTCTGCGGTACTGGTGAGACGACCGTCATCATCCAATGCATCGATGATGGTTACCGCTATTGCCTTGTCCGTCTCGTTAACAGGAGTCAGGTTAAGTTGCCAGAGCAGGTGGTTTCGCAAGGATCGCTCTTGCGTATCCTGATTTTCAATGCCTGGAAATTCGACTGGCTGGTATCTGGTGTAACCTATATTTCCGTCATAGATATCTTCCCATGCACTATCGACAGGCAGATCGTCCGGGATAATATTACTGCTTAGATTATCCTTGAGATCGAATGCCTCCTGACCTGCCTCATCCCGTTCCGTAGTCTCTTCGGGGCTTGCCGCGCCCGTCTCAACCCTCTCTTCATCCAGTTCAAGCATCATGTTGGATTCCAGTGCGTCCTGGATCTCGGTTTCTAACTCCATGCTGGATAACTGCAGGAGCCTGATGGCCTGCTGTAGTTGCGGCGTCATGGTCAGGCTCTGACCGAGCTTTAATTGCAGGGAATGCTTCATAGTAATTAGTTTAACGCAAAATTCCGGCCAAGTTTGCTTGTTATTCCGACTGAAATATGCTTGCAGTCGCCGTCAACCTTGTTAAGTAACTGTTTCCCCATATTTACAATCGGAACTGGTCGCCCAGATAGACTTCACGGACATGGCTATCAGCAAGGATTTCATCCGCAGTACCTTTGGCGATGATATGTCCATCGTTGACGATGTAGGCGCGGTCACAGGTTCCCAGTGTCTCCCTGACGTTATGGTCCGTCACCAGGACGCCGAGGCCAAGTTGGGCAAGATAATGGGCGGTACGCTGTATATCACTGATGGATATCGGATCGATGCCTGCAAAGGGCTCATCCAGCAGCAGAAATTGCGGCTCCGTTGCCAATGCTCTGGCGATTTCAACGCGGCGTCGTTCTCCACCGGACAGACTTATGCCGAGATTATCGCGGAGATGGGTAATATGGAATTCCTGCAGCATGTTTTCCAGGCGTTGCTGCGCACGCGCCTCGGTCAGGTTTGGCCGGGTCTGCAGGATGGCCATGATATTTTCCTCAACCGTCAGTTTTCGGAAAATGGATGCCTCCTGAGGCAGGTACCCCAGGCCCATCCTGGCCCGCTTATCCATAGGCAACCCGCTGATTTCCTTGTTATTTAGACGAATAGTCCCCTTGTCACAAGGGATCAGGCCGATAATCATATAGAAACTGGTGGTCTTGCCGGCGCCGTTCGGCCCCAGCAGCCCGATAATTTCTCCGCTTTGAATCGAGAGACTGACGTCACGGACGACCGGGCGTGAATGGAAACTCTTGGTTAAATGACGAACGGTCAGTACACTCATGATCAATTGGTTGGGCGCCGTTGCCTCCTCACACTACACAGGTTTTGTCACGGGCTGATGATGAAGGTTGATTATGGGCGTCATAGCTTGTTATTTTGATGTTTTTTCAGGGGATTTCGCTTCGGATCTCTTTTTTTTGGGCTTTATTATGACTTTAACCCGCTGCCTATGTTCAGGGGTTGCAGACGACCTTCCCTTGGGGGTGCTCCAGGCCCTGACCTGACTGAGTTGGGTGTCATATTCGATGCGGTTACCGCTAAAACTCCCCCCTTCCTGTTTTGCATGGGCCTCATCGATCAGTATCACCAAGTTTTTCGCTTCATGATACTCCATGCGCAAAGCGTCGGCCTCATCATAAACACTGCTGTCGTCGGGTAATTGACGGTAGGTGGCAGGTTTTCCCTCCATAATCAGGGTGTCTATGTCATCGTCTTCATTGTAATAAACAGTCATTTTGTCTCCGGTCATGCGGATACTGCCACGGGTGACGATGACATTACCGGTATAGATAGTAATGTTTTTTATATCGTCCAGCTCGCCTGCGTCCGCCTCTATTTCGATATCCTGATCCTTGTCCGTAGACAGGGCCGTAGCAGGGCGGCCGACAATGATCAGACACAGTATCAGGCCAAAGGTAATAAGCCTATTTCGTTTGAATAGTCGTACGCACATTGCTTAATACTTCAAACCGGCTGTCGTTGTAGTAGGTACGCAATCCCACCCCCGTTATGGTGGTCTTGCGATGGACGATGGTTGCAAAGTCATCTGTTTCCGCATAATTTTGATTGACCAGTATACGCGCTTTGCCAGTGTTGACTTGCAGGGTACGTTCTCCCAGTGTATCGACCTCCCAAACGATCACATCGCCTGTCAACAAGACTATATCATTGTCTGCCGTGACCCATCCCTTGTTGGCACTGATATACAAAGGCGGTTTATCCGTCCGGAAGAATTCCATCTTGGGTTTGAGGAGTTCCGTTGAATCGTCTTCCGGATAATGGGCCATATATACCGCATACAGTTTGTTTTTGGGCGTTCCATCCTCCTTCATGCTTACTGTGGTGAAATCCTCCATATAGTAGTCCGGAGCATGATGGCCGCTTGTTTCAGGTTTTGACCTTGCGCCCACCAGCCGGTTCAAAAGCCAGGTGCTGGTGATGGTGATGGCTATCAGGCTTACCAGGATTGTTGCCCGTTTAGAGATATTCATGATCGATCATTGCTGATAATCCGGGTATTCGTTGCTTGCGGCAAGAGGCTGGCTGGAATTTTGGCATCAAAAAACGAAGCTTCCCTATAAATAACGTTGATAGCTGGATTCAAGCAGTCCCTGTGCGTCCAGCAGCAGTTCGCATATCTCCCTGACTGCCCCCCGCCCTCCAGGATTCGAGGTGACCCAGTCAGCATGGTTCTTTACCTGCGGGTGTGCATTTGCCACAGCGATCGCCAGGCCTGCTTTTGCCATGGCGGGCAGGTCAATCAGGTCGTCCCCGGCAAAGGCCGTGCACGATTCGTCCAGGCGCAACCGTTTCATCAGTGCGCCCATCGCTTCCTGTTTATTGGCCTGCCCTTGATAGATAAATTTGATACCCAATGCCGACATGCGTTGAGAGACGATATTGGAGGATCGTGACGAGATAACCGCTACCTGAAACCCGGCCTCCCTTAGCATCACCAGACCGAGGCCGTCATGGGCGTGAAAAATTTTATGCTCATTCCCATCTTCGCCCAGAATAAGGCTGCCATCGGTCATGACCCCATCAACATCGAAGACGGCCAGTCGAATGGCAGCCGCTTTTTTTTTGAGCGCCGCATCCATGCCGTTTACACAACCCGGGCGCGCAATAAGTCATGCATATTTAATACACCGGTCAGAGTGTTGTCCCCGTCAACCACCAGCAGGGCATTGATCTTGTGGGTTTCCATCATGCTCAGGGCTTCGGCGGCGAGCCTGTCTGCCGAGATGGTTTTACATTGTTTGCTCATCACCTCGCCAATGGTGGTGGTGTGTACGTCAATCCCGGCATCCAGAGAGCGGCGCAGATCACCGTCTGTGTAAATACCCTGGATCTTATTATTGTCGCTGACGACGGCAGTTGTCCCCAGGCCTTTCCGGGTCATCTCCAGCAGTGCATCGCTTAATAGTGACTGTGCATGGACGCAGGGTATTTCGTTCCCGGTGTGCATGATATCGTTGACGTGTAGTAACAGCCGTCTTCCCAGGGTTCCACCGGGGTGGGTCAAGGCGAAGTCGTCGGGGCCAAATCCGCGCGCTTCCAGAAGGGCGATGGCAATCGCGTCACCCATAGACAATGCCGCGGTCGAACTTGACGTTGGTGCCAGGCCAAGCGGACAGGCTTCGTTCTTGACACTCACATCAATATTGACGGTTGCAACCCTGGCCAGTGTCGATCCGGGATTTCCGGTCAGGGTAATTAACGGCACATTCAGGCGTTTGATCACCGGTAGCAGCGTCACGATTTCGTTCGTTTCGCCGGAGTTGGACAGGGCCATCACCACATCTCTTGAGGTAATCATCCCAAGATCGCCGTGACTGGCTTCTCCCGGATGAACAAAAAAAGCAGGAGTGCCGGTGCTCGCCAGCGTGGCGGCGATCTTGCCGCCAATGTGGCCGGATTTACCCATGCCAATGACAACGGCGCGGCCCTTACAATTCAGAATACAGGCACAGGCATCTGCAAAATGTTGATCGATCCTTTCAGCCAGATCCGTAACCGACCGGGCCTCTGTCTCGATGACAGCGCGGCCCATATCGATGAATTTCTCACGCTCAGTATCGGTGCAGACAGGAATCTGGTTGGTATTGGTGGTCACGGGAATCTGTCAGCCGGATGCTGCCTTGAACAGCAAGATTTGGTAGCCAATGAAACACGACAGAAGAACCCCTCCCTCAAGCCTGTCAAAGCGCCCACGGCCATGGATAAATATCATCACGCCCAGCAGTATCGTCAGCATGATCATCACTAGAAAATCACGCGCCATCACCACCAGTCCGAAACCGCTGGGCTGAATCAGACAGGGGATGCCCAGCACCATTAACATGTTAAACATATTTGACCCAATTATATTCCCGATAGCAATATCCGGTTCGTTTTTTACGACACTCATCATGGACGCGGCCAATTCAGGCAGGCTGGTGCCAACGGCCACGATAGTCAGACCGATGACCAGATCGCTTACGCCGAGGGCCTGTGCGATGATGACAGCACCACGCACAAACAGTTCCGATCCTGCCAGTAAAAGTAATAAACCTGCAAACAGCAACAGCACGGACGATCCAACAGAGGTAACCTGTTCAATCTGCTGCTCAAATTCGCTGGCAAGGGGATCGGTTTTTGGTGACTTCTTCGCAAGCAGTATAACCCAGCAGCTTATTCCTATCAGGGATGTTATCAGGATCAGGCCATCAAACCGGCTTAAATTGAGATCCAGCATAAGCAGCAGTGCTATCAGGATGGCGCCGCACATCAACAGAAATTCACGGCGCAAGGTCCGAGAAGTGATAGTAAAGGGGGTAAAGACAGCGGTTACGCCAAGGATCAGGCCGATATTGGCGATATTGGAGCCGATCGCATTACCTATAGCGATAATAGTTTTACCCTGGAAGGCAGCGACAGATCCCACCAGGATTTCAGGCATGGATGTCGCGATCCCGACGACGGTCATCCCGATAATCAACGGGGAAACACCCAGGCCCCGTGCTGTCCTGGCTGCGCCGGCAATAAACCGGTCGGCGCCAAAGATAAGCAGAACAAGTCCTCCAATAAGGGTCAAACAGGCAGATAGCATTGGCTAATTTGTGTTTATTTTGTTATTAAATTTCAATGTCAAGGCCGACTTGATCTGGTGATAATGCCAGATTACCGTCTTTCAGAAAACGGATTGCCGGGAAAATGGATAAATATAATTATTCTGAGCAAACGATGACTGAGCGTCTGAAATTATTACACGAGTGGCTGGACCGTGAACTGGGTCTTACGGGATACACATTAGCGCCGGCATCGGAAGACGCCAGCTTCAGGCGCTATTTCCGTGTCAGCCGTGCTGCCGAATCCATGATAGTCATGGACGCACCACCGGACAAAGAGGATTGCCGGCCCTATATTGAGATAACCGGGCGCTTGCTTGCGTGCCGGGTCAATGTGCCGCGGATCCGGGCCTGTGATCCGGACAGGGGGTTTTTACTGCTTGATGACCTGGGCACAAAACTCTATCTGTATAGCTTGACGGAAGACAGCTCCGATCGGCTCTACGCAGATGCGGTCAAGGCATTATTACAGATACAGGCCAAGGCAAGTGTGGATGGACTGCGGGGTTATGATGCAACACTGTTACAGGAAGAGATGACCCTGTTCCGCGACTGGTTGTTGGAACAGCATCTACAGTTAAACAACACCTGGCAGAAGTTGCTGGATGAAAGTTTTGCATTACTGGAGCAAGCGGCCCTCGAGCAACCTCAGGTATTCGTACACCGCGATTATCATTCGCGTAACCTGCTGGTTACCGAGCAACATAACCCGGGTATTGTCGATTTCCAGGACGCCCTGAAAGGGCCGTTGACCTATGATGCTGTTTCATTATTTAAGGATTGTTATATTAAATGGCCACGATCGCAAGTGATAAAGCGGGCGCTTGATTATCGACGGCAGGCCTGCGCATATCTGGGCATCGACGTGAGCGAGCAGCAGTTTTTACGCTGGTTTGATCTAATGGGGGTGCAACGCCAGCTCAAGGCGAGCGGCATTTTCACGCGGCTTTGTCACAGGGACGGTAAGGCCGGTTTTTTGCAGGATATCCCCAGGACCCTCTCCTATATCCTGGAGCTGGAGGGGGAGTATCCGGAGTTACGGCCATTGATTGCCCTGTTACGGGAGCATGTCCTGCCTGGACTGGAACATACCCATATACCATGCGCGCAATGATCCTGGCGGCGGGGCGCGGTGACCGCCTGCGCCCGTTAACAGATAATCTACCGAAACCCCTGCTTGAAGTGAACGGTAAACCGCTTATTCAATATCATATTGAGGCATTATGCCGGGCCGGAATCAGACAGTTGGTAATCAATCACGCCAGGTTGGGGGAGCAGATCATCGCGTATTTCGGAGATGGCCGGGACTATGGCGTTAAAATATCCTACTCGGCGGAGGGGGAAGCCCCGCTGGAGACCGGCGGTGGTATAAAAAAGGCATTGCCGCTGTTGGGCGATCAGCCATTTGCTGTCGTGAACGCCGATATCTGGTCCGATTACGACTTCTCACGTCTACCTCGCACAACTGGGGGCCTGGCCCATCTGGTTATGGTGCCAAATCCTCCCCATCACCCCAAAGGAGATTTTTGTTTGCGTGATAAACGGGTGCTGGAGCGCGCCGGGAAACGACTGACCTATAGCGGTATCGGGGTGTTTTCGCCGGATCTGTTTTCAGACTGCGAATCAAGGGCCTTCCCGCTGGCGCCATTGCTTCGCCGGGCCATGGAAGACCGGCAAATCAGTGGGGAATTGTATCGCGGCCAATGGGTGGATGTGGGGACGCCAGAGCGGTTAAACCAGTTAAATCAGCGGGCAGATTAAAAGTAAGTACTTGCTTATTAATTCATCTCCCTGCTTGTTCCTGCCTTGAACATTTCCCCAGTCTGGATTTCTAATTCGTAGTACACCGTGATATTAACTTATTTTTATACCACGCCGGTGACTACCGGGCACCAGTGGCCAGGGTGGAGTATTAATTTATCTTATTAATTTGTACATTATTTAGTAGGCTGTTCATGATTAACCCCCAATATATAGATTTAGTAGTGAAATGTGCGTATACTTGACACCCCATCGAAGTTAAATTTCATGGGAATCGGGACGGATTTTTTGATCCGCAGGCGCATAGTGGCAGGAATGATTGTCTATCAAAAACGCTTCCGCGCTATTATCCTTCTGCTATTCCTTCTCGGAGCCACGGTTGTTCCTCTATGGCTAACTCCGGTTGACTCGCCTGACCCTTCGTCAGCTCAGTTCCGTTCTGCTTCTAGCGGCCAAGAGAAACTCCTCCAGGCAAACAAGCCTGTTAAGGAATACATCGATGTTATCAAACAGGGTGGCAAACTGCGGATCCTGGTTCAAGGCAGCAGCAAGCGGTTCCCCCAGAGGCGCAACGCGCAACCGCGACTGATACTGCAATATGCAAAGGAGCAGGGATTAACTCCGGTCTGGATCACCAGGGATCAGCGCAATCTCTCAGGCAGATATTTACTGAATGGAACGGCTGATGTAGTCGTTACAACCAAACGCTCCCTGGATCCTGAACTACGCGACCAACTGAGTGTTACGCAACCCTGGGGTAATTCAAGAGAGCAACTGGTCGTGCGCAGAAAGGGTAACCGGATAACCCGGATCGAAGATCTGGCAACCAGACAGGTCGCGCTAAAAAGATCCTCACCGGTATGGCCACGCCTGCAGAAGGTAAGCAGGCATAACCTGGGTATGGATATCATTGCCATTCCCGAGAATATGGATGATGAGGCCATTCTGCAAAACGTTGCCAGCGGACGCTATGATGTGGCTGCCATGGACAGCCTGACACTCGAAACTTCCCTGCCCAGATACCCTGATCTTAAGGTGGCGCTCAATCTCGGCAGGGACAGGTTAATGGTATGGGCTGTCAGGGCAGACGCTGTCAAACTGTATCGATCACTGAAACTGTTTCTGAATAAAAAACATCTGGAGCTGGCTATTGCGCGGTTTTATCGCGAAGACCTGCCGCAATTGAAGCAGAGAAAATTATTACGGCTGATAACGTATCAAAGTCCGGTCAATTATTTTTTTGATAAGGGTAAATTGAAAGGTTTCGAATATGAATTGCTAAAGAGATTTGCCAGAAACAATAAAATGCGCCTCGATGTCGTGATTGCAAGCTCTCATAAAGAGATGCAAAACCTGCTCTTGCAAGGTAAAGGGGATTTGATTGCTGCATCATTACCCGCGGATAACTATGGGAAGACCGGGAAGGTCGATTATACGCAACCCTACAATTATGCCGCCCCTGTTATTATTGGCAGGAAGTATGATTATCCCTTGCTTGATATTCGTGATCTAGGCGGCCGCCATATCGTCCTTTCCGCAGAAAGCCCCTACCGGAAAGAGCTGGAGCGTGTTAAAGCCAGGGGAATAGATGTTGAGGTGGTCAATGCGGTGCAAGGGAAAACCACGGAAGAGACCTTATCCCTTGTTGCTGATGGTATCTATGACCTGACCGTTATTGGCAGCCATCAGCTTAACGCAGAATTAATCCGTCATTTGAACCTGAAGGCGCATTTTACGCTGACTGACCCATCTCCCCATGTCTGGGTAGTCCGTCATGGCGATACGCGGTTGCTGTCGGCGCTGAATGATTTTATCAATAAGGAATTTCGAAGGGGTTTCTATAATGTTCTTTATGCCAAATATATCGAAAATCCATTACTCTATAAAAATAATGCCCCCCTCCTTGCCAGTACCGAAAACCTGTCTCCGTATGATGTTATTGTGCATAAATATGCCGAGCAGTATGGTTTTGACTGGCGCTTGATCGTTGCCCAGATGTACCAGGAAAGCCAGTTTGACCCTGAGGCAGTTTCCAGGGCCGGCGCAGAAGGCCTGATGCAGCTGTTGCCTGAAACGGCCCAACTGTTGGGGATAACCGACTTGAGTGACCCGGATAACAGTATTCACGCCGGCATAAAATATCTTGCCTATTTACGTAACCGCTTTGAGGAGGCGTTGATCCCGGAGGATCGGATCTGGTTTACCCTGGCTGCCTATAATGCCGGTTATAACCGGGTGAAACGGGCAAGACGGTTGGCGGATGAGATGGGGTTGGACGGGGACAGGTGGTTTGACAATGTGGAAGCGGCCATGCTGGCACTATCCAGGCCATATAAACGAGATGGTGCAGTGATCCGCTATTGCCGTTGCGGGCAGACAGCACATTACATCAGGGAGATTAGAACGTTGTACAATAATTATGTCAGGATTACCCGTTCGCTCAGAATTGCATCAACAGGGCGGCTGTCAAGCCGCGGTGGTTAGCCGGAAATCAGAGCTTGAACAGCCATCTCCAGAAACATGGCCCCCCCTGTCTTTATTGTGATCTTTTTCAGTCACTAAATCCGTCTTCTCATGTAAGAGTTGTCTTGCATGGCTACTTGCTGTTCAGTTCTCCAATGTCGAATCCGGCAACTTTACGATAAGTAAGAGTAATCCGGTCGATCTCTTCACGCGTGATAATGTCTTCTATCCTGTCGGCCGGTGAAGTCATGCGGTCTTCTACAATCTGCAGGATCGCTTCCGGGCCGTAGCGGCGGTTGCTGCTGATGACCTCTGCAGTGGCTCCCAGGCGCGCCTGCTCGTAGTTACGCAAGGCCGTTTTGATATCATACTTATAACTTTGCAACGTCTCACTCAGGGCAACGCTGTCGAGTATTGCCTGTGAAGCGCCGTTAGCGCCCATTGGATACATGGGATGGGCCGCATCCCCCAACAGGGTCACGTGCTCGAAGCTCCAGCGTGGCAGGGGATCACGGTCCACCATCGGGTAACGCAGAATAGTTTCTGTCGATTTAAGAATGGCGGGGATATTTACAAAGCCGAAATCCCATTGTTCGTATGTGGGCAGGATTTCGCCCAGATTGCCCTTACGGTTCCAGTCTTCAATTTCCGGGGCCTGCTCACCGCCAGTCCGGATCTCCATTACCCAGTTTGTCATCGACCGGCCTTGTTTACGCAGCTTTTCGGAAATAGGGTAGATCACGGCTTTTTGCTGGAAGTTCCCGGCGATCAGCATGGTTTTTCCATCCAGGAAAGGATCAGTCTCGGCGACACCACGCCACATCATCACCCCGGAGAAATGAGCCGGTCCTTCATCGGGATAGAGTTGCCGGCGTACAGCAGAGTGAATACCATCCGCGGCAACAAGCATGTCCCCGCTGTATGTGCCCAGTTGTTGACCGTTGGCCTGGTCAACAAAATGGGCGGTAACGGTACCGGCAGTTTGCTCAAACGATGTCAGATGATGTCCGGTCAACAGGCGGTCCGGCCCCAGTTGTTCCAACACGGCGTCAAGGATGAGCGCTTGCAGATCGCCCCGGTGAATGGAAAATTGTGGCCATTTGAAACCCGCATGCAGGCCCCGGGGATCCGCATAGATTTCCTGGCCATAACGGGTTAAATATTTAATCTCGCGGGTCTGCACCGCCGTTTCTGCCAATGCATCGCCCAGCCCCAGTTCAATAAGCACCCTGGAACCGTGGGGTAACAGATTAATCCCGGCCCCAAGTGGGGCTATCTGCTGCGTTGATTCAAAGATGGTAACCTCCAGGCCCAACCTGTGAAGTTGCAACGCTGTGGTCAACCCTCCTATGCCGGCCCCCGCGATCAATATATGCATCGACTTCAATCCAGGTAATGCCGGATCAAGATCGACCTGACGATGAGCAATAGTCCTACCGGTATAATGAGTGAAAATAACGGCAAGGCCGATGCCATGGCGGATATAAAATTAAAATCATTGCTTGTTCTTATATCCCAAAACACCGGTATCACCACAAACAGGATGGTAGGCGACCACATCCAGGCGTAATAGCTGAAACTTACGGTAATTTTTTGACGGGCCATTCGATAGCTCAACAGATAGGTGAGCGAGACCAGTATACTTACCACGGACGGGGACAGCCCCTTCACCCAGGACCCGACGAAGCTGAGTATCATAAAGATAATTACAGTATCTACCAGTCTTCGGGCCGTTAATAAAGTCATGTGCCGGTCATGCAGGTTTCAAGAAATAACTCTTGTAATAACTACCGCCTGTTTGTTACAAATAACTTCGGAATTACTTCAAGAATAAATTAAAAGGGTTCTGCGATCCATCAGCATTCGCAATACTCGTCGTTCAGATAACTCTTTGTCTGTTTCTTGTCCGGGGCCGTAAAAAGTTTTTCTTTTTCCCCTTGCTCGATGATTCTGCCGTCACACATGAAGATCAGATAGTCCGCGATACGTTCGGCCTGTCGGATATTGTGCGTGACGAATATTATCGTATACTTGTTTTTCAATTCCAGCATCAGGGATTCAATCGCTCCGGCGGAAACCGGGTCCAATGAGGAGGTGGGTTCATCAAACAGGATGACTCGTGGCTTGATGGCCAATGTACGGGCAATGCAGAGCCGCTGCTGTTGCCCCAGTGAAAGAGACGCGGCCTGATCGCCCAGGCGGTGGGAAACATCCTTCCACAAGGATACCCGTTTCAGATTGTCCTCTACAATTTGCCCCCGCTGTTGCGGGGACAGTTTTTTCAGGTGCTGCAGGCCGAACAGCACATTGTCAAAGATGGATTTTGGAAAAACACAGGGTTTCTGAAACACCATGCCGATATCTGTCCGTAACCCGGAGGTTTCCAACGATTTACTGTTAATATTTTTTCCGCTGAAATGGATGGTCCCCTCACATGCAAATCCTTCCACCACGTCATTAATCCTGTTAATACTTCTAATCAATGTTGACTTTCCGCTTCCGGAAGGACCGATGATGCAATTGATGCTTTGCCGCTGAAAGGAGACGTTAATGTCATTCAGGACATGGTTATTATGAAACCAGGCGTTAAAACTGCTTACCCTGATTTCCACAACAGAATTCTGTGGGGCCCCGGATTGCAGAATTTCAAGTTTGGCTCGTTGTGTCATCGTACGCTGATTGTTTTCAGCTTCATGCGGCTGAATAAAGCAGCGCTACTCAGTAGCGTGACCATAGATATTAATATAAAACTTGCCCCCCAGGCATTTCGCAGTGCCTGTTCGTTGGTCGCCTGCTGGGCCAGTGCCAGGATATGGGTCGGTAAGGCCGCTACCGGCTCGAACAACGACCCGGGAATATCCATCCCGGAAAACGCCGTAGCGATGAACATAATGGGGGCTGTCTCCCCTACCGCCCTGGCCAGGCCAATGAACAGCCCGGTAACGGCGCCGCTCAGGCCTTGCGGGACCAGGACCCTGACGATGACCTGCCATTTACTCAGTCCCAACGCAAAGGCACTCTCCCGGTAGACCAGCGGAATACTATTGATGGACTGATAGGCCGCCAACACCACGGTAGGCAGGATCATGATGGCAAGGATGATGGAACCAACCACCCATGATATGCCGGTATTTAGTATGTTGACAAAGAAAATGAGGCCAAAGATACCAAAAATGACGGAGGGGATGCCGTTTAATCCATAAATGAGCGTGGTGCATAGTTTCCGTGAAAAACGATTTTTCATATATTCGCTCTTGTATACCGCTGTCCCGATGGCCAGCGGGAAACAAATGGTGGCTGCGCCGGCAATCAGCATCAGGCTGCCGATAATCTGGTATAAAATTCCACCCTCGGCGCCAAAATTCCGGGAAGCCGTAAAGAGAAAACCTGGTGTGATGGCGGCCAGGCCGTTCCAGGTAATGACGGCAAACAGAAACAGCAGGATGAGAACGCTTGTTACAGCGGCGCTCAGGCTCAGCATGGTAAACAGCTGGTTGCTTAAAGACCTACTCATACAGTTGTTGTTCCCGGTTAAAATAGTGTTGCGCGATGATTGTAACCGCTAACACGATGAGTAGTAATGTCAGGCCCATAAAAATTAAGGCGCTGAAGTGAAGGGAACCAAAGGCCGATTCCGGTATTTCCCTGCCGATCTTGGAGGTTATGGTTTGACCGGCGGAGAGAACGTTAAAGAACGGCTGCGGGATGGTATCGATCCCGCCGATCAACAGCATCACCGCCATGGTTTCTCCAATGGCGCGGCCCAGAGCCAGTAATACCGCTCCCGCTATGTTCGCTTTGGCAATAGGCAGGACCACGCTTGTAATGATTTCAACTCTATAAAGCCCCAACCCCGAGGCGGTTTCACGGTATTTTCGGGGGACATTGTACAAGGCATCGTCAGTCAGGGTGATGATAAGCGGCAAAATCATAAACGACAGCACGACTCCCGCCGTGAGCAGAGTCCTGCCGGATTGCAGATTGAACAGATCGCTGATCCAGATGCCGATAAAGGCGATACCCAGTAATCCGTAAATAATGGAGGGGATACCTGCCAGCAGCTCCAGCAGTGACTTGACATATACCCTGTAGCGAACAGGCAGTATTTCCGCAGTGAACAGGGCGGTTAAAACCCCAAGGGGGACAGCGATAACCAGGGCGACAAGTGTCACCATTGCCGAGCCGTACAGCATACTCAGCATACCAAACCGGGCCTTCGGTGGGTTCCATTCGAGCGAAAACAGTTGCCAGCCAATCTGGCTGATCGCCTCAACACTGTTGTAAGCCAGGGTAATGATAATGATCAGGATTGCCGTGGCACTTATCATGGTGCTGGCAATAACATAGCCCTTTCCCGTTTTAGCGGTTAACGGGAACATAGTCCGATTCAGCGACAATCTTCTGTCCTTCCCTGCTTAAAATAAAATCGATAAACGCCTTGCTGGTCCCTTGCGCCGGGCCATTGGTAATCAGGAGCAGGTCCCGGGTTATAGGAAATGCGCCATCGGTAATCGTTGTCAGGGTCGGTTCGATAACGGCCCCGTCCGGCATAATGATGGCGAGCCCCTTCACGTCATCGTTCATCCAGGCATTGGATAACATGCCGATAGCGGCATCACTCTGGGCGATTGCTGTCTGTTCTTCATTATTTGATCCAAGCACCAGATCAGCACCCGGCGCAGCGGCCTCTTCATCGCCTAACACAGCCTGCATAAAGACATGGCGTGTTCCCCTCGATTTTTCCTTGTCTACAGCGAGAATTTCTTTGTCGGGCCCGCCGACGGATTTCCAGTTGGATATTTCACCTTTATAGATCTCGCCGATTTGTGCAAGGGTTAAAGCAGTCACGCCGGCATTATAAACTTCCGAGGAAACCACCGGTACTACGGCATCTCTGCCTATGGCGTGGGTAACGAAATGGACCTTTGGATATTTCCGGATTTCTGTGTCGGTGATGTGCCGCGAAGCCATGCCGATATCGATCTTGCCCGTACCGAGCTGGTTGATCCCGACCCCCGATCCGCCTGCATTGATAATAATATGAATCCCGGGATGGCTTAACCTGAAACGTTCGGCGGTCCGGGTTGCTACAGGCAGGACGGTCGTCGATCCGGCCACGGTAATCGCCTCATTCTTGCTGCAGGCTGATATAAAAACGGTACAGATTAATATGGTTTTGATTGCTATAGAGATGCGATCTGTGGCAGACACAAAAGGTCCTTAGCTTAAAGGGTGTTTAATTCCCTACTTGAGGTTCGCAGCTTCCCTGGAGGCAGCGATCAGGGCCAGGCGTGCAATAACGCCATAGGTATAGAAGCGGTTTGGGTGGGCATCCGGTGCTTGACGCTTGTCAGGCGAGATGCAACAGTCATCGAAGGCCAGTGGTTCAAAGCGCATACCGGGGGCATTCAGGTTTTCATTATCGGCGCGCTGCGCATGTACCCGGTAAAATCCGCCAACCACATTATGACCGACCATGTAGACTACCGGTTCCGCGACAGTGGTGTGATTGCCCCAGGTTTCATGGGTATAGACCCCTTCCTGGATAATCGCCTTGGTGATTTTTTTGCCCTCCTTGGTGGTCGCCATCCGTGTCCGTTGCTTGCGGTTCAAATCCGTTACCTCCTCCGCACTGGTTACCGTCATGACTCCCATGCCATAGGTGCCGGCATCGGCTTTTATGATAACAAACGGGCGGCTGTCAACACCGTACTCATCATATTTTTTCCGGATTTTTTTCAACAGGACATCGACATTTCTTGAGAGGCAGGACTCCCCCTCCCGTTTCATAAAGTCAACCTCCCCGCAATTCCTGAACATGGGGTCAATCAGCCAGGGGTCTATGTTCAAGCGCTCACAAAATTCCCTGGCAACCTGCTGGTAAAAGTCGAAATGCACGGATTTCAACCGGCTGGACCAGCCCAGCTGGGGCGGTGGGGTGATAAGCTGTTCTATATCATCAAGTATGGCGGGAAAGCCGGAGGCCAGGTCGTTATTCAAAACGATCAGATCGGGATTGAATGCCTCCACCATGACTCTGTTACCTTCACGTTGCAGGGGTTGAAGATAAACAGAGCGGCCCGATTCCAGATCAAGGGTCATGGGAGTATCGAGATCCGGAAGCAGTGAGCCCAGTCGTACTCCGTACCCGGCCTTTTCCAGCATTTCCTGCAGGATGGCGATGTTTTCCATATAAAACCGGTTACGGGTATGGTTTTCGGGCACTATGAGGATACGGTCAGCGTCCCATCTCAAATGTTCAACCGCCTGTTGTAACGCCTGAATGCAAAGAGGTTCGAAAACCGGGTTCAGATTATTGAACCCTGCCGGAAACAGGTTGGTATCGATCGGCGCGATCTTGAAGCCGGCATTGCGCAGGTCAACTGACGCATAAAATGGCGCGGGAGTCAGCCGCCATTGACACCGGAACCACGATTCTATCTCTGCCAATTGCTTTAAAATGTGGTTTTCCACCTCACGTAATGGCCCGACCAGGGCAGTGGTGAGATGTGGTACGGGGTACGCTGGATTTGTTGCCATAATATTCAGTTAGTGAAGAGCTATTAAGACATATTGTACACGACAATTCTCTTAAGCGGGGTATTCCCCACGGAAACCGCCCGATTTTCCGGGTTTACCCTTTTAAATCAGCCTTCAGCCTGCAACGATAGGTTATGGATTCTGTTATGATTGTCATAAGACAACTCCGAACAATTTATTCATGCAAGCAAAAAATGCAAAATTCAGTATTGGGCAACTCGTTGAGCACCGGCTCTTCCACTATAGAGGAGTCATTATCGATGTTGACCCAATATTCCAGGGCACGGAGGATTGGTACGATCAGGTCGCCCTGACACGTCCCCCCAAGGATGAGCCCTGGTACAGGGTCCTGGTCCATAACGGGGTGCATGAAACCTATGCCGCAGAGAGGAATCTTGAAGTTGATACCTCGAAAGAGCCTGTAAACCATCCTCTGGTAGACGCCTACTTTGATAATTTTGAAAATAGCAGTTACATCATCAGCCGGCAAACGAATTAAGGTCGTAATGAGGGGGCTTTATGTTTAGTACGCTCAAGGAATTTATCGAAGCCCGGTTATTCAAGGCCGATAATACTGCTGCCGACACCCCTGGTCTCGAGCTTGCCGCTGCCGTGCTGATGCTGGAAATTAGCCTGGCTGATTCGCACATCCAGGCGGATGAACGCAAGATTATCGAGGAGGCCATGCAAAATCGCTTTCATCTCCCACAGGAGGAAATCCAGTCATTGATTGACCTGGCTGAGAAAGAGGTTGATCACGCCGTCTCTCTGTATGAGTTCACGACTTCGATTAACCGGGCGTTATCCCGGGATGAGCGGGTCAAGATCGTTGAATTACTCTGGAAGGTGGCGTTTGCCGATGCGGTGCTGGATAAATATGAGGAGTATTTCGTACGTAAAATCGCCGATCTCCTGCATGTCTCCCACAAAGACTTTATTCGGGCCAAACACAAGGCTAGTGGATAGGGGTTCGCTACAGGCCCCTACAGATTTCGGGCGCCCATTATATCTGTAGAGTATCCGCCGGCCCGAGCAAAAGATTGATGAGCCGGTCTTCAAGTTCGATTCTGTTGGTTAATTGTTCACCCAATCTGGACAGGTCCCGTGGTAACTCGGTCAAATCGGACACGCTATTGTTCGGATCATATTTTTCATTGAAACCCAATGCCTCCTGCGTCGTTTCGTCAATCCGGGGATAGACTTTAACCGCGAGTTCAGCGACCTTTTTCCGCCTTTCTTTCTTTTTGATAATCCGCTCATAAAGACCAAAATGCCCCGAGGCAATATAATCCACCAGCATCTGGCAGAATTCATCCAGCAATTCCAGATCGGGTTCGGTGGGGTCATGGGGCCCGTCGGATTCCAGGCTGGAGACCTGTAACAGCAGGGCAAGTAGCTGCTTCCTCTCATCCAGCATGTGTTCAATGAGTTCTGAAGTCTGTCCGCGCCGTTCTTTCAGGGTTTCCTTTTTGTCTTCTATCATGTTTACATACAGTGTCACAGGGCTCTTTTTTATCAGGCTCGTGTTCCGATTACAAGCCCACTCTTCAGGCCGGTCAGGGATAATTATGATTCCTGTCACAGCGGAATCAGGCCCGTTTCAGTGGTTATGTCTGGATCGAATACCCCGGCCAAGATAATATTAACGATTTAGTCACCGGTTGCACAACATTTTGCCCGAATAACCTTATAATCAGTAAAATGGAAATCCCGGGGTACAAAATACAGAGAGAAATCGGCAGGGGGGGGATGGCGACGGTTTATCTCGCTATCCAGGAATCTCTCGAACGTCCCGTGGTATTGAAAATTCTTGATGCCGTCAATATGGATCAATCCGAGGAGCTTGCTGAACGCTTTCTTACCGAAGGACGTATTCTGGCATCGCTGAATCATCCCAATATCATTACTATTTTCGATATCGGTATCGCCGATAACACCCTTTATATCTCTATGGAATATGTTCAGGGCGGCGACCTCAAGCAACGCCTGGAACTGACAATTTCACCCGGAGAGGCGCTGCACTATCTGACCAGCGTTGCAAGCGCCCTTGGAGAAGCCCATAAACACGGGATCGTCCATCGCGACGTAAAACCCGCCAATATCCTGTTCAAGGATGAGGTTCCGCTATTAACTGATTTTGGTATTGCCAAGCAGGTCGATGCAGACAGTGACCTGACCTCAACCGGAATTTTTTTGGGTAGTCCGAATTACGTTAGTCCGGAACAGGCCGATGGCATTAAACTCGACGGCCGTGCGGACATATATAGTCTGGGCTGTATATTTTATGAGATGCTGATGGGCAAGAAACCATACATTTCAGATTCGGTCATTGATATCGTTATTCAGCATAAACAAGCCCCTATTCCGATGTTGCCCAGGGACCTCAAGGAGTACCAACTCCTGCTCAATCGCTTGCTTGCAAAACAACGCAGCGAGCGGTATCCGGATGCGGAAGCTCTGATTGCGGATATTGAAAAAATACAGAAAAAAAATGTTACCGTGCCCATAACCAGTGATTTTGATATTACCGGCGACAGGTCCAGCGAGGCAACCGCCTTAAGACAGAAACGAGCGAAACAGATACTTTTCAGTCTTATCCTGCTTTCAATGGTGTTGTTTTCCTCCCTGAAATATGTCGAGGTACGGATTAAGGGTAAACCGGTCAATATTGAACAGGTCTCCACTGATACGGTACTTAGCGCCTCACCGATCAGGCTTCCAGTTTATTCTCGACAGGGCCTGACAGGCAGCACCGGCCAAACAGGTAGTGTTGATGAGACTGTAAGCGTGGGCGAGACGGCGAATACCGGGAAAAATCAGGCCGTCAGTAAAGAGATCGTCAATGCCCTGGTCTTTCTGGGAAAACAGAGCCTTGAAGAATATAAACTGACTTATCCTCCCAAAGATAATGCCTATTATTATTATTCCCGGCTGTTGCAGATCGATCCGGGAAACCGGACTGCAATCAAAGGTATCTATGAAATTTCCGATCGCTATTCGTTCCTGGCTGAACAGTCACTGATAAATAATGAATATCAGAAAACCTCGGCTTATGTCGATATCGGATTACGCATCAATCCAAAAAATCAGGCCTTGCTGGAGATGAAATCACTCATTGCGTCGCAGAATTCCTCCATTATCGGGACCCTGAAGAGCCTGTTTTCACGTAAATAGAGGTGCTGGAATTATTTCTGTAGCGCCGGAGGAGCGGATCCAATCTCCCCCTTGGCTTTCTCAATACGTAATTTCTCCCATTCGGAGATCAATTCGCGCATTTTATCAATTGTCGCCTCTTCCGGTAGCGGCGCCTTGCTATCAGGCACACTATCCTCCTTCGGCGCACCCTTATTGACAGGCCCCGATTTATCTGCAGATGCCATTATGTCTTCAGGGGCTGTTTGTTCCGTTGTCTTCTGTTCGCTTGCTTCCGGTCCGGTTTCCCGTTCCTGTTTTCGATCCAGGACTGCCTTTAATTTTTTAGCCCGTATCAATTTTTCTTTTGCCGCAGCTTTATCCTCCTCCGCCTTCAGAAACGCCTGCTGGCGTAATTTTTCCTGTTCAGTGATGGAGACATGAATATGGGTATCGTCGATGATTCTGCCATTCTCGAACACAAACACACGCGGTCCTCCCCCGGTACTGCGATACCAGACCGGTGGTTTGCCGGACAACTGCGTGGTGCCGTTATCCGGGTCCAGCCACTGATACATGCGTGCCTGTGCCGCCGCCAGGTGGCCAACAAAAAGAGATAACAGGAAGAAACGTAACAGGGTTAACATTTATAATCTGATCCGGCAAACACTGTTGCATTATAGCATTCCCCGGTTAAAGTAAAATAAGATATTGAAGTGCATTACTTCTGCAACGCGGGCAGCGTCAGGATTTCTGGATTAAATGAGATGATGGGCATCAAAAAAATTATCTCCGGCGGGCAGACCGGCGTTGACCGGGCTGCACTGGATGTTGCGATAAATAACCATATTCCCCATGGCGGTTGGTGTCCCCGTGGCAGGATTGCCGAAGACGGCGTCATTAACAACAGATATGCATTACGGGAGACGCACTCCGGTGATTATAGCTGTCGAACGAAATGGAACGTCCGTGATGCCGACGCAACCTTGATTCTGAACAGCGGCAGTATGCAGGGCGGGACGGCACTGACCGCTGCTGTTGCAAATAAATATAATAAACCCTGCCTCGTTGTTGATGTTGATAAAGAGATAGACATATCCGCCGTAAGCGGATGGATTAAACAATACAGCATAACGACTCTGAACATTGCCGGCCCGAGAGAGAGTAAGTGTCCCGGTATTTATGACAGGGCCGGGAAAATGCTGGAACAGTTAATAATGATAATGAAAGAGACTGATAATTAAGTTTCGGCTGTTTCAATGCATTGAAGATAGGCCTCCTCAAAATCATCTGTAGCAAAACGGGCGCAACACTCCCCCGGGGGGCCGGCAAACCGGATCCGTCCATCGTGCAGGATAGCCACCCTGTCGCACAGGGTCTCGACATCGGACAACTGGTGGGTGCTGAAAAAAACAGTTTTCCCCTGCTTCTTTTCGTTGATTAGATGTTGTTTTAAAAACGCCATGGCCTTCGGATCGAGACCACTTAAAGGTTCATCCATAATCAACAACTCTTTATTGCTAAGCAGGCAGGCGGCAATACCGAGTTTCTGTGACATGCCTTTGGAAAACTGTCTGACCGGTTTTTCCAGTGCGGATTTATCAAGATCGAGCACCGCCAGCATCTTTCCGGTTTTAACCGGATCATAGCTTTGCTGATGGAGATCGGCCATATATGCCAGGAAATCCCGGCCTGTTAAATAATAAGGTGGAATGAATCGTTCCGGCAGATAGGCCAGATTTTTCCTGGCTGAATTCGTTGTGTGGCGGGTATCGAAAATCGTAATAGCGCCTGATTCGATGCAGGTAAAATCCAGCATACACTTGATTAACGTGGTTTTTCCCGCACCATTTACGCCAACGAGACCAAGATACTCCCCCTGATTGACACCAAGGTTTATCCCGGTCAATACCCGCTGCTTTGCGTAGCCCTTACAAACCCCCCGGAAACTAATTGCCTGGCCTTTCATTACGCCCTGCTGTTTGTGCTAATAGCGATACACTAATATGTTTGCATAAAAAAGTAAGGCCCGCAAAGCGGGCCTTGTTTCCTTACCATTTTCGAGTACTCTGTTAATAGAGGAAAACCGCATTACATGTCTGGTTGTCGCTATCGACATTCCAGGTTTCAGGATTCGTGCCGTTCAGGCAATCAAGCCCACCTGAGGTATAGGCAACGACGGGACCGAAGGCTGCATCGACAGCGGGATCGGCTGCTTCAATGGCTGAGCGAAGCACCCCGGTGCCTGCGCCGCCATCATCCAGTTTTTGGTCCAGGTCTCGCAGCAGGGGTACCGGAATGTTGCCACCGAAGGAGTAGGCCAGTCTTACCGTGGTCGACCCTACATTTCCCATGATATAATCATTCGTATGGGCGAGTAGTATGGGGCCCTGGAATGCATTGGGGGGGATGCCGCCAGTGGGCACGGCAGAGGGGTAGGTTGCCGTTGTTAACAGTGCACTGGCCGCATCAACCCCGGAAAAAGTGCCGTTTAGAAATCCCGCCGCACTGAGATGGGCCCAAACGGCGCTTGCCTCGACGATGCTATCAATCCTGCCATTGCCGTTTCCTCCAAGCGTCGCTGCGGCATAAGGTGAAGCACCGCAATTGGCAATGGTATTACTTACTTTCAGGCACGCAGTAGTCGGGTTCATATCGCCCGGCAGGCTTCTGAAGCGATCGATGAATCCGAAATAGGCGGCCTGTACACCGGAATTCTGATCGGCCAGGTTTCTCACCCGTGCACTGTTAATCAGTTGCTGGCCCTTGAGAATGCCCCCTAGTAATAATCCGATGACGACCAGTACGATGGCTATCTCGACAAGGGTAAAACCGGTCTGTTTTCTGTTTTTCATGATGATGACCTCAGTTAATTGTTACTATAAAGTACAGCATATTCGAGGCCAATGTTAATAACCCATTGAATTTTAAAAGAAAAGACAAGTTTTCTGTTCTCGTTGTTGTGCTAATTCTGACGAGATAACATCAAAACTGTCGATTTTTCAACAGGTCGACGCGAATGTTAGATAGATTTTCATGGAAAGATTTGTATCTTGATGATAAACAACATTTATACTCTGTCGGGCACTCATAGTGCCGGGGATGGACTTAATAAGCAGATGATTGTTTATACTCATGCGGCTGTTAGAATGAGGCGGCTATGCCTGGTGTAAAACTAAAGTAAAATAACTCGCCATACGTAAACAGGCCTATCGATAGAGGGAACTCATTCCACAACATCATGAAAGAGACCTTTCGAGCCCATGCGCTACAGATAGCCATTATATCCTCCGTGTTGGTCCTGTTCCTGTCCAATGCAATTGGTCTTCTGGAGATCCATCTTCATGCGGGGCCAACTATTTCCATCCGCTCTCTTTTGTTTGAACAGCATTCGGGCCAGTCAGGGACGTTTGTGCCGGTGGCGGTCAGATCCACTGAATTTATCCTGCTTTTGTCAACAGGAATACTGTTGTCCGTACTGCTGCCACTGCTGAATCCGGTAACAGCCTCGTTACTGACACTCATCTGCATTATTCCCCCGGTCTATAACAACTATATGAACCCAGGGAAACAGACGCTTATACCCATGGAATACAGCCTGCTGACAATACTGATGCTGTATGCCATTAATGTCCTGATCAGTTATTTTCTGGAAACCCATTCCCGGCAGAAGATAATCCACATTTTCGGGCAGTATATACCGCCCGAGCTGGTAACGGAGATAAGCAGGCATCCTGGGCAAGTAAGGCTGGATGGCGAATCAAAGAGGCTCACGGTCTTTTTTTGTGATCTGCAAAATTTTTCCGGGGCCGCAGAGCAGTTAAACCCTAAACAACTTACCCGGCTACTGAATGAATATTTTACCGCCATGACCAGGGTTTTATTCGAATATGGGGCGACCATCGATAAATATATTGGTGATTCCATTATGGCGTTCTGGGGGGCGCCGCTGCCGCAAGCCGATCATGCCCATCGGGCCGTGCTGGCGGCGTTTGCCATGCAAAGGGAGATCCGTCGGCTATCGAAGCAATTCGTCAGCCGGGGTTGGCCGGGACCCAGCATGGGGATTGGTATTAATACCGGCATGATGAACGTGGGTAATATGGGATCAGAATATCGAATCGCATACACAGTTATTGGCGATTCTGTAAATCTTGCATCAAGGCTGGAAGGTCTTACCCGGACCTACAAGGTGCCTACCATAGTTAGTGAAGAAACCAAGAAAAGGTGTGAAGGGATCCTGTTCAGGGAACTTGATCAGGTCAGAGTCAAGGGAAAGTATAAAACGACGAGGATATACCAGCCTGTCTGCCTGGAAGAGACGGCGGATGAGCCAATGCGCAAACTGTTAACCCTTCACGAGCAAGCCGTCAATGACTACCATAATGGGCAGTGGGAACAAGCTAAATCCGGTTTTGAACAATTAAAAGAACATAATATAAACGACGGCTATTACCCCATTATGCTCAACCGGATAGACGAAAGATTAAAATCGGGAAACTGAATGGTTGCGGAGCAGCCTGGATGGTCAGTCGATCAGGTTATTTGTGTTTGATAATTTAGTGGCAATTTTTTTCGGAAACCCTGGACATGGAGCAACCATACACCATGCTTCTAAGTTTCCTTATTTTGGCTCTTCAGCAGAATCTGTGGGTTAACAAG
>JBHHYN010000019.1:0-34178 GCA_046757565.1 Gammaproteobacteria bacterium | reverse complement strand
AAACGTTCAAAGTTCTGAACCCTGAACCCTGAACCCTGAACCCTGAACCTTGAACCATGAACCATGAACCATGAACCCTGAACCATGAACCCTGAACCTTGAACCAGAAACGTTGAACCCTGAACCAACACATGTCACAGATTGCTGAATTTTTTCACATGGGCGGCTACGCCTTATATGTCTGGAGCGCCTACGGCTTGAGTCTGCTGGTATTGTTACTGAATTTTATCCTGCCCAAATTACGTGAAAAACAGATTATTCTCACCCTGAAGAGACGGCAGGAGCGCTAACATTGTTTGTCATGAACCCAAGGCGGCGTAAGCTGTTGATCACGATCATTTTCATTGTGATCGGCATGGGTGCCGCGACGGGACTCGCACTGAAGGCCTTCCAGGAAAACCTGCTCTATTTTTACAGTCCGACCCAGGTCAAGCGTGGTGAGGCGCCCTCAAGCCGCTCGTTCAGGATCGGCGGGTTAGTGGTTGAAGGCAGTGTCAAACGCGATCTGGAGAGCCTGGCGGTGAGCTTCACACTGACTGATACGCTTGAAGATGTGCCGGTAACCTACACGGGGGTATTGCCCGATCTGTTCAGGGAGGGGCAGGGCATCGTCGCCAACGGCAGGTTGGATCAGGACGGCGTGTTCGAGGCAACGGAAGTGCTGGCCAAGCATGATGAGAACTATATGCCGCCGGAGGTCGCTGATGCGTTATCCGATGCCGGGGCAAAATTTCATTACGGGAAGTACCGGCAGCGACCATGATCCCCGAACTGGGCCATTTTGCACTGGTACTTGCGTTATGTATGGCGATCATGCAATCGCTGTTTCCCCTTGCCGGTGCCGCCAGGGGGAATGTTGCCTGGATGTTGATGGCGCGTCCGGCGGCGCGTGCGCAACTGGCTTTTATCGGGATTGCCTTTGCTTCCCTTACCTATTCATTCGTTATCAACGATTTTTCCGTCGCCTATGTGGTGCTGAATTCCAACAGCCGGTTACCGCTCATGTACCGGATTTCTGCGGTGTGGGGCGCCCATGAAGGTTCCCTGTTGCTGTGGGTCCTGATCCTGGCCGTGTGGACGACGGCCGTGACCCTGTTCAGCCGCAATCTGTCGGAGATCTTCAGTGCCAGGGTGATTGGCGTCATGGGCCTGGTGAGCACCGGTTTTCTACTGTTCCTGTTATTGACTTCCAACCCGTTTGAACGCTATCTGCCGGCGGCCCAGGATGGTGTTGACCTGAACCCGTTGCTGCAGGACCCCGGTTTGATTATCCATCCACCCATCCTGTATACCGGCTATGTCGGTTTCTCGGTGGTGTTCGCCTTTGCTATTGCCGCCCTGCTAGGAGGCCGGCTGGATAGCAACTGGGCGCGCTGGTCGAGACCGTGGACGACCGTGGCCTGGATGTTCCTGACTCTGGGTATTGCGCTCGGCAGTTGGTGGGCCTATTACGAACTGGGTTGGGGCGGCTGGTGGTTCTGGGACCCGGTAGAGAATGCCTCATTTATGCCATGGCTGGCCGGGACAGCCCTGATCCATTCCCTGGCGGCAACAGAGAAACGCGGTGTCTTTAAGAACTGGACGGTATTGCTGGCGATTTGCACCTTTGCCCTGAGCCTGCTCGGCACCTTTCTGGTCCGCTCCGGCGTGCTGACCTCCGTACACGCCTTTGCCACCGACCCCGCCAGGGGGATCTTCATCCTCTGTTTACTCGGCCTGGTTATTGGCGGATCGCTGCTGCTGTACGCCTGGCGCGCTCCCGGTACGTTCAGTGGGGGAGGGTTCAAGCTCGTCTCACGGGAGACATTTCTATTAATCAATAGTGTCTGCCTGACGGTCGCCATGGCGACTGTACTGCTGGGGACGATCTATCCCCTTATTATCGAGGCGTTTGGACTAGGCAAACTGTCAGTCGGTGCGCCGTACTTTAATACTGTGTTCGTACCATTGATGCTCCCGGTTTCTATCGTTATCGGGTTTGGAGTGCTGGCCCGCTGGCGTGCCGATGAGATGAAACGCCTGTGGCGGCATCTCTGGTTGGCCCTGATCGGAAGTGTTGTCATTGGGGTCCTGCTCGTTGTAATGCTGGCGAATTCCGCGAAGGTCCAGACTATGCTGGGTGTCGCCCTGGCGCTGTGGATTGTCTGGACCATTATCCTTGCGTTACGTTCGCGTTTGCGTCACCAGGGCAATACCTGGTTCGGGTTAAACGGCTTGTCGTTGAGTTTTACCGGCATGTGCCTCGCCCATATCGGTTTCGCCGTCACCCTTGTCGGCATCAGCATCACCACTCATTACAGCAGTGACGCCCACAAACGCATGGGTGTCGGCGACAGCGTGGAACTGTCCGGCTATACCTTCCATCTTGACGCCATTGAAAAGAAACCGGGGCCGAATTACACGGCAACGGAGGCGGTGATGCAGGTGTATAAAAATGACCGGCTTGTCACCACCTTGCATTCCCAAAAGCGGATCTACCCGGTGCGTAATATGCCGATGACGGAAGCGGGAATCGACCCCGGCCTGTTTCGTGATCTGTACGTTTCACTGGGAGAGCCGCTGGACAACGGGGATTGGAGCATCCGTCTTTACTACCGTCCGTTTGTCCGGTGGATCTGGCTCGGGGCGATATTGATGGCCCTGGGCGGTTTCCTCGCGGCCCTGGACAGGCGCTATCGCATCTCTGTGCGGCATGAAGCGACAGCATCAGCTAAAGCCGGGCTGGCAGCAGAAGCATAACACCAAAAATGGTCCGATATCTGATCCCATTACTTATTTTTGTACTGATGATCGGCCTGTTTCTTGTAGGGATGCAATATGATCCCCATCGTGTGCCGTCTCCGCTCATTGATAAACCTGCGCCTTTATTTGAGTTGCCGCAACTGGAGGATGCTGAATTGACCCTGAGTAATCGTGACATGCAGGGTGAGGTCGTCATGCTCAATGTTTGGGCCTCCTGGTGTGTGGCCTGTCTGCAGGAACAGCCATTGCTTGTCGAACTGGCGCACAGGGGTGACATCGATATCTTTGGTCTGAATTATAAAGATAACAGGCAGGACGCCTTACAGTGGCTGGCCCGCCATGGTGATCCCTATGTAAAGAGTGCTTTTGATGAGCAGGGAAGGGTGGGTATCGATTTTGGTGTATACGGTGTACCGGAAACCTATATCCTGGATAAAAAGGGAGTCATTCGTTATAAACATATCGGTCCCCTCAGCCGGGACGATATCAAATCAACCGTTTTGCCCCTGTTCCATAAGCTGAGCCTTCAAGAGCCGGAAGTGGAAAGTTAACACGTTGAGGAATTATGACGGTCCGGTTACTCTCTTTTCTAATGTTGTTTTGCCTGGCAGCACCGGTATACCCGGTCGATACACCGCTGGAGTTTAATAATCCGGAACAGTCACAACGCTATCATCATTTAATCAAACAACTCCGCTGCCTCGTCTGCCAGAACCAGTCCCTGGAGGATTCACACGCCGATCTGGCGCAGGACCTGCGTCAGGAAGTCCAGCAGATGATCCTTGCTGGCAGGAGCAATCAGGACATTATCGGATTCCTGGTGGAACGTTATGGCGATTTTGTCCTGTATCTCCCACCGTTGAAAGAGTCCACCCTCGTGCTCTGGCTTGCGCCGTTTCTTGTGTTGCTGTTCGCGGTGGTGGCGATACTGTTTTTCGTTCGTGGACATTCAGCGGACAGAGTCCCGGAGTTGGATCGTGAAGCACAACGGAGGCTCTCCCGTCTGTTGAATGATGTAAAAGAGAGGGACTAATTGATGTTGATCTTCTGGTGTCTGGTTGCCCTCATGATAGTGCCGGGATTGTTTATCGTGCTTCGTCCCCTGTTCAGGCGACCATCGATACAGGCTGATGATACAAATCAGCGCTCTGTTGTGATTTATAGAGAACGCCTGGCTGAACTGGAGCGGGACAAGGATCTGGATGTGTTAAGCCCCGATCAGATGGAAGCGGCTAAACGGGAACTGGAGCGCTCGTTACTTGCCGAGATCGATGATAAACCCGGTAAAACAGATAAGGGTGCAGGCAATACAAAGCCATTCCAGGATCGGATAACGGCCGGACTGATCACCCTGTTGCTACCGGTTATCGCTGTATCGATCTATTTCAGACTGGGACAGCCGGATCTGATCGCGGAACTAAATAAGGGATCAGCACAGCGGAATGCGGGGATGGAGCAGAAGGATACACCGTCAATTGAAGTGATGGTGGAGAAGCTTGCCCGGCGCATGCAGAAAGAGCCTGGCGATAAAAAGGGGTGGTTGATGCTGGGCAGGTCCTACATGGTGTTGGGTCGCTATCGTGATGCGGTCTCTGCCTTTGAACGGTTACGCGCCCTGACGGGGGATGAGCCCGATGTCCTGTTGCATTATGCCAATGCGTTAGCGATGGCGAATGGCAGCAAACTTGCCGGCAGGCCGGAGGAACTTATCCAAAAGACCCTGCAACTGGACCCGGATAACAATAACGCTATGTGGATGGCCGGTATGGCTGCCTACGAGCAGGGGAATTACAATGCTGCAATTGCCTATTGGCAGCGCCTGCTGCCACGCCTGGAGAGCGGTTCGAAAGCCTTGCCTGAAATAAAACAGTTGATTAAACGGGCACAGGCCGGACTCGATACTGCCACCGGTGATTCAGTAAGCGTGACAGCAGTTAACAAGGTATCACCTGATGGGAACAATAAAACCATCAGTGTTAACGTTGCCCTCGCATCCCACCTGGTGGAACAGGCTGATCAGACAGATACGCTGTTCATTTACGCACAGGTACAGGAAGGCCCTCCCATGCCCATCGCGGTGCTGCGTAAACAGGTGAAAGACCTGCCGTTGCAGGTGACATTGGATGATTCAATGGCGATCCTGCCCTCGCGAAAACTTTCCGGTTTCCACACCGTCATGGTCAGCGCCCGCATATCCAAAAGTGGAAATGCGACTCCCCATAGCGGCGATCTGTCAGCGCAGCCGGTAGAGGCGAACGTTGGTCAGGCAGATCCGGTCTCCCTGCTCATCGATAAACAATTTCCATAGCGAATCATATCCTTTACTAAAAAATCAGGGTCTTCAGCAGAATCTGTGTGTAGAAACCTGACACTCGCCTGGAGGTTGGAAAAAACAAAGATCCGTCATTCCAGCGAGGAATCTGTCCACTCGAAAGCGTGGGGCGGGAATGACACTATTTTTAACTATCGGATAAATGCAGGCACAGGAATAAAATATCCAATTTCAAGTTTAACTTTATGTATTGAAACAGTTTTTTCGCATGGTTTTCTTGTTAATCCACAGATTCTGCGGAAGAGCCAAAAATTATTTTTACATAGAAGATAAACTTCTCAGGCCTTTCGGTAAATTACCGAACAAGCGGCGTAGGTGGATGGACGGAGTCAATCGGTTGATGACGACGATGAAGACCTTGCGCATGCGGTCTTTGGGGCAGCGCAGCTCTTCCACCCCATGCCAGGAGTGCTCGCCCCGCTCGAACAGCAGGCTGTAGTTGCCGATCGCCTGTGAGGCAGCCACCCGCTCCAGATCCCCGAAGCCGGGACTTGCTGTGTGGTTGAGTTGTCCCTTGTCGTCCACCACCAGGGTCTGTCCTCCCCAGTCCGGGTCCCAGTCTTTTGAGGTGTTGAAGTAAAACACGTGGGAGCCGTACTTGCGCCTTGCATCGCAGTGGAGCGAGACCGAACAACCGCTCGGCGCATAATGCCAATGGAAATTCATATCGAACCGCTGGATTCCCAACATGCGGCGTATGAAGGCCTGGTAGGCTTCCCCCCGAAGTTCGCTTATGAACTCCTTCCAGGGTTGCGCTACGTCGAGGTCGTCGTGGTATTCGAGGGCATAGCGATCATGGGACTGCTGGCCGTGCATCCGCTTATACCCAAAGGTCTTCTCGAACATGGAGACGTCGGGCAAGGTCTCGACCAGACGCTCGTAGCCTGCATCGGTCAGGAATCCTTCGGGGTTGATCCAGGGAAACGGGCTCTGGGACCGAAAAGTAACGGGATCGAGCTCGTGCATCCGATTCTGATTCAGGTAAGTCATATTTTCTCCTCTCTCAACAGGTACCGATCGCCGGTGCAAGCCCCAGTAAATTCCGCACTCTGCAGGCTGCATCATCGGCTTCCCGCAGTCCGGGAGTGCGGTCTGTGCCCGGCTCCAGGGTGGGGTAGAAAGGATGTGCAATACCGAGGCGTATCAGGTTCTGATGCAGCAGCGTCAGATCGTGTGGTGGTACAACAATTCTGCGATCAATCAGTCGTGCACACAGGTATTCCAGACCTTGCTGGGGCCGTACGGTCCCGCGCTTGTTCAACGGGCGTGCCTGGGAACGCGTCAGCACGGCTTCCTTGAGGCGTTGCTTCAGCTTTGGGCGCCGTTCAGGCACGGGGTAGATGTAAACCGGCTTTCCTGTCGCAGCGGCATCCGCAAGCAGGATCTCACTATGCCCGGTGACTACAATAACGTCTGCCAGTTCCAGGTATGCCAGATAGGGACCATCAATGAGATCGCCAGGCAACCACGAATGCAAATGACAGGGTTCGCCGAGTCCCGTAACCAGTGCTCCAATTGTCTGTGGTTCGGCCCGGCGGCTGATGAGGGTGAATATCGAACCGCCGGAGAGTTGGCAAAAGGTACGGACATCATTGCCCATTCGTCGTGCCGTCCTGGGATCCAGCCGGTACTGTAACGTCGTCCCGCCAACCAGCAACACAACACATGGGCGTGGCGTCTCCCCGAACAGATGCGGCCAGCGTTGGCGTGCCCGGCTGAGCCGCTCGGGGGTCACTTGAGTCAGTGGTGTCACCGTCTCGATTCGTTGGGGATGGGGCGGCAGACGGTAGTAGGCAGGGGTGACTGCGGCGTCCAACATCCCGCCGTTTAGCTGCACCAGGCGCGTGTAACCCTCGCTTTGGTTGCGGATCGCGTATGCCACGGAAGCACTGCGGCTGCCTGCGGTGATAACCAGATCCGGCCACGGTGGCGAAAGTTCGGTTTTGGTCCTGAATTTTTTTATCTCATAGGGGGCGCCAAGCGCCTCAGCCAGGGCGACGGACTGGGTGATGTTCTCCGGCCGGTCGTCGCTGAGCACCCATGTTGCTGGCATTTCGTCAAGACGATGGTTGCCCATGCGCCGGTAGACGGGCTTGCGGTTGGCACTGCCCGGGGCGCCGAATACCAGTTCCCAATGGACATCCGGATGGTGCGCGGTAACTGACTCAATCTGTGTGTTCCACCAGGCCCGATCACGGCTCCGCGATTGTAACCGGGTTCCATCGGGTAGCACTTTTGTCCGGGGGTAAGTAGAAACGGCGACGTATACGAATTGGCGCGCCCAGCTGAACAGATCCTCGATAACCCATGGCACGTCCCCGTCCGGAATGTAGTCTAATGCCTCATCACATACGACCCCGTCGTAGCGCCCCGAAGGCCGCTCCGTACGGGATGCATAAGCAGGATCATATCGGCTGACGGCGGGTCCGTCGTTTTCGGTGTCTATTGAATCCAGTGCGTGATGAAATTCTTCTACGCCTGCAAACCGGTATTCAAGGATAGTCTTCGGTTTGATTCTGGTGATCAGATCCCGCAACCCTGCAGGATTTTGCCTGGTTGCGGCGTGGTGCGGCACACGCAGTGTGGATTGATTGTTGTCACGGCGGGATGTGCGCAGCCGGGTGAGCAGTGCAGTATATTCGCTGCTTGGCCGATCTGCACTAAATACGTGATAACCGTCGAGATTGGCGGAACGTTCCAGGTCGAACCACACATGCCCCACCGGGTTGCGCTGGTAGACGAAAAGCTGTGGAAGCGGCCGCCATGGCTGCGTATGCAGGATGGTCCAGTGCAGGAGCTTGGAGCGGCCCGGTACATACTCCTCGTCGCGTGCATGCCATGCAGAGTCCAGGTCGCCCCGCAACCCCGGGACCGCCCGCAGCTTTGCAAGCAAGGTGTTTTTGCGCCCATGCCGGGCCGCATCGAGTGTCCAGATGGACGCCATACGGGCGCAGTCGATCAACATGACTGCAGTGTCGAGCAGAGAAGACGAGGAAAGCGGAGGGACGGTCAGGACCGCAGCGTCGCCCATGTCGGTGTCAAATAACTCACCGGGATCGGAAAGATAGGCCTGGTCCACGTCGTTCCAGATGGCGCGTCCGCTGCCGCCGGCGAAGTGAGGAATCGCGAAGCGATAGTTCGTAAAGCCGGTGAGCCACCTGCGGCGGTCAAAGCCGGCCAGCTCTTTCATGAGGTAGATCTCATAGATCCGGGACGGATCCCGGACACGTTCAATGGACCAGATGAAAATCCGCTCGGCCCGGTACTGCGCCGGTTCGGTACCCAGAAAGATGCGCACCGGTGGCTTGGGACTCGGCGCCACCCCATCCGCAACACCGAGTACTACACGCTCGGGTTGACTCCGCATGCCCGATGCATCGCGGCACTTGTTCTTGCTCGACGAGAACGTTGCGCGGACATGAGCGGGTATCACGAACATTGCAGTAACCTTTGCATCAGGTTTCCGTTATCACGGACGGAAAACGAAACTGGATTTCAGCCATTGTGCGTTCTGATTTATATTGAAGTGATCCTTGGAACAAGCATGATATTGTTGTGCAGGAGATCATCCCGGTACAGTTAATGCAGTTGTTATCGGGATTAAGCAGTTTTTTACTCCTCGATACAGTACGACGGGGCATCCCAGGTGGATTTTCCTTTTCTCATGAGGACTAGGGTTTGATCCCTCAATAGGGCGGATCCGGTAAAATTCTACTCAGGGTTTCAGGGAATTCATTGATCCAGATCAATAAAAACAGGAAGGATTGAAATTGAGAATTTATTCAGCTGTGGTGGTGGACCGCATACTCCAGCACCGCGACGAAGTGGCAGGCGGTACCTGCGATAACGAATAGATGCCAGATAAAGTGGCTATAACGGACCCGCTCATCAATCACAAAAAATACCACTCCCACTGTGTACGCGATACCCCCTGCCAGGAGCCAGAACAGCCCCCAGGGTGGAACAAGTTGCCACAACGGTTTTGCCGCAATAAGGACGAGCCAGCCCATGGCCAGATACAGCCAGGTCGAGAGCGTTGGATAACGGATCCCGCCGATGGCCTTTAGCAGGACACCAGCAAGGGCCAGGCCCCAGATGGTCCCGAACAGCGCCCAGCCCCAAGCGCCGTGCAGCACACCGAGCGTGAACGGCGTGTAGGTGCCGGCGATGAGGAGGTAGATGGCGCCATGGTCAAGGATCTGAAAAATTTGCTTGGCCTGATTGTCTGGTAATGAGTGGTAGAGCGTGGAGGTGAAATATAGCAGTAACATCGTTGCCGCGAAAACGCTCGCGCCGGTAATGTCCGCGGCAGAGCCACTATCGGCTGCGCCAATGATGAGAAACGGGGTGGCCGCGATCGCCGCCAGCAAGGCGATACCGTGGCTGATGCTGTTGGCGATCTCTTCTCCGGGGGACTGTGTTCGTTCCGGTAATGGCAGCGCTACGCTCATGGTTCTACATCCTATGCGATCTGATGGTGCCAGTAAATCCGCATGCGGTCATTACGTTGTGTTGGTAAGCTTATTTTGCCTTTCATCGGTTTACTCTTTTTCAGACGGCAGACGACAGAATCCCTGCGCCGGCACATCAAGGGCGCTGTTAAATTTGCTGGATAGATTCTGAAACGCAATCAGCCCGGTTAGCTCAATAATACCGTCTTCGTCAAAGAATTTGCCTAATCGATGCATTAACCTGTCACTAACCTGTTGATTGGAATAGGTCATCGCTTCGGCATATTCCAGTGCAAGCCTCTCTTTCTCGCCGAAGAGCCCGCTTTCCCGCCAATGCTCCAGTGCCTCTACCTTTTCCATGGAGCCCGTCCGCGTTGCCAGTACGGCGGAATTGATATCGACACAAAAACGGCACCAATTTATTTGTGACACACGTACCGTCACCAGCGAACGCAGTGCGGGATCCAACGGGCTGCTCTTCCTGTCCAGCACGCCGTACAGTGTTGCCACGGCCATGAACAATTTTGGCACCCTGGCCCATAGCAGCCCGGGTTTTAATACCTGTCCGTACTTTCTTTTCTGGTTCCAGAAAAAGGGGCGAAGGTACCACGGATATTCAGGTATCGGTTTTTCCAGGATTCTCATCCTGTTTTTGCTCCTGTATCAGTTCCCAAATTTGATCGACGCGTTTGACGATATCCTCACTCATGGCGATGGGTTGTCCCCATTGTCGCTGGGTCTCCCCCGGCCATTTATTGGTCGCATCGATTCCTACCTTGGAGCCGAGCCCTGATACCGGGCTGGCGAAATCCAGTGAATCAATCGGGGTGTTTTCAACAATGGTCATATCACGTGCCGGATCGGTACGGGTCGCCATCGCCCAGATAACATCCGGCCAGTTACGAACATTAATGTCATCGTCGGTGACGATCACGAACTTAGTATAGGTGAACTGCCGCAGGTACGACCAGATCCCGAACATAATACGACGGGCATGTCCCGGATACTGCTTTTTGATACTGACCACGGCCAGGCGGTAGGAACACGCTTCCGGTGGCAGATAAAAATCCCTGATCTCCGGGAACTGTTTCTGCAATATGGGGATAAACATTTCATTTAAGGTCTGCGCCACGGTCGAGGGTTCATCAAAGGGGGAGCGCCCCATGTAGGTGCTGTGATAGATGGGATTATCGCGGTGGCTGATACGTTCAATGGTGAACACCGGATATCGCGCCGGTGCATCGTAGTAACCGGTATGATCGCCAAAAGGCCCCTCAAGGGCGTCTTCACCCGGCTCGATATGACCCTCCAGGACAAATTCCGCGGAGGCAGGCACCTGCAGGGGGATGGTCCGGCAGTCTGTTACGTCGCTGCGCGCACCCCGCAGCAGCCCGGCAAACTGATATTCGGACAGGGCATCGGGAATGGGTGTCACCGCAGCAAGCTGGGTGGCCGGATCGGCGCCAATGGCGACAGCAACGGGAAAACGCTGCCCCGGCCTGGCTTCCTGCCACTCCCTGTAATCGATGGCGCCGCCACGATGCGGCAGCCAGCGCATGATCACTTTGTTTCGCGCCACTACCTGTTGCCGGTAAACACCGATATTCTGTCTTGTTTTGTAGGGCCCCTTGGTAATGACCAGGCCCCAGGTGATGAGTGGCCCGGCATCACCGGGCCAGCACGTCTGTATCGGGAGTTTAGCCAGATCAATCTCAGCGGATTCAATACTATTTTGCTGACAGGGGGCGGACCCTGTGTAGCGGGGAGTCAGGTGCAGCAGCTTTCGAAAGGCGGGTAACTTTTCCAGCGCCTCATTGACTCCAGCCGGCCAGCCCGGATCCCTGAGATGGGCGAGTAACTGCCCGATTTCCCGGAGATCCTCGATGGATTCCAGGCCCATGACCGCGGCAATCCGCTGCACGGTACCATACAGATTACAGAGCACGGGTATGCCGGAATTTACCGGGTTCTCAAACAGCAGGGCCGGCCCGTCATGACGCAGCATACGATAGCAGATCTCGGTCATCTCAAGCCGGGTATCCACTGGATATTGAATACGTTTCAGATCGTCCCGCTTTTCAAGGTCTTTCAGGAATTCCCGGAGGTCTCTGTATGGCATAGCAGTTATCGGGTTGTTTGATCCATATCAACGACTGAAATAATTTTTGTTTATAGTGTTACGCTCCTTATGCACCCATTTCTATTGCCGCTGACCAAGCTATTGCGTCTGACGCCGGATCCTGTTATCGCAAAAATAGTTGCCAGGGCTTTTAACCATATGCTGCGCGGACAGGGCCTGGTATCCCGCCTCGCTGAACTTGATGATAAATCCATTACTCTGCGCATCATCGACGTGCCCTGTGCATTACATTTCCGTTTTTGGAACGGGCGATTACTGGCTTGCCGTGTACATCAATGCGATGTCACCATCAGCGGCAGGCTGACGGCTTTTCTGCGACTCGCCGGCCGCCGCGAGGATCCGGACACGCTGTTTTTCAAGCGCGAACTGAATATCGAAGGGGAAACGGAAACGGGTGTGCATATCAAGAATTTACTGGACTCTCTGGAGTATGACTGGGATGCGCACTTCGATGCAGTGCTGTGCCCGCCGCTGGCAAGAGGTGTAAAACGGATCCTGCGCAAAGCCCGCCATCACGCTCCGAAGGGACTGCGCCGCCACTTTACCACACCGCATAGTTGACATGATTTACTCCTTTAATATGACATGCCTGCCTGATCACACCAGTAACCATCACTGCATCCGTATGCCTGGTATGGAGCGAGTCGTGCTGCCGCCATCGCGGCCGGTAAGCGGCCATCCACAACATCACGTACTATGCCGATAATCTCTGTCATGTCCTCTGCCTGGGGGGCAATGCGAACGATATCGATACCGGTGTCAACCAGTTCTTCATAGTAGCCAATCAGATTGTGGACCGCTGCAGACTGGACCTGTATCCCGTTCAGGACCAGGAAGGGTTCCCCGTCCTGTGTGAACAGGGTCAGGCCGTCCGGATAATCCCGGCAGATGAATCCGCAACTATCCTTGGGCCTGTTATGGGCACGGGCAGTGAAACAACGCGCCGAAAAGGCCAATGGCAATCTGCCGTAGGCGAACAACTCGGTCTCCACTTCCGGCGGACTGGCGCCAAGTATTCCGGTGATCGTTGTTCTACTGAGTTCGATCGGGACGACCCAGCGGAAAGCACCCAGATTATTCAATAGTTTCAGGGTTTCACTGTTATATATATTAATGTGTGGTCCTGCCACGAACGGGCCGCACTCCCTCAGTAACTGTACTGCCCCCACATCATTCGCTTCCAGTGGATAGCGATGGTTTTCAGCTATTTGCCGCAAGCTGGAGAGTTCCGATTCGGCCTCAAACAGGGCCAGAGTGGAGAGGATGACCTCCTTGCCGGCAAAGGTGAGCTGTTCAGCGATCACCAGCCAGTCGGGTAGCCCCAGCTCCCGGCGTTTGGAACATACCGTTTCTCCCAGATAGACGATGTCTACCGGTGCATTTCGCAGTCGATCATAAAATTCAAAGATTTCATCTTTTCCCCATGAATATTGGATTGGGCCGATGCTTAGCTTCATTGCCAGGGCCGGTGGTAGGCGCCGAGGGTATGACTGCTTCCTTCTGACAAGCGCATGAGTTGCGCTATCCAGTCATTATCCGGGGTAAAGTTTTCCGGATCAACCAGACAGGCATCCAATGCCGCACGCAGGGTACGGGTTACCAGGGAGACATAGGCCCTGCTGCGCTGCCGCCCTTCGATCTTGATCGCCGTCACTCCGGATTTTACCAGATCGGGCAGGATCTCCAGTACGTTCAGACTGGTTGGTTCCTCAATGGCATGAAACACGTGTTCATTCACCTGGAAACGCCCCTTGCAGAGGGTCGGGTAAGCAGCTATCTCTTCGTTTTTATAACGATTTATCAACACACCATTAAGCCAGGCCTCGCGCCCTGATGGGGTTTCCATCCAGCGCACGGCGTGGGCCGGGGAGCATACCCCGGCACTGTTGGGGGAATCTCCCGTGACATAAGAGGATAATGCACACCTCCCTTCCACCATGACACAGAGGCTGCCGTAGGCAAAGACCTCTATTTCGACGGTTGTTTTGCTAACGATGTTCTGCACCTGCGCCAGGGACAAGACCCGCGGCAGTACCACCCGGCGGATACCGAAGCGTTCGTGATAAAAGGCGATGGCATGGCGGTTGGTGGCGGAGCCCTGGACGGATAGATGCAGGCGCAGATCGGGATGCATCTGTGAGGCATACTGCATCAGTCCCATATCAGCCAGGATCAAGGCGTCCACACCGATTTCAACCGCCGTATCGACCGTATCAACCGCTTCCTTCCACTTCCCGGGAGTGGGGTAGGTATTGAGCGCCAGAAAAACCCGCTTGCCGTATTGCTTCGCGTACCGAACTCCTTCTATGGCTTCATCCGGACTGAAATTAAGTCCGGGGAAGTTACGCGCGTTGGTGCCGTTGCGGAAACCGATATAGACCGCATCGGCGCCGTTATCGATGGCAGCGCGCAGGGCAGGGAGGTTGCCTGCGGGGCAGATCAGTTCCATTCTTTCAGACTAGATAGGACCCCTCCGCGCGCCCATGATCGGCCCTGTTAGGGGGATAGAGTGCCCACTTGTCTGTATAATATTTCTCTCTCATATCTCCATCAGACTCTCTGTTAAAGGTCAGAAAGATATTGCGCCGGCTACGGTTGCTGTTGTTCGCAGGCGATCCATGCGGCACATAACAATCGAAGAAGATTACGTCACCGGGATCGGCCTCCAGCAACACATATTCGTCCTCGGGCTGGTAAGGGGGATCTTCTTCCGTGAGTGGTTTCCACTCCTCGCCCATCAGTCTCTTTTCATAGTTACCTGACGTCATGAAAGTTAATGCTGCATTATCCTTTCTGTTAGCATCCACAACGATGCCCATAGAGATGAAGAAATCGCTATAGGCATTCCAGCCGGCTGCCTGGTCCTGGTGCAGTTTATCTGCCCGGCAGCCGGGTAGCTTATAGTTGATCTTCTCTTTAAAAAGAAGCGGCGGCTCACCAAACAGATCGGTCAGGCAATCGATGGTCTTATCTGAAAGGAGCAATTTGCTGATTTCGGGATGTTGCCATCCCAGGGCATTTTCGATTCGAATCAGGATATTCTCGCCGGTAATCGTACTCTTTTCGTAATACTTCGCCTCCTTCCCTTCTCCCGGCAACCTGTCCCGCAGTTCGTCCAGCCAGGCAGAAATCTTTTCCATCGTCTGCTTGTCAAAAAAACTTTTCATGACAATGAATCCTTTTTCATTGAACTCATTCTTCTGCTCATCAGTAAGTATCATTTTCTTACCTCCTTTGACTGATTCTAAATGCTGTTACAAACGCACACTGGTGCGCCATTATCGTGCAAGTGGCGCCTTTTTCCTTGATATGGATCAATCACTGGGCACGGAGTAAGTAATACAGGATTAGTTTGGTTTTAAGGAGACGCTGAAAAATCATCCTTAATATAGTACATCTACGCGCTATTCCTCATTCTCCAGAGGATATTTATAAGGCTGAGCAGGCTTAAGGAAGCCTTGATTTAGTCTCCAATCGATTTTCCTTTCCTTTGGTCTATTTGATCTAGGTCAATTTTTATTGCAGCGGTAATTATTAGCATTAGTCAAATGGACCTGGAGCAAATAACAAGAATACTCTCCTTTGCAGCAGCTTTTCTAATTTCAGGCATCAGCTTTGTTCATGCTTCGGAAGGGGACCCCGAGGTGGGCCGGGCGCTGTTTACGGGGGCTCAATCGTTCGAGAACGGTGCGCTTGCCTGCCGGTCCTGCCACAGCTACGCCGGGATCGGCCCTCTGGGCGGTGGCTCGATGGCATCGGAACGAAAATGGGATCTGACCGAGTCGTACAAAAAGCTGAATCAAGCCGTGGTGCTCTGGCCACAGACACTGCAGCCCATGAAGGCAATCTACTCGGCCAAACCACTCACAGACGAAGAAAAGAATGACCTTTTGGCCTTCATCGAACAGGGCCGGGGCCGGGCCCCCGACCAGATTGTCACGTTGGCCGTCATTGCTGCCGGCGGCGCCCTGATCATATACCTGCTGATACCTGTGTTGTGGGTCAAACGGCGCGGAGAAGTGCGCCGTCCCATGTACGAACGATCCTATAAGATTCGAGGAGGGTTCTCCTGATGGCATGGATCCAAGACCTGTTTAAACCGAAACGACGCGAGTGGGAGGATTTCTACCGTAATCGCTGGCAGTATGACCGTATCGTGCGCAGCACCCATGGGGTCAACTGTACCGGCGGGTGTTCGTGGGAGGTGTACGTCAAAGACGGTATCATCACGTGGGAGATGCAGCAGATCGACTATCCCCTGCTCGAGGACAAACTCCCCCCGTATGAACCACGGGGATGTCAGCGGGGTATCTCGGCCTCCTGGTACGTGTACAGCCCGATACGGGTCAAATACCCTTATGTCCGAGGCGTTCTCCTGGATTTCTGGAAGGAGGCGAAGCAGCAGCATCAAAATCCCGTGGATGCCTGGCAATCCCTGGTCGAGGATGAACAGAAGCGCAGTCGTTTCCACCGTGCACGTGGTAAGGGCGGTTTCCGGCGCGCCTCCTGGGAAGAGGTGCTGGAGATCATCGCGGCGGCCTCACTGTACACGGCGAAAAAATACGGGCCGGACCGGTTGTTCGGTTTCTCACCCATTCCTGCCATGTCCTTCCTCTCCTACGCAGCCGGCTCCCGGTTCACGCAGCTTTTTGGCGGGGCCAATATGAGCTTTTACGATTGGTATGCCGATCTACCCAACCAATTCCCTGAGACCTGGGGCGATCAGACCGATGTCTGCGAGAGTGCCGACTGGTTCAACTCAAAGTTTATTGTGTCGCTCGCCTCGAATCTCAATATGACGCGCACACCCGATGTGCATTTTGTCTCGGAAGCGCGTCACGAAGGGGCGAAATTCGTTGTCATAGCGCCGGACTTTAACCAGGTGGCCAAGTATTCCGACTGGTGGATCCCCGTGAAGACCGGCGAGGATAACGCTATGTGGATGGCGGTTAACCACGTGATCCTGAAAGAGTTCCACGCCGACCGGCACATCGGTTACTTTCTCGAGTACCTGAAAAAATACTCCGACAGCCCGTTCCTCATCCAGATGGAGAAAGGACCGGATGGCACGGTCCGGCCGGGCCGCATGCTTCCCGCGGCCGACCTCGAGCGCTACGGCGACATAGAGAACAAAGAGTGGAAGTTCCTGATCTACGACGTTCGCTCGAATCAGCTACGCTCGCCAACCGGTGCTGTCGGTCATCGCTGGGGCAAGCCCGGCGACTGGAACCTCAAGATGGAGGACTCCCTGGACGGATCGCAGCTCGATCCGGAGCTCAGTTTCCTGGCCGAACACGACGAGGTGATCGAGGCCGGGTTCTACGATTTCCTCGAGGAGCGGTATCTCAAGCGCGGTGTCCCGGTCCGTACTGTGTCGACCAGGCACGGGTCGGTCCAGGTGGCAACCGTTTACGACCTTCTGTTCGCCCATTACGGCATCTCCCGTGGACTCCCGGGCGAATATCCCGAAAGTTACGATGACAAGGTCCCCTATACCCCGGCGTGGCAAGAAGAACGCACCGGTATCGGGCGCGAAACCATAATCCGTTTCGCCCGCGAGTTCGCAGGGAACGCCGAAAAGACAAATGGGAAGTCGATGGTCATTATCGGCGCCAGCGCCAACCACTGGTACAACAACAACCTGATCTACCGGGGCCCGTCTACCGCGCTGATCCTGTGTGGATGCTGCGGCGTCAACGGCGGCGGGCTCAACCATTATGTGGGTCAGGAAAAGCTGACCCTGGCGGCGGCCTGGAAACCACTCGCCTTCGCAACGGACTGGCAGAAACCCCCACGCCTCCAGCAGACACCCCTGTGGCATTACATCATGAGCGATCAGTGGCGTTACGAGGGTGAGTTTACGGAATATGCGCCCCTCCCGAAAGACGCCAAGTGGGCCAAAGGACACGCCGCCGATCATGTGGCTCGCGCCGTCCGCCTCGGCTGGATGCCCTTCTACCCACAGTTCAACAGAAATCCCATTGAGGTCGCCCGCGAGGCTGAGAAGGCCGGGGCGAGGACCGAAGAAGAGATTGAGAAGTACATCATCGAAGCCCTTGATAAGGGGGACCTCGAGCTCTCCGTCAACGATCCGGATGCACCGGAGAACTGGCCCCGCGTCTGGATCATCTGGCGGGGAAACGCCATCCAGTCAAGCGCCAAGGGGCACGAGTTCTTCCTGCGGCATTATCTCGGGACCCACGACAACCTGATCGCCGGGGAACGGGTGGCTGGAACCATGAAAGATGTGAAGGTCGCCGACAAGGCGCCGGTAGGGAAGATGGACCTCGTCGTGGACATCAACTTCCGCATGGATAGCTCGGCCGTCTATTCCGACATCGTACTACCCGCAGCCTTCTGGTATGAGAAGGACGACCTCAATACGACGGATCTGCATTCTTTCGTCCACAACCTCGGCAAGGCGGTGGAACCGCCCTGGGAGGCAAAGTGCGACTACGATATCTTCAAGGCCATCACTAAGAAGGTCTCGGAACTGGCCCGGTATGCCTTTGACGGCCCCGTTAAGGATGTGGTAGCCGTGCCACTCTCGGCAAACTCCCCCGACGAGATGGCCCAGCGGGAGGTCGTGGACTGGAAGGAGACCGGTGAGGCGCCCAAACCCGGTAGCAACTTCCCCCACCTCAAGGTTGTGGAGCGGGACTATTCACAACTCTACAACAAGTTCATCTCTTTCGGGCGCAAGGTACGGGAGGACGGTTTGACCGGCCACAATTTTGGGCCTATCCCCATCGCTGAATTCTACGACGAACTCATGGAACACCCCGAGGGCGGTTCCCCGGACCCGCGGCATAAACGGACCATCTCCTGGGATGGGCAGAAGTATCCCTCCATTGAGACACCGACCGACGCCGCGAACATGATACTCCACCTGTCACCGGAGACGAATGGCGAGATCTGCTACGAGGGCTTCAAGGCCAAGGAAAAGCGGGTCGGTGTTGAGTTGAAAGACCTGGCGGAAGGACACCGCAGTCAACGGTTGAATTTCGGCGATCTGAAACGACAACCCCGCCGCACACTGATTTCCCCGTGCTGGAGCGGTATGACCAACGAGGGACGCGCCTATTCTGCCTGGACGATGATGGTAGAGCGGCTCGTTCCCTGGCGAACGCTCACGGGCCGCCAACACCTTTATCTGGATCATCCCTATTACATCGACTTCGGGGAGAACCTGCCGACGTACAAGCCGAAGCTCGACCCAGCCCGGATCCACGACATCACGGTGAGCGAACAGGACGACAGGACGCTGTGCCTCAACTACATCACCCCACACGGCAAGTGGAACATCCACTCTACCTATAAGGACAATCACCGTATGCTCACCCTGTCCCGGGGAATGGACCCGGTTTGGCTTAACGACAAAGAAGCCGCTCGGGTGGGCATCAAGGATAACGACTGGGTGGAGGTCTATAACGACAATGGCGTGGTGGTGACCCGGGCGGCGGTGAGTTCACGGGTCCAGCCCGGCATGTGTCTCTACTATCACGCAGTGGAACGGACCATCTACGTGCCCAAATCGCAGCTTCGCGGGCGGCGGGCCGGTGGTCACAATAGCCTGACCCGCACACGATTGAACCCGGTCCAGCTCGCCGGCGGATACGGTCAGTGGTCCTACGGGTTCAATTCCCTGGGTCCCATCGGCATCATGACACGCAACACGTACTGTCTCGTACGCAAGATGGATAAATTGGTATGGGAGTAAGCAAACAACAAAACGTCTGGGTGGAACGGATGGAGAACGCAACGAGCCCTCTGGACGTGCCCATGGATAATCCCAGTGTCATGCTCGATTCAAAGGACCGTAAGGAGATTCTGGCCAGCCTGCTGCTGCACTTCTGGCACGGTTATCGCCGACTGCGTGACACCCTGATGGAGCTGGAAGAGGCCACCGAAGAGGTGTACATCGATGGATCTTTAGCAAAGAGTGACGGCATCCTGACGGACCTGGAGATGGAGAACGCGATGCAGGAGGGCAACGTTCAGCGGGCGCAAGTGCTGTTTCGTGAGGTCAAGAAGTTTGCCGGCTACCATTTTCGCTACGAGGAGGAAGCAGTCCTGCCCGCTATCCGCCAGCTCACCGGGGAAAAACACATGGGTGAATTCAAACGGGCGCACGATCAAGTAATTCGGCTGGTTCAGCGGCTGGAGGAGCTGCTTTCAAAACCCTGTGATGGACGAGCAGGTTTCGACGAAGCCCAATCCACGATCCAGGAATTACTGGTTCACTTTACCGCCACGGCGGGGCTGACGCTCTTGATTGAAACGCTACCGCGGGAGCAACTGATTCTGATCCTGCGTGCGCGGGAACGGGCCCTGATAGAGGGTAGGGATCTGTATGAATGGGAGGAGAATATTCGTGATTAGAGAACTTTTCGGTGGGAGAAACTAATGGATCCTCGTGTACAAATTTCAATGACGTTTCATCTTGACAAGTGTATCGGCTGCCATACTTGTAGTGTGGCCTGCAAGAACATCTGGACCGATCGGGAGGGGGCCGAGTACATGTGGTGGAACAATGTGGAAACCAAACCCGGAACCGGCTACCCGACCCGCTGGGAGGACCAGGAGCGTTACAAGGGCGGTTTTGAGATGCACAGCGAAGAGTTAAAACTCAAACTACAGGGGAGACTGGGGACGCTGGCCAACCTCTTCTTCAATCCCTACCTGCCAACCGTTGACGAATATTACGAGCCGTTCGATTATGATTACGAGAGCCTGTTTACGGCGCCGGAAGGAGAAGATCAACCCGCGGTCCGGGCAAAATCCATGATCACCGGCCAACACATGGAAATCGAGGCCGGCCCCAATTGGGACGACGATCTGGGTGGCTCGCCTGTTTACGCAGAAAACGACCCCAACCTGGAGCATCTCAGCGAGGCGGAACGCCGTTCACTGAACGAAATCCAGCAGATGGTCTTCTTTTATCTCCCACGCATATGCAATCACTGCGCTAACCCCGGCTGTGTTGCCGCCTGCCCGGCCGGCGCCATCTATAAACGTGGCGAAGACGGGATCGTCCTAATCGGCCAGGACAAGTGCCGCGCCTGGCGGATGTGTATCTCCGGTTGCCCCTACAAGAAACCGTATTTCAACTGGAAGACTGGAAAGTCCGAGAAGTGCATCCTCTGCTATCCCCGTCTGGAGAGCGGGCAGCCCCCCGCCTGTTTTCATGCCTGCGTGGGCAGGATTCGTTACCTGGGCGTACTCCTGTACGACGCCGACCGCATAAAATCGACGGCAACCGCCCCCGTTGAGAAGTTGGTGGATGCACAGCGGGAAATGGTGCTGGATCCACACGACGCGGCGGTCATCACGGCAGCGAGGAAGAACGGTGTCCCCGAGGATATTATCGGGTTTGCGCAGCACTCGCCGGTCTACAAGTTCTTCAAAAAGTGGAAGATAGCCCTTCCCCTGCATCCGGAGTTTCGCACGTTGCCGATGCTTTTTTATGTGCCGCCGTTGCAACCGGTCCAGGCCACGGTCATGAAAGAGTGTGGCGTCTACGAAATCGAGGGGGCCGGGCAGGAGGGAATGGTGCCTCAGTTCGATCTGATTCTCCAGAAGGCGCGGGTCCCCATCAAATATCTGGCGAGCCTTTTCACGGCGGGTAACGAGGAGATCATCGAAGAGGTGATGAAGAAACTGGTTGCCGTACGTATGTTCAAACGGCAGCAGACTGTGGGTGATATCACTGGAGAGGAGGTCAAAAAGGCGCTGGCAGTGGCCCAAATGACCACGGAAGAGGCCGATGCCATCTTCCGGCTTACCGCACTTCCCACCTATGAGGAGCGCTTTGTTGTACCGCCGCTTAAACGGGATGAGTCCATCGAATCGACCCGGGACCCCCTGAAACAAAAACGCGAGGCCGGGTTTACCCGCTTTGCCGGCGGCCAGAAAGAACCGGCGCGGGGATGGTAGCGATGAGAAGCCCCGATTCAGCAAGCGCCAACCGGGCCCTGGTTCAACTTGGCCAACTGCTGCAATACCCGGACGAGAATCTGGCCGCCGCAGTCCGGGAAGTCCGAGAAGGGATCGGGCCCATCTTCCACGCAGCCGGAGAAGAACTGGCATCTTTCGAGGCGTTCGTGCACGCGCACGATTTTGCCGATTGGAAGCAGACCTACACTGAGGCCTTTGACCTGGATCCCCTGTTTAAGATCTACATCGGCTACCACCTGTTCGGCGAGACGTACAAGCGTAGCCATTTTCTGGTGAAGCTGAATGAACATTACCGGGAGCACGGATACGAGTGTAGCCCGGAACTACCCGACCACCTGGCGGTTGCGCTGAGGTTCTTGCCGCATTGCGACCATGAGGCATTCCGTGACGGGTTGATCCGGGAAGGAATCGTTCCGTGCGTGAAGAGAATGCTCGGGAAAAGTCCGACTACCGAGGAGGAAAGATCGGAGCAGGAAGGGACCGGGCCCCAATCCCTTGAAGACGCCATTCGCGTCGAGCAACTCAAATTCTATTCACTCGCTGAAATCCAGGCGTCGCGGCATCCGGACGCCTTCGGACAGGGTGTCGTCACGGCGGGGCTAAACGAGACACAGAGTGCCGCAGGGTCCTCCTTCGGTGTTGAATCGATTGAAGGTAGCGACCCGGATCGATATTCCTGCAGCCCCTGTCCGCTCGCAAAGGGACCTGCATCGATGACGGCCGACCTGGGGACGCAGTTGAAGGGTGTTCCCGAGCACGAGAAGGAGAGAGATATGCAGAAGATAGAAGTACGCAAGGGTGAGGAGCAGCGTCTCTCACATCCGTATGCCCATCTTCTCTTCGCCGTTGAGCAGGTACTGGAGGTGGTTGCATGATTCCGCGAGGCAGTGAATTAGTTTTCCTGGTTGTCCCATCAGCCCTTGGGGATCGTTTGCCATGAATACCACGAATTATGTGTTGTATGCCGTGTTGCCCTACCTGGCGGTCTTCATCGCGGTGGGCGGAACCATATGGCGGTTCAACCGCGACCCATTCTCCTTTTCCAGCCTGTCGTCTCAGTTTCTGGAGTACCGGCGGCTTTTCTGGGGGTCAATTCCCTGGCATTTCGGCATCATTATCATCCTGCTTACCCATTTGATCGCCTTCCTTATCCCCGGGCCGTGGAGGCGGCTGCTCTCCAATATCGACATTTTGACGGCGCTGGAGATTATCGGTCTGGCCCTCGCCGTCGCTGCCCTCACGGGGCTCTTCGCCCTGGCGTGGCGCCGCTTGTCCAATGCACGCATCCGTGTGACCTCCAGCACGATGGACTGGGTGCTGTTTGTTGTGCTGATCGCCCAGGTGGGTAGTGGGTTTGTGGTGGCGCTCGCCTATCGCTGGGGAGCGGACTGGTACATGGACACGTCGGTGCCGTGGATCGTCTCCTTGTTGAAGTTTCAGCCCAGGATAGAGTATGTCACGGATCTCCCCCTGTTCGTGAGGTTTCACCTGCTTCTCGGATTCGGCGTCATCGGTGTGTTTCCGTTCACCCGGCTGGTACACATAATCTCGTTTCCGTTCCGGTATCTAAGCCGCCCACTGCAGGTGGTGATCTGGAACCAGAAACGAAAGTTTTCCAAACCTGAATAGACCGGAAGAAAGCCGGGAAGGGAGAAATTCCCGCCATGGCCTTGTCTTATCCAAACCAATGCGAGCTTGGGCGACTACAGAAAAGAGTTTACCGTGGAACAAGTAGCTACTGCCAAATCACATAAGGCGCTTTTTCTAAACACGGTTGCATTTACCGTCTGTTTTGCGGCATGGATGCTCAATGGTGTCCTGGTCACCTTCCTGTCTATTAATCAGGTCTTTGACTGGGGGCCGGTCGCGATCGGCTGGTTGATCGGGATCCCGGTTTTGACGGGGTCGATTTTCCGCCTCCCGGCCGGAATGCTGGCCGATAAATTCGGCGGCAAACCGGTCTACACAACGCTACTGTTTCTTTGCGCGGTCCCGATGTATCTGCTCTCCTACGCGGACAGTTTTCTTGCATTCGCCCTTTGTAGCTTCGGTTTTGGCTTAACGGGGGCGAGTTTCGCGATTGGGATCGCCTATACCTCTGTCTGGTATCCCAAGGCGAACCAAGGGACGGCCCTGGGCGTTTTCGGTATGGGCAATACCGGGGCGGCCTTGACGACTTTGTTTGCGCCGACCCTGTTGAACCACCTGACCGATCACGGCGCCAATTTGGAGGCCTGGCGAACATTGCCCGTTCTCTATGCGGCCATGCTGGCAGTCATGGGGGGCGTGTTCTTCCTGCTTGCTGAAAACAAAAAAACCGCCACGTCCGGCAAGGACGTCGCCGGGATGTTGCGCCCTTTGCGCAACCTGCGGGTCTGGCGTTTTGGTCTCTACTATTTTCTGTTATTCGGATGTTTCGTAGCGTTCTCGCAATGGCTGGTTCCCTATTTCGTCAATGTCTATTATCTGCCCCTGGTCACGGCGGGGTTTCTGGCCGGCCTTTTCAGCCTGCCTTCGGGCGTGATCCGCGCCGTGGGCGGATGGGTATCAGACAAACTCGGCGCCAGACAGGTGATGTACTGGGTTTTGGGTTTTTCAGTCCTCATCAGTCTGATGCTGAGCGTTCCCAAGATGGAAATCTACTCTTCCGGTATGGGCATCATGGCCAGGCGTAGCGGAACAGTGACGGCGGTTTCCGGGAAGGCCGTCGTCGTGGACGGCAAGCGCTATCCACTGCTCGAGCGGCCGGCGGCAATCGAGCATGTCGATGATAGCGTTCTGGTCTTGCCGACTAAGGACGTCTGGCAGGAGCCGGTTGTGGCGCCCGGACAGGAGGTCGAGAGAAAGGAACTCCTGGCAAAAGGGGTTACGCGGATCTATTTCCAGGCGAATGTCTGGATATTTGCGGGCCTGGTGGTCCTCATGGGCGGTATCTGGGGAGTCGGAATGGCTGCTGTGTACAAGCACATTCCAGACTATTTCCCGGAGGAAGTGGGCGTGGTGGGCGGCATGGTCGGCGTGCTCGGAGGTCTCGGCGGTTTCTTCTGCCCGATTATCTTCGGATACCTGCTGGAGTGGACCGGCCTGTGGACCAGCTCCTGGATGTTCATGTTTGTCCTGTCGATCATCTGTCTGTCGTGGATGCATTGGACAGTCATGGAATTGTCCAGGCTACCGTCCGGTTTCGAAGCGAAGTTTGCCAGCTTGCTGCAGGGGGGCGCCGGCAATTTTCTGAAACCGCTAATCAGTTGGGATGATGAGTTCAGTGTCGGGATTAAAGGGATCGACCGCCAGCACACACGTATGATGCGCTTAATTAACGAAATAGATGAAGTGATTCAGAAAGGTGGAACTTATGAGCAGTTCGCTCCGGTCCTGAACGACCTCATCGATTACACGGGCCGCCATTTCGCACATGAAGAAAAACTACTGGAAGAGAATCATTGCCCGGACCTCGAAAGACACAAGAAGGCGCACGTTCGCCTGCTCGAAGAACTTTCGGGTTGGAAAAAGAAGGTTGTAAAGGCCAAAACGGAAGATATGAACGAACATATGGTCTTTCTCAGAATATGGTTCCCGGGGCATATTCTCAACGTGGATAAGAAAGATGCCGCCTATCTAACTAAGGGCTAGATGACGCGTGAAAAAATCTGTTCGCTTTGTGCCTGGCGCAGATATTTATCGAACACCGCACAGATATTTCGGATCAGTAGTCGCCCGGCGGGAGATATCCTGATCCATTCCATATCCATAGTTAACAAGCCATCCTCCTGCATCACCTTCAGCGCCTGTAATTCGTTATAGAAGTAGTCGGTAAAATTGATCCTGTATTTGTCTTCAATAACGCCGAATTCCAGTTTGAAATGACAAATAAGTTGTGTAATGACATCCCGGCGCAGCAGATCATCACTGTCGAGCTTGATGCCACGGTTGATGGGTATCGTCCCTTCGCCGATATATTTCCCGTAGTCATCGATGGAGTGAACATTCTGGGCGTAGCAATCTCCGATTTTACTGATTGCAGTGATGCCCATGCCGACCAGGTCGCAGTCAGCATGGGTTGAGTAACCCTGAAAGTTCCGGTACAGGGTGCCATTCTGTTGCGCCAGTGCAAGTTCATCGTCGGGTTTGGCAAAATGGTCCATACCAATGTAGATGTACCCGGCATCCGTCAGCAGGTTAATATTATGTTGAAGGATTTCGAGCTTTTCCTCGGGACCCGGGAGATCGGATGCGTTGATCTGGTTCTGGACCTTGAAACGGTCCGGCATATGGGCATAATTAAATACAGACAGCCGGTCCGGTCCCATGACGATGACCTTTTTCAACGTCTGGCTGAAATTTTCCACATTTTGTTTAGGCAAACCGTAAATCAGGTCCAGGCTGACGGACTTGAAGCCTTCGCGGCGCGCGGCCTCAATAATTGCCAGTGTCTCTTCTTCGGACTGGATACGGTTGACGGCCTTCTGTACCTCGGGATCGAAGTCCTGCACACCCAAACTGACCCGGTTGAAACCGAGGGAACGTAGCAGGGCCATGGTATCGTCATCCGCCTCACGGGGATCAAGCTCAATGGAATATTCCCCGTTATCATCATCGCGCAGGGAAAAGTGCCTACGGATTTCCTGCATCAGTTCACGCATTTGCTCCTGGCTGATAAACGTCGGTGTGCCCCCACCCCAGTGGAGTTGGTTGACCGTTCTGTCTTTATCGAACAATGTTCCCTGCAGGGCAATTTCCTTGTGCAAATCATCCAGATAGGGAGCAGCATGGCCGCGGTTTCTGGTGATGATCTTGTTGCAGGCGCAGTAGTAGCAGACGGTGCTGCAGAAAGGAATATGGAAATAGAGCGACAAGGGACTGGGGACCGGGTCCTCATTGGTGCGTTTTGCAACCTCCATGTAGTGGGCGCTGTTAAACCCCTCGTGCATCTGCACTGCGGTCGGATATGAGGTATAACGTGGTCCCGATTTATCGTAACGTGTAATCAGGTCCTTATTGAAAATCAGGGTGTTATCCATGTGCTCATGAAATCAGTTGATATAAGTCAGCTTTTTAGCTGCTTTTCCGGCCAGGCACGATGATCCAGATCAATATTTTCGTTACTTTTACGGAATTGGCTTTATTAAGGGGTGTGTACCAGTCTGGGACTTAAGGGAATCTGAAAATCATGCGGCCGAATGACCATCTTCGGCCCTCTCTTTATAACCGGCGCACATGCTGTGCAAGACATCTCTTTCGGCAATTGTGATCAATTTACGCTCAATGGCAATCAATTTGTCCCTTTGCAGGCGGCTGAAAGTCCGGCTTACCGTCTCAACGGTCAGGCCCAGGTAATTACCGATCTCCTGGCGCGACATGGGTAATCTGAATTCAGTCGCAGAGTAGCCGAGAAGATGCAATCTGGCTGACAGATTTAACAGGAATGTTGCGATTTTTTCCTCGGCACCTTTTTTCCCCAAAAGTAACAGGGATTCGTTTTCAGTTGACAATTCCCTGCTCATTAACCGGTACATCTGATGCTGTAAACCCGGGAGTTGCTGAGACAGTTCTTCCAGTCGGGCAAACGGTATGGCACAACAACTACTGGTCTCCAGTGCCACAGTCGTACATTTATGCTTTTTTTGTTCAACTGCATCCAGTCCCAACAGTTCGCCCGGCAGATAGAAACCCAGTATCTGTTCGTTTCCATCTTCAGTGGCCCTATATGATTTTATCGCACCGGATCGCACAGCATAAATATGCTGGAATCTGTCTCCAGATCGATAGAGATAATCACCTCGCTGCAGCGGTTTTGTACTTTTTACAATCTTCTCAAGTTGGTCAAGGTCATCCATTCCCAGACCCCAGGGCAGACATAATTCAGCGAGGCTGCAATCACCACAGGAAACCTTGAACTTCGAAATATCAAAGATCTGATGTGTCGGACTCATTAAGCACCCCGTGCTGTGAGAAATATCATAGGCCTTTATAGCAAGAATCTGATGGCGGTATCAAGAAAATCTCTGTTACGCCCGGTTTACTTCATTCATTCTCTCTATGGGCTTCGATATCCAGCACTTTCTCCCCGTCTATCCTGATTTTCATTGTGATCGGTTTGCAGCATACCTCACAGTCCTCAACATATTCCTGGGTCCCTGCTGAATGATCCACAATCACCTCAATCTGTTCCAGGCAGTAGGGGCATGAAATAAAATAGGTGTTGAGTATTGACATAAAGCCTGTTTGTATAGCAGTGCTCAATTGCTGATTGTGCTGAACCAGAGGCCAGCATATCAGAATATAAGAGCTTCTACTTTTTCCTTTTTATGGAAAATCCCGTCTCAGGGAGCCCTGGAGAGTATTTCAGCCGAATAAATCACCTCACCGGTTAACAAATCTCCAACATTTGGGTCTACCAAAGACAGCAAGTCCTATAATTAGTGAGTGGGAGTCATGACTGTGCGCAGCGTTAAGGTAGAGATAGTGCTACTGGCCGGTATCGTGGGGATGGCTGCCTGTGTGAGGATGGTCCAACGCCTGCCGGCATGGCCGGCCGGCCTGCCCGAAAGAGAATACTTTCAGCAGGTCTACCAGGCTGACGTCTCCAACCGTTCCTTACAGACAGAACGGCAATACCTGAAATGGGTGCTCCGTTTTTATGAGGGATGGGAGGTCATCCCGCGTAGCTGGAAAGATGTCGAGGCAGATGTCCTCGACGGGATAGAGGAAGAGCGGCAGGGCGTTGTTTCGTTAAAACTCCGCCAGCTGGGCATGCTTATCGCCGGTGACTGGGCAAAACATAACAGCATCCGCCATATAAGTACCGCCATGCTGTCATTATGGGGAGAAGTGGCGGAAGCCGCAGTCGAAACCGGCAAGCGCGATGAGGCCTTAGACCTGATCATGGAGGATGTAAAAGAATTATTGTCCGGCAGAATATTACCGGAAGCTATCAATCGGACCCACTATCAGTCCGAACTCGGTGTTTCATTTACGCAGGAGTTGTGAGCGTGTCATGTCAGCCTTCATGGAAGTGGATCGACAGGTTCCATTTCATCGATAATAAATTGACCGACAAACTTGTCACACTCCCCTTTGAATTTTCTGAACCTTAATCCGAAAGCGGCAACTCTGATCTGTTTTTCAGCCAGTAAAGCGAAATAGTAGAGTTGACACCTGACAACTATCTTTCTTGACGCCTTCCTGCCGGGTAGTGTAAAGGCAACAATGACTGAAGGCCCTTTGCCTTTCTCCATCAATTTGTTGCCTGGATGGAGCAGTGCGGCGGTTTTCGGATCGCACCGGATCTGCAGGCCATCCGGAGAGAGATCATGGATCCTGGCGTGTATAAACTTTTTCTCTTTATATTGGACCTTGATTGGAATGTGACACCGCAATCTGGGGTATTTTCTCCTCTCCTCGTAGGCCTCACATTGCTGGCGGGAATTCATTGGTATCAGATCTGTTTCCAGTATTGAATTTATATACAGGCGGCCTTAGGCGGATGTTTCAGTTAACGGCCGTTGACTGGAATTCCTGCGGTAAATAATGGGCCTGGTGTGACACGGTTCACGTTAAAACGCCATGCCGCCCTGTTTACAGCAGGGACAATATATATGCTTGAACATATATACGTTATATCATATGCTTCAAATATGCCCATCACCATCAACACTCTGTTTCAGCTGCTTTCCGATACCACCCGCCTGCGCTGCCTCCTGTTGCTGCAGCCCGAGGGGGAGCTGTGTGTGTGTGAACTCACCTATGCGCTGGGTGCAATCCAGCCCAAGGTCTCCCGCCATTTGGCCATGTTACGGCAGGCCGGCATTGTTCTTGACCGCCGTGCGGGGCAGTGGATCTACTACCGGATACACCCGGATTTACCGGGCTGGATCAAGACCATCCTGGCGGCCGCGTCCAAGGGCAGCGATGACGAACAGCTGTTTATTCAGGATCGGATGAAGCTGGTAGAAATGCCAAACCGCCCGGGCAGCCGTGCCTGCGCCTGATGGCCCGGTAACCGGCAATGTTAGTCAGAGCCAATAAATTGCACGTCCTGTTCCTGTGCACCGGCAATGCCTGCCGCTCACAGATGGCCGAAGGCTGGGCGCGGCATCTGGCGGGAGACCGGCTGGAGGCTAGCTCAGCGGGTATTGAGGCCCATGGCAAAAACCCGCTGGCCATTTCAGTGATGCATGAGGCAGGTATCGATATTTCAAAGCAGGGCTCTACACAATTAACGGAAGAGATGCTGCATGGTGTGGATATGGTGGTGACGGTTTGCGGCCATGCCCATGAGCGGTGTCCGGTATTACCGGCGGACATCAAAAAAGAGCATTGGCCCATAATCGATCCGGCCAGGGCGACCGGATCCGGGCAGGAAATCAGGCAGGTATTTTGCGATGTCCGCGATGATATCGGACACAGGGTAGAAGATTTGATTAAACGCGTAACACGGGAAACGTAAATCATGAACAGTCATTTTCATCCTGGCAATCCCCATACTGGTACAGGTGTTGTTCAACTCCGGACTGGCTTATTTTCTGAACTGGACGGTGCGATCACCCCATTGTGTGGCAGGTCCTTCGGCTTTGATCGGGGCCAGTAATTTCTTTGAACTCGCCGTGGCCACGGCCATCGCCCTGTTCGGGTTTGAATCAGGTGCTGCATTGGCTACAGTTGTGGGTGTGTTGATCGAGGTGCCGGTGATGCTGGCGGCCGTGGGGGTGATCAACCGCAGCAGCAACTGGTATGAGAGCCGTCCCGGCATTATGAGCTACGAAGAGTGTTGTCCCACATAAATTCGATTAGCGTAAATAACCTGAAGTGACTCGAAATCTGAATGAGAACTTTCCAGGTTTATCGGCCTGATTCAAAACATATACTTGAAAAACAAGAGTAATTTCCAGGTCTATGGCTACCCATGATGAGATCCGTACATCTGTCTGACTGGGATATGACAAGTTTCTCCGAGCGGGTTCCGGGATCAGAACTACCGGGGAGTAATCGAGTCTAACCAATCATTAGCAGGTAGGTTACATGGAGGCCTAGGCAGGCCGCAGCGTCATGACCCATTCGATTGCACTGACTCCCGTTCTGCGCTCGGGCACGATATGAATAAACATCTGATGAAAGCAATCGTGTTGGCACATCTTTTATCATGAAAGGGTGTGTGAAGGTACTCTGCGGTACCGCACTACTGAGTGTGTTCTTATCTGTAGCCGCGTCAGCGCAGACCACCAGGGGGGGTAGACCGGGCCCCGCCGTCTCCAACCCCGACCTGCCGGCACTGATCAACGAACTGAATAAGCAACTGGATCGTGGCGAGCGCCGGCGGCTCGCGGATCCCTCATACCTGGGCGATCTGCGGGCTATCGTTCGAAAATACGATAATCCATGGCGCAGGCAGATCCTGTATAACGATTTCTACGGACAGGGACCGCAACCCCCAGCACCCTGGCGGGTAGTTGCCGGCGAATTCCGGATCGATCATCGCTATGGTTTGCGTTCCGTCGCCGCTGCTGTGTCAGCACCTGCGCCCTCCAGCCGGCAATCGAACGGGGGCGATATTGCCACTGCACTATTTGGTGCCATCCTGGAAGAGGCGCTGACGAGCAACGAACGTCAAGGCTCGCAAGAGACTGCCACGGCGCCTGAAAGCAGATCCGGTTATGCTGCCATCACTGCGCCGGTTGCGATTCCAAACGCCTTTGCCATCGACATACAGTTCACCTCCCGGCCCGTCAGCGGCAGCAAGGGGGGACGACTGGAAATCGGCACCTACCCGGGCGCGGAGGCGAATAGCGGATACCGGGTGGTCTATGACGGTAATGCCTCGCCAGGGGCGGCAACATTGGCGCTGACTTATCTGTCCGCGCGTGGCGGGACTGCCACGCTCGATCTCTACCGCAAACCGCTCGCTCTTGAGGACAACCGCATCCACGCACTGCGTTGGACACGGGACAGGAACGGAACGATGCATGTCACAATCGATGGACAAGGGCTTATCCAGGTGACGGACCGCAGCCTCTATCAGGCATTTGATGGTCTGATAATCAGCAATCGCGGCGGTGACTACGCCATCCGCCAGCTGCAGATCACCGGAGCTGACTGATACCCATCAACGGGCGAAGTTTTCCCATGAGCGTCGCCGGAGGACGAACCATTCTACTCATTCTATTAATATACACCTCCAGTGTGTGGGCGGATTATGATCTGCACGCATTAACCACGAGTGCGGAACAGGGAGATAGAGATGCCCAGTACATACTGGGATTGATCTATTTCAGCGGCGATTGTGTCAAGCAGGATGCAGGGCGGGCAGTTTACTGGTACCGGAAAGCGGCCGGGCAGGGGGATGCCGATGCCCAGTACATACTGGGATTAATCTATTTCAGGGGAGAAGATATCGGGCAGGACTATAAACAGGCGGCTTATTGGTACCAGAAAGCCGCTGAACAGGGATATGTTAATGCTCAATATAAACTTGGAGTCATGTACAGAAAAGGACTGGGTGTCTCGCAAGACAACACACAGGCATTGCATTGGTTTCAGAAAGCGGTCGGCCACGGAGATGCAAAAGCACGGTTTATGCTCGGCGTGATGTATGCCAGGGGGTTCGGCATCAGGAAAGATAGCAGGCGGGCACTATCCCTGTTCAGAAAAGCAGCAGAACAGGGAGATGCGAAAGCGCAATATAATCTCGGAGTGATGTACAGAAAAGGGCTGGGTGTCTCACAGGATGACTGGCAGGCATTTCACTGGTTTCAGATAGCGGCCCGGCAAGGGCTTGCCGTTGCGCAGTACGTACTGGGAACGATGTATGATAACGGGCGGGGTGTCAGGCAAGACGAGCAGCAAGCGGTATACTGGTATCAAAAAGCGGCGAAACAGGGTGATACAAAAGCGCGGCATCATCCTGGAGAGATTCCCGGAAAAGGATCAGGTGTTGCTCAAGTCTGTGTCAAGAGACACAAAATGTTAAACAAGGCTGCGTTGGTTGGGAATGATATAACGACTCAGACAAGATACAGTGTTGAGCAACGAAAGGCAAAAGGCCAAAGTGATTCAATACCACAATGGACAAGGGATTGTATAGAGCCGCATTAGTGGCAATCCTGTTTTTCTTAAACCGGTAAGAATGATGTCTTGAAACTTAATTCTGAATTTTCACCTGCAGTTCACATCAATTTGAACGTGCGCGGGATGGGGGAATCAGCCACCATCGCTATTAATAAACGTTGCACAGAACTGCGTAAAACCGGCCGTAAAATCTATCGGTTGGGTCTGGGGCAATCGCCCTTTCCCGTTCCCGAATCTGTCACACAGGCATTACAGGAAAATGCCCATCAGAAGGACTATTTACCGGTAAAGGGATTACCTGCATTAAGAAGTGCAATAACCGAATACTATCGACGAACACAGGGGCTTAAGTATTCATCGGATAATGTTCTTGTTGGCCCGGGGACCAAGGAACTCATGTTCCTGATGCAACTTACTTACTACGGTGATCTCGTCATACCCAGTCCAAGCTGGGTATCCTATGCACCACAAGCACGGATCATTGGCCGTAATTTGCACTGGTTACCCACGGACATTGAGACAGGATTAGGCGTGACTCCTGAAGCACTGGAGTCAATGTGTGAACACGATCCTGGTCTGCCGCGTCTACTCATCCTGAATTATCCGGGAAACCCGACAGGGATGACCTATACTGATCATCAACTTGAAGCCATTGCGGATATTGCCCGACGTTATCGCGTATTGCTGTTGGCCGATGAAATCTATTGTGGTCTGACTTTCAATGGAAAACATACTTCTATAGCCCGTTATTACCCTGAAGGGACCATTATCAGCAATGGATTAAGTAAGTGGTGCGGTGCTGGTGGATGGCGGTTTGGTGCATTTGTTTTTCCTGATTCACTGATCTGGTTACTCGATGCAATGGCGGCAGTAGCCAGTGAAACATTTACATCCACCAGTGCGCCGATTCAATTTGCCGCAATCAGCGCCTTCTCTACCAACCCGGAACTGGAGAGATATCTGGTTAAATGCCGCACGATCCTGAAGGAGCTTTGTCACTATGCCTGGCAACAATTAGTAGATGCCGGTGCAGAAGTTACTGAACCAAAGGGCGGGTTTTATCTATTTCCGAATTTTGACCCTTTAAGGGACCGGTTGATAAAAAAAGGGGCCTGTGATGGAGAACAGTTTTGTAAACTCCTGTTGGAAGAGACGGGTATCGCATGCCTTCCCGGCAAGGTCTTCGGGAGACAAAATTCTGAATTCTCAACCCGTGTAGCTTGTGTTGATTTTGACGGTGGCAGGGCACTTGCCGCAATAAGTAATGATACAATTATCGATAAACTGTTTTTACGAAGTTATTGTACGCCGGTTGTCGAGGCCATCGATTTGCTCTGTGATTTCGTGACTACTTGAAAAATGAAAAACAGGATCAGGGTGAGCCTTTGTACAATACCGGCATTGATAGACATTCATATGCCGCACCGTACGTTTATATTATTGGGTCTTCAGCAGAATCTGTGGGTTGATATATAAACAGTAGCCCGTCATT